>JAHQVX010000055.1 GCA_019634125.1 Saprospiraceae bacterium
ATCTACCCCTGATGCATCTACGGTGTATCACGTGGGATCTATTTCTAAAATTTATACCTCGGTTCTGATTCATCAATTGGCCGAAAAGCAACAACTAAGTTTGGATGACCTCTTATCCAAGTATTTTCCAAACATCGTGAATGCAGAGAAAATCACTATTTCTGATCTATTGAATCACCGAAGTGGGATTTTCAATTTCACCAATTCGCCAAAATATTTTGCGTTAATGACCAAACCCACAGGACAAGCGGAACACATTGGGATTATTGAGACGTTTGACGCCGATTTTGAACCCGGAACTAAAGCAGATTACAGCAATTCAAACTACTTGTTGTTAGCCTATATTGTAGAACAAGCTTCTGGAAAGTCCTTTGAGCAAGCTCTAGATCAGCATATCTTAAAGAAAATCGACTCCAAACGCACTTCTTTCGGTAAGAATTTAGGTGAGATAAGCAATGAGGCGACTTCCTATAATTACCGTTCTTCTGAATGGGTAACGACAACAGAGACACATATGTCGGTTCCATTTGGAGCTGGTTCTATTCGTTCTACCCCATCAGAATTGGTGGTCTTTGCTGACGCATTGTTTGAAGGGAAATTAGTCAACCAATCTTCACTGGAAAGTATGATGGATATTCAAGATGGCTATGGGCGTGGCTTATTCGAATTCCCTTTTCACGACAAAACTTCTTTTGGCCACAATGGGGGTATCGATGGCTTCGTGAGCAACTTAAGTCATTTCCCTGAGGAGGACTTTACTATAGCTACCATTTTTAATGGCGTAAACTACAATGTAAATGATATTGCTGTGGGATTGCTGTCGATTTACTTCGATGAATCTTTCGAACTCCCCGAATTTTCTGAATTTGAAGTATCTCCAAAAATTTTAAACACTTACGCTGGAACTTACTCTTCGGAAGACATTCCTCTAATCCCAACTTTTTTTGTGGAGAATGGCTATTTGAATGTTAAAATTGCTGGTAATGAGGAAACGATTACTTTTCGAGCCGAGAGTAACACGGTGTTTAAAGATGACAAAGCAGGGGTTACGTTGACTTTCGATAAAAAAGACTCTTTTCATTTTAAACAAGGCGATTTTGAGTCGCGTTTTAATAAAATAGAAGAAGTCGAAGAAAAGCAAGCCGAAGATGCAGTAGGCGACGAAATGACGTTTGCAACGGACGCTTCCATTTTTGCGGGCCTATATAAAACGGATGCCATTCCATTAGATATTGAAGTGTATGTTCGAGACGGGAAAGTGAGTGCACAAGCTACTGGCCAAGGTGAACTCGCTTTAACGCGCACTAGTGATCTCACTTTCACCTACGACCCAGCGGGAATTGTCATGGAGTTTGATGGAAAAGGCAGTTTCTTATTAAAACAGGGCGGCCAAGAAATCACGTTTACGAGAGAATAAAACGCCATTTTTGTATTAGAAGAACTTACCCCACCCCTTCGGGGTGGGGTTTTTTCAACGAACTTTAGACCATGAAAATTTCTCCAAAGGATGCCCTCCAACAACTTGCCGAACACACTTCGCCCTTTAAACAACTATTTAACCACGGCTCGTTAGAAGTAGAAGTCTACAAACCCGAACAGATAGACCTGCAAGAAGTCCATGACAAAGACGAAATCTATGTAATTATCTCAGGAACTGGAAAATTTAAAAACGGTCAACAACATATGCCATTCGCCCCAGGCGATTTTCTTTTTGTGCCCGCGGGTATTGACCACCGATTCTACGACTTCACCGATGATTTTTCTACTTGGGTCTTTTTCTACGGCCCTAAAGGAGGCGGCCAACCGCATTCAGAATAAACTACTTTTTCTTATCCTTTTTTTGTTTGTCTTTAAAGGCCTTGTATTCATCATCGTGTTTCAAAATCATGTGCTTCAACCCTTTGTAAAAGAAATAAGTCAACACCACCGAAGCCAACACAAAAACTACAGGTTCCCAAATTCGATCCATGATATAAAATTGAGGCTTTTTAGTTAAATACATCGTAATTTCAACTGGAAATGAATTGGATACAACTCACAGCATATGGCACCTTACTATTTTCAGGTTTATACATTCTTTTATCATTTTTTCAAATGCAGCGCATTATCCAATTTTCGAAATCTATTCGACTACGTGGTCTAGAATATTACCAATTCCTTGTGCCATTCCGCTCGAAGAAAACCTTAGAAAAGAATTATCTAGGCGGTGGACCAGAATCGGATGCATTATTTCATAAACTTATGCGCCAGCGCAGTATCAATGCACTCGTTTTCTTCTTGGCTTTCAGCAATTGGTTGGCTTTTCTACTACTTATTCAATTTGGATAAAACTTCATGCTCATTTACTGGGTAACTAGAACTATGTTTTGCTATTCAAACTCCGACATTCAAAAAATGGAAAAGGTATTCCGTTTGAATCTAATCAACTGTATTGGCGGGTTCAAGAGTGCCAATTTAATTGGCACTCAAAACGCCTCCGGACAAACCAATTTAGCTGTGTTTAGCTCGGTAACACACATTGGATCCAACCCACCGCTACTAGGGATGATTACACGCCCAACCGATGAAGTACCTCGGCACACCTACCAAAACATCAAAGATTCAGGCTACTATACAATCAACCACATTCACTCAGCCATTACGGACAAGGCTCATGCAACTTCCGCAAAATTTGATGCATCGATTTCAGAATTCGATGCCTGCAAATTAACCCCGGAATACATCGACGATTTTCCAGCACCTTTTGTTCAGGAAAGTCGCGTAAAGATTGGAATGCGCTTCAAAGAAGAATACCACATTAAAGCCAATGGAACCATTCATGTAATTGGTGAAATTATGGCAATCTACCTCCCTGATGGCAGTGTGGCAGAAGATGGCTGGATCAATTTAAATGCCCTCGATACGGCAACAATATCCGGTTTGAACGCGTACCACAAAGCAGAGCAAATTCAAAGATATGCTTATGCTCGGCCCCAACAACCCATTCAAATTATAGAATAATGCAAGAACGGGACATCGATCGGATCATAGAAATGGCTTGGGAAGACAGAACACCATTTAGTGCCATTGAAGCTCAATTTGGTTTATCGGAGCAGGAAGTCATTAAAGTGATGCGCAAACACATGAAAGCGAGTAGCTTCAGAATGTGGCGCCAAAGAGTTCAGGGTAGAAAGACCAAACACCTAGCATTACGGAGTAAAGAAATAGATCGGCATAAATGTTCACGACAACGCGCGATCTCCAATAATAAAATCAGTAAACGCTGACTATTTTACAAGAATTGGTTGGCCCTCCACGAAGCGACTTCCATCCTTCTTTTGATCGAAATAAACATCGATACGCCCAAGATTGATGCCTGCAAATCCGACCTGGTTAATGAGCATACGTTGTCCCTCTGCATTCGCAATTTCAGTAGGCTGATCTAAAAACGTATGGGTATGCCCGCCAATAATTAAATCGATATCCTTAGAATGTTCAGCAATGACATGATCACTTACTTTTTCATACTTGTATTTATAGCCCAAATGCGATAAGCAAATCACAAAATCACACTTTTCTTCCTGCTTTAAATATTCAGCGGTTTGTTTGGCAATGGGCAATGGATCTAAATACCTTGTTTTCTTATACAGAGCCTCTGGAACCAACCCATCTAATTCGATACCCAATCCAAAAATGCCAATTTTCAACTTCCCTTTCCGAATGATTTTAAAGGGTTGTGTTTTGCCATTCATAATAGTATCGGAAAAATCGTAATTACTGATGACTAATGGGAAATTGGCATGTACGAGTTGCTTTTCTAAGCCATCGATTCCACCGTCGAAATCGTGATTTCCGATGGTGGCGGCATCGTAATTCATGGCGCTCATGAGTTTAAATTCCAACTCACCCCCATAGAAGTTAAAGTAAGGTGTCCCTTGAAACATATCTCCCGCATCGAGGAGTAATACATGTTCTTCTTCTTGCCGAATTTGCTGGATAAGCGCCGCCCTTCGGGCGGCTCCACCGAGGCCAGCATTACGCCCCCGCTGAAACGGCTCAACATGACTATGCACATCGTTGGTATGTAATATCGTTAATTTTTGCACGCCTCTACCTTCTAACGCCCACAGCGGAAGGCTCGGCAAAGCCACTGAAAACGAGGTTAAGCCCGCCAATCTTAAAAAATCTCTTCTTGTTGTCATCTTTCTCGTTTTTAATTGGCTTCGTCACTGACCACTCTACCCTTCACATCGGCACGAATCTCCTCGCCAATACTTTGCTTGTATTTACAATAGGCTATCAAATAATCGCGGACTTTAACACCAGTATTCTCTCTGGGCATTTCCTTTAACATAGCCATACCGTCTCCGCCATTGGCCACGTAGTCAGACAGTAAAATCGAATACGTCTTCGTAGGGTGAAATGCTTGGCCATTAATCGTCATTGCTGTCAGTTGTCTATTTTCGATGTTCATTTCCACACCTTTAGACACTGGCCAGCCGCCGGAGGCGGCTGTCTTTTCCAAAAAGGCTAGTAACGGTTCGCCAGTCAACTCCATTCGAACCACCTCATTTTCAAAGGGCATAAGCTGAAACATATTTCCAACCGTTATATCGCCAGCTGGGATATGTTGAACCCGAATTCCACCGTAATTCATAAAGCACATTTGAGCAGGCGCATCGCCGGCTACTGAAGATCGATTGTACTGCTCTAATACTGCATCACACATAAAATTCCCCAATTCTCCTTCGGGACGTTTCTTATACATATCATGTGCGAAATGCCCGATCACCGCATTCATTTCCGCATCCAGTCCTTCTTTATACGGGGCAATGAGCGATTCAATTGAGGCTTTGGAGTTGATTTCTCCATTGATTTCAGTAGTATTCGGTTCGTATTGACTGGGAATACGCTGCCTGGAACAGGCAGCGGTTAAGAACACAAACACAAAAAGTAAATACCGCATGGATTCCGTTTGTCCAAAAATAACAATTCCGACTAGCAAGCAGATCCGATTCCTTACATTTATTCTATGATGATGCAACTGCCACCTCCCCCCTACTATGCGGTGATATTCACCAGTAAGAACCCACATCCAACTGAGGCCTACCAACAATTAGCTACAGAAATGGTAGAACTAGCCGAACAACAACCCGGCTATCTGAGTCATGAAAGCTATAGGAATGCAGATGGTGCAGGATGCACCATCTCCTACTGGACAACGACCGAAGCCATCAAAAATTGGAAAAACCACTCCGACCACCAAATTGCTCAGAAAATGGGTAAAGAGCAATTTTATGAAGAATACATCGTCCGAATCGCCAAAGTGGAACGACAGTATACCTTCAGCACGTAAAAAATCAATAGAGTTTGCTAACTTCAAATCTAGATGGCCGTACTCACACATACAGGATATACCGAAGAAGATAAAGTCATTATTCAAAGACATTATCGGAAACTTCTACGCGTAATTAAAGGCAAATACACCGAAAAACGAATGAAAACCATTCGTGATGCCTTCGAATTAGCAGCAAAAGCCCACGAAAACGACCGAAGGAAATCGGGTGAACCCTACATTACCCACCCGATCGAAGTGGCCATTATTGTTGCAAAAGAAATGCAATTAGATGCCACTTCTGTGGTATGTGCATTACTCCACGACACCGTGGAAGACACGGAAATCACCCTCGAAATTATCCAACAAGAATTCGGTAAAAAAGTGGCGCTCATCATCGATGGACTTACCAAAATATCAGGCGTGGTAGACCTGACCTCAAGTGACTCCATGCAAGCGGTGAACTTTAGAAAGATCCTATTGACTATTAGCGATGATATTCGCGTCATTCTGGTTAAACTGGCCGATCGCTTACACAATATGCGGACGTTAGGTTCTATGAAACGCGAGAAAAAACTCAAGATCGCTAGTGAGACCCTTTTTCTATATGCACCACTTGCACATCGCTTGGGTTTTTATAATGTAAAGTCGGAACTAGAGGATTTAGCCCTCAAGAATAAGGAACCTGAAGCCTACGATGAAATCACTCAGAAAATTCAAGAAACCAAAGCGGCAAGAACGCGATACATTAATGAGTTTACCAAGCCAATAAAGCAATCGCTCGATAAAGCGGGCTTAAAATATACCATCACTGGACGGCCGAAACACATTTTTTCTATTTGGAACAAAATGAAGAAGAAAAATGTGGCCTTTGAGGAGATGTATGATTTATTCGCCATACGGATCATTTTAGATACGCCTCCAGAACTTGAAAAAGCCAATTGTTGGCGGGTCTACAGTATTGTCACCGATCATTACAACCCCAATCCAGAGCGCCTTAAAGATTTCATTTCCAATCCAAAGGCCAACGGCTACGAGTCCTTACATACAACAGTAATGGGCCACAAAGGAAGCTGGGTAGAAGTACAAATACGATCAGAACGCATGCATGCCATCGCAGAAATGGGAATTGCAGCCCACTGGAAATACAAAGAGAACAATACGGATAGCACCCTCGATATTTGGATAAAACGCGTACGAGAAATATTGCAGAATCCAGAAGAAAGTGAAAACGCCATTGAATTCATCAACAACTTTAAGTCTGAATTGTTTGATGAAGAAATTTTCACCTTCTCCCCGAAAGGAGATATGTACATCCTTCCAAAAGGCGCAACTGCCTTAGATTTTGCGTTTAACATCCACTCTATGGTGGGCTACCAATGTATTGGCGCGAAAGTCAACCACAAACTCAAGCCTATTAGTTATGAGCTCCAAAACGGAGATCAAATCGAGATCATTACTTCCAAAAAGCAACGGCCAAATGAAGATTGGTTAAAAGTGGTTAAAACCTCCAAAGCAAAAGGGAGAATTCGTTCAGCATTAAAAGATGAAAAAAGAACTATTGCGCAGGAAGGTAAAGAAATGCTGATTCGAAGGTTGAAAGCGATGAAATTGAGTACTGGCCATGAAAACCAACATGAAATCACAAACCATTTTGGCTTAGGTACAGCATTAGATCTTCATTATGAAATTGCAAAACGCAATATCGATTTAGCTGAACTCAAAAAATTCACCATTAAAGGCGACCGATTATTCGCGCCGAAAGAAATCGAAGAGATTCAAACCAAGGACGTCATTATTGATGCCGACGTACACAAACTCATGCGTAAAGATGCTGACCTGACCATTATGGGAGGCATGCAAGGCAATATCGACTATCACTTCGCGAAGTGTTGTAATCCTATACCAGGTGATAATGTATTTGGCTTTGTTTCTATCGGCCAAGGCATAAAGATTCATCGAACAACATGTCCGAATGCCGTACAACTCATGAGCAAATATGGCTATCGAATTGTTAAGGTAAAATGGACCAACAAGAAAGAAATTGCGTTCTTAACTGGGATTAAACTCAGTGGGATAGATGATATCGGATTAATCAATAAGATCACGAAGATCATCTCCTCAGAAATGAAAATCAATATTCAGTCGCTAAGTATTGAAACCAATGATGGCGTATTTGATGGTCAAATCAATCTTTATGTAGATGATACCGACGAGCTCGATGCTTTACTTAAACGCATCAAAGCGATGGAAGGAATTCTTTCTGTGGGAAGGGTTTAACGAATAACTTGTACCGTACCTTCTCGTTCTACTTCTTGGCCTTCAAATACATACTTAATGTAGAATAAATAAGTGGCTTGTTCAACTTGTCCATCGGCATTTGCCCCTCTCCACCAACTTGAAGCATTGGTAGATGTAAAGTTCTCTCGAGTATGGACTTCTTGACCCCAACGATCGAAGACCCGATATTCTATAATTTCGATAGGTTGATAGTACAACAGACGATGGAGCTCATTCACACCATTACCATTTGGAGCAATGGCTGTTGGAAAGGCTATTTCGCAATTGATGCCGACATCTCGCGAAACTGTTACTGAACAACCCACCTCATCGATGACTGTAATATCATAAGATCCATTACTTAAGTCTTCAAAGGTGTCACTTAATTGAAACGGCCCGCCATTAATACTAAAGCGCAATGTACCTGTTCCGCCGTTGGCTTGAACTTCCAAAACTCCGTTTTGGAAGTCACACTGCTCATCGGTAACCACCACATCAAATACTTCAATATCGAAACTTTCCGGAACCACTACTTCTAACGAATCTATACAGCTAAACTCATCACTTACATAGACGGTATAAGTTCCCGATGCTAAATCGGTAAATACATTATTATTGGAATAATTCACTCGATCAATACTATATCCTAGAGAATCAGTAATAGAGGTTGCGCTCACTGTAATGGTGCCATTAGGATCTCCACAAATCGTTTGGGTGGGCGTTGCGTCAAGAATTTCGGTAAAACCTTCATTTATAATTTCAACGCTTTCGCTTTCTTCACAACCATTTTCGTCTCTGATCCAAACAACGTATGTTCCAGCACTTAAATCAGTAAACATGTTTGAGCTATCATACATACCGCCGTCTAGACGGAATTCAATACCTGCAGCCACCGCTACAACTTCGAGCGCACCATTATTCTCCATACATGTGGTATTGGTTATGATGACATCTGTAATTTCAATTTGGCCAGTCAGTTCGATTTGACCCGTTTCTTTGGTACAGCCCAAATCGTTGCGCATATAAATAATGTAAATGCCAGCATCCAATCCTGTGAAGGTATGCGCATTGCTCATTCCAAAGAAGTTGATATTATCGATACTGAATTGAACATTTGTCCCATTCGCAGTAATAGCAATAGACCCATCACCACTACAGGCATTGGTAGGAGAAGTAGGATTAACTCCTGTCACAGAAATATCATTGTTTTCAAAGACGATAGTTTGGGCTTGGTCGGAGCAACCGTTCGCGTCTGTTACCACAACATCATAAGCACCACCAGGTAAATTATTGAACGTGCCGTTATCTACTTGGGTTTGCATTGACCCGTCTACGGTGTATGTAATCGTATATGTAATACTTCCTGACCCTGTAGCATTCACGACTAGTGACCCTGTAGAACTTGTACAATCTGAGTTGGTTTGCGCAAACGAATCGATCGAAACCGTGGTATTTTCTGGCACAACTACATTCTGATCGATAGAGCACCCTTGATCATCTGCAATAGTTACAACATATGAACCCGCAGCGAGCCCATTAAAAATTCCGTCTCCGTTCGTCGTTCCTCCAAGGGTAAAGGTTAGACCACCTCCAGTAGTCGTTGCATCAACATCTACGCCTCCATTAGAAGCTCCACAATCTGCCGGGGTATTGGTAGATGAGATATTTGAAATGGTAATATCTTGGCCAACGGTGACGATCTCTCGCACTCTACAGCCCGCTCCAAAGTCGTTAATCCGAACGGAATAATTCCCAGGAGCGA
>JAHQVX010000056.1 GCA_019634125.1 Saprospiraceae bacterium
GCTTCATAGCCAGCAACCTCCAGGATAGGAATGTTGAACGCTTCGATAATATCTCGGATAATTGGTTCGGAAATTTTGATGTCTTCCGGGGTTTCGTCTCGGTTGGCTTTATAGTATTCGAATTCTTCGCTTCGAAAGGTTTGGCTTTTATGGTCGAAGACTACAGCCATGTGTGTGGGCTGTTCTTTCTGAATGAGATTGTTTAGAGTGCGGGTAAAGCCCATAATGGCTGTTACATTGAGTCCTTTGGAATTGTATAGGAAGTTCTTTCCGAGTCCATAGTAGGCTCTAAAGATGAGGGCATATGCATCGAGGAGATAGAGTTTTTTTTCCGGCATGAAACAAAAGTACAGTTTGTAGGAGAAAGTGCGGCAAAGAAAAACCCACCCCGGCAAAGCCGGGGTGGGTAGAAGTACGTTAAACGAAAAAAAGTTTACTGAACGAAGCTTTCTCGAGCTCCTCCAGCTGCAAATAAAGCACGCATACGGTCTTTTTGACCATTAGAGAACATGTACATACAAGCATCATCTACATAGTCCATGTAGTTCATGCTCATGTCGTTTGAACGGCAATGTCTTACAGGATAAGCTGGACAACCATAGTTTGGACGGTCAGAAGTTGGTGTGTCAGAAACGAAATCATCTCTGTTGCATCTACCATCGCCCCAAATGTGACGAAGATTTAACCAGTGACCTACTTCGTGAGTCGTTGTTCTACCGCCATCAAATGGAGCAGACACATAACCTGTCGTTCCAAAGTATTGTGGCGACATTACAACACCGTCGGTGGCAGAATTACCACCTGGGAATTGAGCATAGCCTAGAATTCCACCGCCAATGTTACATACCCACATGTTTAATTTATTGGCAGGGTCTACTACATCGGAACCTCCATTGGAGCTAAACTTCATCGCATCATTGGTTCCCCAAGAAGTGGTGTTAGACGGCACACGAATTACCTGGTCTAATACAAAGTTGATTTCAGCATCGGCTACTAAGCCGGCAAATTCAGCAGGAACTTGTCCTACATCGCTGTTTAGCGCTCTGAAGTCATCATTTAATACATCCATTTGAGACTGGATCTGGCCAGCGCTGATGTTTTCATTAGAATTGCTATAAATGACGTGAACGACTACGGGAATGGTAACAACACCTTCAAATGGCGTTGGCTCTTCACCGCCACCGCCGCCGTTTCCGCCGCCGCCGTTACCACCACCGCCGTTACCATTACCATTACCATTTCCAGGCTTAGCGTTGATAAAACGTTGTGTGTGTGCTTCAATAGCTTGTAGTTTTTCAAATCGGTCTGGATTTGCTGCAATTTGACGGTCTAATACGCCCATAGATGCGCAGTTTTTACCTTGGAGACCTGGAGGGGTAAAATCATCAGCCATTCTTAAAGTAGCTTCTGGATCGGTAAAGTCGGTTTCAGAGTCTTGACAGGCGCCAAATAATGCAATTGCAAATGCAAATAGAAAGAGTTTTTTCATCGGTTTTTTTATAAGTGAGCGCTGAAAATAGAAAAAGAAAATGGGAATAAAAAATGCTTGTTATGTGCATACTACACATATAGAATTTGGTAGATCAGAATTTTTATCGTATATGAAAAACCCCTCCCGGCAAAGCCGGGAGGGGTTACGGTCAAATTGACTATTTCGGATAATTATCCGTCTATAAATTGATCGATAAAGACGTCTTCAGCACAGTCTCCATCAGGGAAACTAAATACAAAACGATACGTATCAGCAGCAGGTAATTGAACATCTATATCAACACTTGCAACTCCTCTTCCGAAAGCAGCTACACCTGAAGTGAATTGAGTATCTCCTGCTAAGTCTGTTAAAATATAGTTCACATTGCCTTCAAAACTATTGATTTCCTCAAATTCTACTGTGGAAACAAATGAAGAAAGCACATTCAGGTTACCACACTCGTTGATTTCTTCCTCTACTTGTTCACAAACACCTACTTTATATCTGGTAAAGAAGTCTGTTCTGTTGCCTTCAAACTCATATTCACCATGTGCCCATGAATTCACAAAATAGAGGTAGCCATAGTATTGCTTATACATAGGTGCATAAGCAGCAATACAGGTCTCATCGCTGATATCGGCAATTGGCACTTTGAATTTAATCTCAGTATTGTAGGCAGAAGTAGCATCGTAAGGATCTAGGTTGAAATCACCAACAATGGGATTTCCATGCGAATCAATAGGCATGGCTACGCAATCACCAACATATACTTTTGCCCACCAAAACCTCCAATTGTTTTCGGCAGTCATAGTGATGTACAAAAATTCTTCGTCGTTCGCTAAAGTGAACTGACCAGTGTCGTAACGTCCAGCGCCAAGCATATCATAACTGGAGGTTTCACCACAATAGGTGATCGTGTCGGTTGTTCCTGTCTGGGAAAATATAGGTTTTTCTAATAGTACCGAGTTGGATTCATCTTCAGAAACAGTAAAAGTCAGGGGTTCTTCAAACTGAACAGGGTCAACAGTGGTTTCGTCTTGGCATGCATAGAGGCCGAATAAGCCCAATGCAAAAAGGGTTAGATTCTTTTTCATGATAAGGGGGGTTAATGAAAAAAGTTAAATAATACAAAAAGAGGGATGTCGCCTTACGGCGTCATCCCTCTCTCGCTACTAACATAAGAAAAGATTTTTAAAGCCTCAAAACTTTTTTTGATCAAATCATTAAAAAAAGCAGTTAGGCAGCTTCAGAAGCATTGTCATAACCTAAGTTGTCAGGCGCATTCTTAGAAAAACGGATTTTTAATCGATTGCGCAAGAAAAACAACACCGGAACAACAATCAACGTCAAAAAGGTCGCGAAAGACAAACCAAAGATGATGGTTAAAGTCATTGGTCTCCAGAATATAGTATTGTCGCCTCCAATAAATATCTGAGGGTCAAATTCGCTAAATAACGTGAAGAAGTTGATATTCAATCCAATGGTTAAAGGCACCAAACCTAAAATGGTAGTAATCGCGGTAAGCAAAACAGGCCTTAAACGTGCCGTACCCCCTTCGATAATGGCTTCGCGATATTGATCCCGAGTTAACATATCGGTTTGTGGAACACCTAATGCTTCTTTCTTTCGATCGATCATTAACTGGGTGTAGTCGATTAATACGATGGCATTGTTGACTACAATACCTGCCAATGCGATGATTCCGAGCATCATCATGAGTATGATGAAGTTGAGTTTAAAAATGGCAATGCCCATAAACACCCCAGTTAAACTCAGCATGATGGCCAAACCAATGATCATTGGTTTGGACAAGGAATTGAACTGACCAACGATAATCAAGAAAATCAGCGTAAAGCCCACACCAAAAGCAATCGATAGAAACGACATATTTTCGGCTTGTTCTTCTTGCTCTCCAGTAAATCGATAATTCACATCGCCTGGCATATCATAATTCGTCAATAGATTATCAATCTGTCCTACGATCTGAGTGGGGTTGGCGCCTTCCAACACATTCGAGTAAACCGTAACTACACGTTTTAGATTCTTCCGCTTAATTTGGCTAAACGTGGCCGTGTTTTTAGTTGAAACCACACTGGAAATCGGCACTGTAAGTAAACGACCTTGATTATTTCTAAACGTCACTTTCTGATTTAAAAGTGCATTGATGTTATATCTTGAATCGTCATTGAAACGCACCATGATCTTGTAGTCTTCGCCGTCTTTCTTGAAAGTAGAAGCTTCCCAGCCATACAACGATTGACGAAGTGTTTGCCCCACCATAGCTGTAGTTAAGCCAAAGTTTCCAGCTTTTTCTCGGTCAACATAGATTTCCATTTCAGGCTTATTCGTATTTACATCAATCTTTAACTCCTCAATACCCGGAATGTTTTGATCATTGATGTAGCCTTTGATATTTGTGGCTAATGCATAAAGATCTTCGTAGTTTTCTCCAGCCAATTCTAAATTAATCGGCGGACCAGCTGGTGGACCATTCGCGTCTTTCTCGGCCGTAATAATAACGCCAGGATAGCCTTTAACGGCTTCACGAATTTCTTCTAAAATATCGTTGGTATTGGTGTTGTCGCGAAGCTTAAACTCTCTAAACTGAACAGTTACTTTGCCTTTGTGCGGCATTTCACTGCTGTTTCCACCATCGGTATTCGGGTCGCCTGCGCCTTCGCCAACTTGGCTAATGACGCTTTCCACCATTCGATTATAGCCATTTCCATGAACCTTGGCCAATGCGCCATAAATAGGATCGTCTGAATTTACCTTATACTGATCTACGACCTTGATGACATCTTGTTCAACTTGTTTCGTAAGGGCATCGGTTTTTTCAATGTCTGTTCCTTCGGGATACTCAATGTACACAATGGCTTGGTTGGCGATGTTGTCGGGGAAGAACAAGACTTGTAGTTTCCCAGAACCTGCTTGCATTCCAAAAAACACAAAAGAGCCCACGAGAGTCATCAGCGTTAGCGCGGTAACAATAATAGGAATATATCTTCCATGCAAAGCAAAGCCTAGTGCCTTTTGGTAAACACCCTCCAGCCAAGGCAAAAAGCGGTTTTGGAACCAATTCGTGGATGGAGTAATGATGTATTTAAAGGTCCAAAGTAATAAGGCAATAGTAATAAAAAGCGAACCGAAGCCTCTTAAGCCGCTTGCACCATTATTGCTAAATAGAAAGAATAAAATGGCCAATCCAAGAATGCCTAGACCGGCCTTGAAAATAGAAGTCTTTTTCCGCCTTGCCCAGCCATAGATTGAGAGAACTGCCCCAACGATAGCAAGCAAACCTCCTACTCCTTTGAGCAGTTGTGGATTATTGATGTATGCAGAAGCAATAAACAAGGCGCCAATAAGGAATAGTATAGAGGAAATGAAGATTAAGCTTTTTAACTTCATCGGTTTTTCCTCGGCCGACATGAATTGAGACGTGAGCATAGAGTTGATGACCAATGCTACGAATAAAGAGGCAGCCAATACCATCGATAAGGTCACAGGAAAGTACACCATGAACTTACCCATAATGCCTGGCCAAAAGGCCAATGGGAAGAAGGCAGCTAAAGTGGTCAAGGTGGAAATGATAATAGGCCATGCAATTTCACCTACCCCTTGTTTAGCCGCTTCTTTGTTCTCAATACCTTCAGCCACTTTTCGATAAACATTTTCGACGACAACAATTCCGTTGTCTACTAACATACCAAGTCCCATAATCAATGCGAATAATGTCATCGTGTTTAAGGAAATATTACTCCCTGTAATCATTGGCCCAATACGAGGCAATAATACCATAGACAGTAACATGGATAGCGGAATTGCAATGCCAACAAAAGCGGCATTTCTAAAGCCTAAGAAGAACATTAAAACCCCCACTACAAGCAATACCCCGAAAATTATGGAGTTTTCTAATTCAGAAACTTGATTTCGGATTCTAGAAGAGCTGTCGCCAGTAATCTCGACAGTTAAGTTTTTAGGCAGGACATTTTCTTGGGCATCAGCGACAATGTCTTTGACTTTATCGGTCGCGTCGAGTAAGTTTTTGCCACTTTTCTTTTTCACATTCAGCATCACTACTGGCTGCTGGTAATTACGGGCATAAGTGGTTTTATCGACTTCTTTAAAGTTTACCTTCGCGATATCGCGAAGGTAAATCATACCGTCTTCGCTCTTTACCACAATATTGTTGAGTTCGCTGGGCTGTTCTATTTCGCCAACAACTCGGAGATTTCTTCTTAAGCCATTACTGACCACATTACCACCACTAATGGTAGTGTTTTCGTTACTAATGGCGCCAATTACATCGTTGAATGACAACCCAGCAGCACTCATTTTATAGACATCTACAGCCACTTCAACTTCTAAGTCTTCTACACCTAAAATGTCTACCTCTTTGACTTCTTCTAGGGCCTCAATTTGGCCTTCTAAATACTCACCAAAACCTTTTAATTGCTGACGGGTGTATGATTCGCCCGTTAAGTTGATGTTGATCACTGGCGTTTCCTCAGAAATATTCAAATCGAAGGCATTTGGGTCTACAGGAGCTCCAGTATCCAATGTCGGCCAGTTAGAATCTGCCTTTACCAGGTCGATCTGATCTTTTACTTTCCGTTTGCCGTCTTCGGGCGTAATTTTTGTATCGTCCCATTCAACAGTAATAATGGAGTAATCTTGAAGCGATTGGGAAGAAATATCGCCGACTCCAGTAATGTTCTTGAATTCTTCTTCTAGAGGTTCTGTAATCAACTTTTCGATGTCCTCGGCAGCATTTCCTGGGAAAACTGTACTTACATAAGTGGTTGATTCTATAATCTCAGGGAAATCCTCCTTGGGCATATTCACATAGGTGAGTACACCCACAGCCAATAAGGCGAAGATCATTACCCAAACCGTCATGGGGTTATTGATGGCCCAATTCGATAGTCCGAAATACTTTTTTATCTTATCCATGCTTTGGCTTGTTGGATTTATTTGGAGTAGATTCTTACTTCATCTCCATCTTCTAAATTCTTGGCTCCTTCTTCAATGATTTGCTGCCCTGTTTCAAGACCTGTAAGCACTTCTACATATCCATCTTCTGTGCTTTCTCCCAGCTCTAATGGTGTTCTGGAGACCATGGTTTCGTTTTGTTGGTTTAAACTATCTGCAACAAATACATAGCTATCGCCATTGGCATTCTCAAGGATTAGACTGCTTGGAATCAGTATGGCGTTTTTGTTGGTGTAATCGTTGAGTCGTAGGTTGGCAATCAAATTCGGCTTCACTAATCGGTCTTTGTTCGGCACATTGACTTCCACAATAAAACTGCGACTATTTGGATTGATGGTGTTATTAATACGTCGGACGGTGCTGTTGTACTTGCGGTCTAAGGCTTCAAACTCGACTTCCACTTGAGTGCCGCGTTTGATTTTAGGTAAGTAGGATTCGGGTACTTCAGCTTCCACGTACATAGTGCCTAAGTTGACAAGTCGGAAGAGTGGCGTAGCTCCTGGGCTAACGACCTGACCTTGCTTGGTGATTACTTCTTCTACAATACCACTGAATGGTGCATATACATTTACCTTGCTGAGTTGGCTTTGCATGGCTGCAATGGCTTTCTCTAAACTTTCTACATTACTCTTGGCTTGTAAATACTGAATTTCCGAACCAATATTTTGATCCCAAAGTCGTTTCTGGCGTTCATAGGTAGTTTTTGCTAGGTCTAGCTGAACTTCCTGCTGGGCAATTTGTTGCTTCATTCCACCGTCATCCACGCGGGCAACTAATGCCCCTTTTCGGATATACTGGCCTTCGCGCACATATAAATTGGTCATCACGCCCGAAAACTCCGGATAAATCATAACGTCATCCTTTGTTTTTACACTTCCTTGTACTTCTACATAGTGTTTAAAGAGGGAGTCTTGAAGCTGCAGTGCAGTAACTAAGGGAAGTTTCTTTACAGTGGTATCGAGCTCGATTTTTTTTGCGGTGAGCTCACGAATGGCGCGGTCGATCTCTAGACTGTTTTTTTGTTCTTGTTCAAGTCGTTCAACAATAGTGTCAAAATCTCCCGTTGCAAGGATTTCTTCGAGCGTAGGTTCTGCTTTTTCTTTTTTACAAGCTGTTGTAAAAAGGATAGGAAGCGCTGCAAGTAGTAGGATTAATTTTCTCATTTGCCAAGTGCTTTTTCGAGGTCTACCTTGGCGAGCAGGAGCTCATACAAGGCGTTAATATAGTTTTGTTGTGTGGTGTATAATTCTTGTTCCGCTTGGTTTAACTCCAGGGAAGAGCCTACGCCTTCGCGGTATTTAATTTGCGTGACGCTGTAGATTTTTTCTGCAAGTTGGATGTTGTCTCTCTGGCTTTTTACTTGTGCTAATGCATTTTGATAATTGATTCGGGCATTGGCTACAGCAATGTCCACTTGCTGATCAAGTTGGAGTAGTTGATTGGACACTTTATCTCGAACAGCAGTGGCGTTTCGGATTTGTGCCTTTTTCATATTCCCATCGAAGATGGGGATATTAACATTTACGCCGTAGTTGAACGCCCCAAACCATCTATTGCCTTCAAAATACAAGTCAGAAAAACTATCACGGCCGTTAAAGTATCCCGCATCTGCGAAGAGTCGCACCTTAGGAAGATAGCCTAACTTATACTGCTTAATGTTTTTGGTCTCTAGCTCTTCCTGGATTCTTAAAACTTCATATTCGGGCCATTCTGAAGGATCTTCCAAAAGGATAGCTTGGTCCATCAAGTCATTTTCCATAGTTGCAATGGCTTCAGTAAGTACGATTTCAGTTGAGGTTGGAACGCTTAAGGTGTTTTTTAAGACATTGTAATTCAATTGCTTAATGCGTTCTAAGCTGTTTTTTTGTACTTCTAGATTTGCCAAAGAAAGCACTAATCGATCTACATCAAGTTGTTCAACAAAACCTGCATCATAGGTGGCTTCAACTTCAGATTTTAGCTGACTAACATTAGAGATGTTTTTCTCAATAATATCAATATTCTCTTGTGCGATGAGTGCGCCCATATAGGCTTGTGCCACATCGAAACGAATATCACGTTCTGTGATTTTCTCTCTTTTCTCACGAAGTTTCACGAAATCTCTCGCGGCTTTTATGCCAAGTAAGTAAGTGCCATCGAACAAGAGTTGGTCAAGTGAAATATTTGCAGCTGAAGTTTTCTTGGCTCCGAACGGTAAGAAAATTAAATCTCCTTCTGCCGCATTTGGATCGAAAAAGATCGCAGGAATTGGAGATTCTTGTAACACAGGATTATCTGTATAATTTAAGCGACCATCAATTTTAGGCAGGCCTATAGAAATCGTTTCTTTTACCGTGGCTTCTGCTATTTCGGTATCTAGTTGATTATCCTTTAGTGTAAAATTGTTCGCTAAGGCAATCTCTTGAGCTTGTTCTAAGGTCAGTTCTAGCCTTTCCTGTGCATTTCCGTAATACACAAGGGCAGAAAACAGCCATAACAATCCTAATCTTTTCATGCAATCCTATTTTTCAGTGAAAGGGAGATGTCTAGTATTTCGTGTCCCTTTTTGGAGGCAATGCCTCTTAAGTGATAAATAATGTATTCTTTATGTACCATGACGAAATGGAACCGACTTTGGGGAAAAACTTGATCGTCAAAAAACGCTTCCATTTTTGAGAAATAGATTCTGGAGATGATTTCCTCGTCAAAATCTTTCCGGTATAAATTTTCGGCTTGGCCTCTTTGAAGGTTGGTTAAAATGTGTTGATTCATGAAGGCTTGTTTTAGCTGCATGAATTTTTCCCAACTGGTCGCATAATATTTTTTCAGATCGAAAAGCAAACACGGGTTGCACTGCCCAAAACGCTTAATGATGAATTCACTCATTTGTAGTAACTCATCGATGGCGTTTGAACTGTTTTTTTGGATTCGATCTAAGTTTTGGGTCACAAATTCAAAGTCGTAGTTAATGACGGCATCAACCAGTTCTTGTTTCGTGCTGAAGGAATCGTATAGTGAGGTCTTTGAAGTGCCTGTAGCTGCTGCTACGTCTTGCATGGACACGCTTTTCACGCCTAGTTCCATGAAGAGTTGAAGACATTTGTCTAAGAAAGAAATATCTATTTGTTGTGTTTGGGTCACAAAAGCAAAGGTAGGAGAAAAACGAAAACAATTACTCAGGAAACGAAAAAAATTTTTTCCGTTTCCGTTTCGTTAATTAGGCTTTCTCTTTACAGGCTGCTGTGATGATCTTCACTCCTTTTTCAGTACAGATTCCATGCAAGTGATAGCATAAATAGTCTTTCATTACCTGAGCAGGGGTGAATTTCTCTAAGGGATATTCGTTGGAATTAAATAACCCAACAATTGTCCTTAAATAGATGCTGGTGATCACTGGGGTGCAGAGCGATTTCCGAAAGAGCCCTTCTTTGATTCCACGAGAAAGATTGGCTTCGATGATTGTATAGGTAAATACCTCTAAGTGGTCTTGGTATATTTTCCAAGCAGTAGGATAATATTTTTTTAGATCGTAGACGGCTTTAGGATTAATCCAGCCATAGCTGTCGAGCGGGTAGGTTGAATAGTCCATGAAAGCCGTTAAAGCCGTAGAAGACCCAGAGAAGATAGCGCTTAGGTCTCTTTCTACATGCACGACTTTTAGTCGAATAATTTTAGCCAACAACTCCCCTTTGTTGGACACGTATTGGTAAAGTGTTTTCTTGGAAATGCCTAAGTGTCTAGAAATATCGTCCATGCTTACGCTGCGTACTCCAATCTTCATAAAGTGTTCAGCACACTTTTCTAATAATTCATCGGGCATAATTAAATAGCCTCTCTCGTCACGTTCAATGGTCTTCTTCATGCTGCAAAGATAAAAATAAGGAAACGAAATAAGTTTTTTTCGTTTCCTTATTTTTTTGAGTTTTCGTGCATATACTTGTGGCATGGATATCCAAGGCCTCTCTTTAGCCCATGTAGCCAACGAATTTGGCTCGCCAACCTATGTTTATGATGCGCAAAAAATTGCGGATCAGTACGACCGTATGGTCAATGCTTTTCATGTGCCTAGTTTGAAGATTAACTATGCATGTAAAGCCCTGACCAATGTGAATGTGTTGGCGCTATTGAAACAGAAGGGTGCGGGTTTAGACACTGTGTCGTATCAAGAGATTAAGCTTGGCTTAGAAGCAGGCTTTGCGCCTGCAGATATCGTATATACGCCGAATTCAGTCTCTTATGAAGAAATTGAAGCTGCTATTGAGTTGGGGGTACGGATTAATATTGACAACCTGGAATATCTAGAGCAAATCGGGCATGATTATCCGAATTTGCCGATATGTATTCGGTTCAACCCGCATGTTATGGCGGGAGGAAATTCGAAAATCTCCGTCGGGCATATCGATTCAAAGTTTGGCATTTCAATTCATCAGTTGCCTTTAGTGGAGCGAATTGTAGAAACCCTCAACATTAATGTTGAGGGCATACACATGCATACCGGATCAGACATTCTAGACGTAGATGTGTTTATGCACGCCACGGACATCCTTTTCGGCGTAGCCGAAAAGTTTAAGACGCTGCAATACATCGATTTTGGTAGTGGATTTAAAGTACCATACAAACCCAACGATATTGAAACGAATATCGAAGAGTTGGGCGAAGAAATGAGCAAGCGCTTCAATGCCTTCTGCGATAAAATAGGCAAGGAACTCAC
>JAHQVX010000057.1 GCA_019634125.1 Saprospiraceae bacterium
AGGCTTATTTCACCAATCGTACGTGTTCTAAGTGGTGTTTGCCATGCCAAGCATACAAACCGCAATAAAAGGCTAGGCTTTTAGTGTTGCCTATTTCCGGATGGGTAAATGGACGCAGGAAATCGCTGGTGCTCATCTGATTCATAGCAAGTACCCATCGGTGGTGGAGCGCTTCAAGGAGGTTCAACGATACATCTACTGGAGCTGTTTTCGCTTCTGGCAGTTCCGCCCACCGATCTTCGAAATAGTATTTTATGGTCGGATTGTCTTCGGTGAGTGCCCACTTAAATCGGATGTAGGCATTCATGTGGCTATCAGCCACATGATGAATAACTTGTCGAACCGTCCACCCTCCTGGCCGGTAGGGCGTGTCGAATTGCTGTGCGGAGTAATTACTGACTAATTCTCGAAGTTGGTGCGGTAATTTTTCGATATCGTTGATCCAAACTCGAACGAGCTCGGCACTGATATCAACGGGTGGTTTATAGGTTCCAATGGGGTAGCGGAGGTGGTCGATATTTGGCGTTTCCATTAGTTAAAGCTAACGGAAATCGTGGCGTTATTCCACTTCTACAATCATTTCAATTTCCACAGAAAGGTCGATGGGTAGGCTGGCCATTCCTACTGCTGCTCGGGCGTGTTTGCCGCGTTCTCCGAACACACTGGTCATCAGGTTGGAAAAGCCGTTCATAACGAGGTGTTGTTCGGTAAACTCTGGAGTAGAGTTGACATATCCGTTGACTTTGACGATTTGTTTCACTTTGGAGAGGTCGCCTTCGAGTGCGTGGTTGAGCGAGGCAAGTAGGCATAAGCCTACTTGCTGAGCGGCCTCAAAGCCTTCTTCGGTAGTCAGGTCTTGCCCGAGTTTTCCGGTAGCTACGTCTGGACGCGGCGCGCAAGCGCCGTGGCCGCTCAAATAAATCAAATTGCCCACCCGACGATACTTCACGAAATTCGCCGCTGGCGTACTAAACTCTGGCAATTCAAAACCTAGCTCCGCCAGCCGAGCATTCGGGGCATAATCGTCAGGATTTCTTGTTTTTTCCGAACAAGCCAGGGAAATCATCAACAAGATGGATAAGGCCCACTTCATTTTAACGTTGTTCGAGTGGACGGACTTCTCGTTGCGCTACTCCAGTATACGCACTCAACGGACGAATAATCCGATTATTCGCAGTTTGCTCCATGATATGAGCACACCAGCCCGTGATTCTAGCCATAACAAAAATTGGAGTGAAAAAGTCAATTGGAAAGCCCATCATGTAATAAGCTGGACCCGCTGGGAAATCTAAATTCGGATAAATGCCTTTCTCCTCAAGCATGGTGTTCTTCAATGCTTCATACATATCCATCCACTTCGTCTCTCCTGTATACTCTGCCATTTTTTGCGCATACTTGTGCATGGTAGGGACTCGGCTATCTCCACTTCGGTAGACTCTATGCCCGAATCCCATCACCTTTTTCTTATTGGCCAAGGCATCTAACATCCACTCTTTAGCCTTCGAAGGATCGTCGATTTCTTTCATCATGTGCATGACCATTTCATTGGCGCCACCATGTAATGGTCCTTTTAATGCGCCAATTCCACCACAAATAGCACTATACATATCGGAGGTCGTGGAAGTGATTACACGCGTTGTAAACGTGGAGGCGTTAAAACTGTGTTCAGCATATAGAATGAGCGAAACATCAAATGCTTTCACGACTGCCTCTGCGGGTACTTGCCCGAAACACATGTTGAAGAAGTTCTCGCTAAAGCTCAACGAAGCGACAGGATCAATAAAGTCTTCACCAATGCTATGTCGATAGCTATATGCTGCAATAGTTGGGATCTTTGCCAATAAGCGGATGTATTTATCCATGTTGGTTTCAGAACTATTGTCCCATACTCGATCATCAAGCATGCCTAAGAAGGATACTCCGGTCCGGAGGAAATCCATTGGGTGTGCTTCTTTGGGAAACAATCGAATGGCTTTTTTTACATCCTCATGAATGCTTCGATACTGCTTTTCTTTAGCGTTGAATTCATCCAGTTGCTCGGCATTGGGTAATTCGCCGTTTACCATGAGGTAAGCGACTTCTTCAAAAGAAGTATGTTCAGCAAGGTCTTGCACGGCATAACCACTGTAGGTTAGTGAGTTGGTGGAAGGCATAACCTTGCTAATAGTAGTATCGTCGGTGATAACACCTGCGAGACCTTTCGGTGCACGTATGATTTCTGACATTATTGGTCTTTATTCAATTCAAAATTAAAAATGCTTTGGTCCAAAGCATTATACGCCTCATAATTCACAACTTCGTATAAACGAGCTCTGGTTTGCATCTCAGGTACCACACTTTCTTGAGTGCCGTGTTCTAGAATGGCTTGGAGTCCGCGTTCTACAGCACCCATAGCTAAACGCTGCGTGGTCACTGGATAGATCACCAAATTATAGCCTAAATTCTCAAGTTGTGTTTTGGTCAATAACTTAGATTTTCCAAACTCAGTCATGTTGGCTAACAAGGGAACATCTATTGCTTTTCGGAAGGCTTCAAAATCGCTTTCAGTGCGCATGGCTTCTGGAAAAATCATATCTGCTCCTGCATCTACATAAGCTTTTGCTCGGTGAATAGCGGCATCAAGTCCTTCTACACCTGCAGCATCGGTTCGGGCAATCAAGAGGAAGTTTGGATCAGCTTTCGCATCTGCTGCCGCTCTTACTTTTTGAACCATGTCTTCGGTGGGAATCAGTGTTTTGTTATCTAAGTGCCCACATCGTTTAATAGACACTTGGTCTTCCATATGGCAGCCTGCTAACCCAGCGTATTCAATTTCCTTAATGGTTCGGGCGGCGTTCATAATCTCCCCAAAGCCGGTATCAATATCCATGATCGTAGGCAATGCGCTTACCTTGGCGATATTGGCGGCCATTTGTGTGACCTCGGTTAAGGTCGTCATTCCAATATCGGGTAGGCCGAGCGTATTGGCCATAACTCCGCCGGAAACATAAATGCCTGGGAAGCCGAGTTGCTCTACAAGGAGTGCAACTAATGGGTTGTATGCGCCTGGAAATTGGAGCAGTTGACCGCTATCTAACCCTTCTCTTAATTGTTTCCTTTTCGCTCTTGGGTCGGTACTGTTTATGATCATTCAGTGCTGAATTTAATCTGGCCAAATGACTTCCTCATTGTCGTCAAAGGCTGGAAACCATTGAATTTCAGAGAGGTGGTCGTCGTCGAACCAGAGGTATAGACTTTTATGGTCCAAAGCTACGAGTTCATGGCTTGGGTTTTCTTCATTACTCATATCTTCTACGCCATATGGGCCGAAGTTGAGGTCATCTAATGCATCGAGGACTTTTTCTTTTTTCATCCCTACAGCTATTACATCTCTTAGGCGGTATTCATCGTTGTTTACGGAAATACCCCCTAATCGAAAATCATCGGCTTCATCGAATGTGAAGGATAGGCTGACTTCATCGTAATGCCAAGCTTCAGTAATGGTAGAGTCGTCTTCGTTGGTGAAGGAATCTTTCTCGGAAGGCGCTCCCATAGCTTCTTGGAGCTCTTCTTTTGTCATACCGAATTTAATTCCGGTTAACCCATATCCGAGTCGGATAGACTTGTCTTTAGACATTTTTATCTGGTTAGTTTGATGTTATTCTTAAAATATGCCTCTGCTATCCGCAGTGTTCATTGGCATTTTATCTGGGCTTACCTGAACATTCAAACCAACCACTTCTTCTGCAGTAAGTTCTGGTAAGCGCTCCACTAAGTTAATAAATCGGTGTCGTTCTTCGGTAGAAATTATGTTCTCGGTGAGTGTATCGAATTTATGAACATAATTTTCTCTGATGAACGGGCGCGCACCCGCCGGGTGCGCGTTAGCACGATCGAGCTCACCAGCAACCGAACTTCCATCTTTCATGGTAATCACCACGCGTCCGCCAAAAGCTTTTTTATTCGGATCAACAGCATGGTACTTTTCTGTCCATTTCGGGTCTTCAATGGTTTCTACCTTTTGCCATAACGCTACTGTTTCTGGCCGTTGTACACGTTCAGGAGTATAGCTCTTCTCATGGTGCCAAAAACCATCTTCTAAAGCCACTGTGAAGATGTACATAATGCTATGGTCCAGCGTTTCACGGGTAGAATACGGGTCGAATTTTTGCGGATCACCACTTCCAGTTCCAATCACATAGTGCGTGTGATGGGATGTCTCGATGAGTATTTTTTCGATCTGACTAAAATCAGAAATTTGCTTTCTTAGATCAAAAGCCAAGTCAATTAACGCCTGGCTTTGGTATTCTGCAGAGTGCTCTTTCGTATAGGTTTCTAGGATAGCTCTTTTCTCTTCACCTGGCTCTGGAAGTGGAATGGTATAGTTCGCATCAGGGCCATCCAGCACCCAGGCAATTACAGAGTCTTCGCCTTCATAAATTGGGCTTGGGCTTTTCTCACCGCGCATCGCTCTGTCTACGGCTTCGACAGCTAATTTGGCGCCATGTCCAGGAACATAAGCTTTCCAACTACTAATTTCTCCTTTTCTACTCTGGCGAGTGCTCACGCTGACGTGAAGTGCTTGTTGAATGGCTTGGTAAGTGGTCTCTGTATCTAAACCCAATAAAGCGCAAACCCCTGCAGCTTGTGCTGGGCAAAGGTGTGCTACGTGATCAATTTTATGTTTGTGTAAGCAAATGGCTTTTACCAAGTTAACATGAACTTCATAAGAAGCTAGAATACCTCGAAGTACATCTTTTCCGCTTTTACCTAACTGTTGGGCGACCGCCAATACTGCTGGAATGCTGTCTGCCGGATGTGAATAGTCGGCAGCGAGAAAAGTATCGTGATAGTCGAGTTCTCGAACTGCGGTGCAATTGGCCCAAGCGGCCCATTCTGCATCAACGAAGTGCGTGTTTGGCATTCCGAATACATTGGCTCCTTTTCGATTCCCTCTAGGGTGACCGAGTGCTTGTGTTCGAGCATTGGCAACTGGTGTGCGATTTACCGAAGCAACAGCCACAGAGGCATTGTCAATAATTCGATTAATGACCATGTCAATAGCTTCGTCGCTAATTGGTGCGGAATAATCGGTCGTGATTTTAGCCAATTTCCAAGCTAATTGATCTTCCTTTGGGAGGTTTTCTTTAGAAGGATAAACGCGTACAGTATGGTTTTTCATTACTAGTCAGAATTTGCCGCAAAAGTAATAGAAATGTCTGCTGAACAGCGTGTATTTTTTACTCAAAGATATTTACCTGACTATGGAAGGGTGGAAAGGCCAGCCAATAACCCATGTAGCCATTTACTAGTGGTAAGTTTTCTCCCTGTCTTGGGCCTGATAAGGCTTCTCCCCAAATGGACCATGTATTGCCTTCGTTATCGGTCATGACCACTGTTTCATTATCGTTTACAGCGCTGAACTCTAAAGAAAACGGCCGTTGGAAAGCCACCATGAAGTCTTGGTAATTACTTCCGACCACAACTACGTCAATGTTATTGACTTCGTCGTTCACCACATGGATACTTTCTTCTAGGTCAGTACCAAATGTATCGAACTCATATACCGTAGCTCTATTGCCAATGGAAATACCATAAACACGTTCTTTGAGGTGAAGTCGATTATCCATGTTCGTCACAGGGAATAAGAGTTGGCTGTTCGTCATATATCCTCCATAGGGATAAACTCCGTAGGAGCGATTAAAACCAGTGTTTCGATTCAACACTTCAGCGTTTGGAAATAAGGTGCTAAATGTTTTCCAAGTGGTTTCAATAATTCTTAGAGTTTCGATTTCGGTTCCAATAGCCGGGCCATTTACACAATCGTTTCTTAATTGCGACCAAATGCTATTCGTATTTCGGTCGTAGGGCAATAAGTTGGTATTGTAAAGCAATCCAGATACTCCAAATTCCGTGGTTTGGCCATTTACGTTTCTATTCCAGGCCAATGCAGTTCCTGTTAACGGGCAGTAAGTCATAGAGTAATCCAATGGGAGCGCACCAGAAATACTACTATTGGTGATTTCATGCCAGTCGAGGATTTGGTGGGGATAACCTCGAATAATATCGCCTTGTTTAATTCCAATTACTAAGTCGTCATCTTCTAGGAAATCCACTTCAAGAACCGAGTTGTACTGTGGATTGTCGATAGATGGAATTCCGTCTACGCCTGGTCCGCCATCAAAGACTTGACTTGGTGGAATTAGCCAGTCGCTAGTGGACGGGCTGTCGATTCCAGGATCGTTAATGTCGGGATTGTTTGGATTTCCGTTGTTTCCAGAGTTATCCGTAGGCGTAGCGATGTTGCTATCAGAAGAACTGCAACTTGCAGCCATCATGCCGACTAAGCATATGACTAGGAAGACGAATTTTGAGGTGGAGTACTTCATTCGTTCGAGTGTTTAGTAGGAATAGAAAAGGCAATACCTCCGTTTAATCGATAGGTAGGAGTAAGTTGGGTTTCGTTGACGTCGGAATACAGTGGAATATCTGCATTCATCAGGATAGCGAACGAGTTATTGAGTTGGTAGAGTAGGCTAGGTTCGGCGATAAACCAGGCACCTCCGGTGCCTGGTAATTCCAGTTCCTCGGCAGTGGCAATAGCCTGTTGGTCTCGCGCTCTGTCTCGATACCGAACGCCAATCGAAGTGTTTAACAGCTTTTCGGCAACTACGAATTGATCGTTCAGGGCAGCAAAAATTTGAAGTTCATTCCCGAAGCGATAAGTGGCCGTATTATTCAAATAGTCATCGTAGCTGCCATTCCATTTGTAAGAGGGGTTGATACTAATGAATCGGCTGCCTTTTTTGGTAATATTTAGGCTGTAGCGCAGCCAAGCAATGCCGTCTAGACTTCCAGAACCGGGTTGTAAATCCGCAATGATAAAACGACCTTCATTGTTGAGCTGATCTGCACTTCCAGTTGGGAGCTTTGCGCCAAGACCGATGCTGAGTTCTTTACCTAGCTCATCTCCAAATACGTTGTATTTACCGAGCAGAACAATATCGCCAATTCCGGAAGTTTTCGTGTTTTCTTCTTCACCAGAATTGAGCGTGTTTCTACGGAGTTGACTCACGTGAGAGGCCAATCCCTCTACCGATAAGTATTCGTTGAACGTATAACCGAATTGGGCTAGTACGCTTTGTGTGCGTCGACGGCGGTTAATCGATCCAAGATTTTCTGTGCCTGTATTCAACTGGTCCAAGTAGTTGTAATCGTAGCTGAAGAGGGCTTGGAAGTGGTTGGCTTCTTGGTTGGGCAATCCTAGGGAGTTGGAGATGGGTACACCACTTGAACAGCAAGTTTGGCCTAGGCCAAACTTGTTGCAGGCGACAAGTGCTACCATCAAGCAGATTACCTTCGGGGTCATTATTGCTTAGTAACGCTTTTGGTAAGAACCTTACAAGTGTATAAAAGAAACCCGCCCCATCCGAAGGATGGGGCGGGCAATCGGTAGTAGGGTGGTATGGGCTTAAACCAAAACTTTCTTGCTCGAAAAAACCAACTTGTGGTCTTTGATACCACCATAGGGTAGGTCTGGCGAAGCTTCTGTGAACTCAAACACACCTTCTTCAGTCCTAATGAATTTGCGGAATTTTAATTTATGCTGTAAGAAACGAACCCCTCTCTCCATCGGCGAATCCCAGTAGTTCATTCCATCAATTGGATCGAAAATTTCTCTGGGTACTTCATTAATATTCAGCACTTGTTTCATAACTTTCAATTTTTCCTAAAAATACAAAAATTTTAATAATCTGGTTGCGTTTCCAACTAAAATTTTCAATTAATTTTGAAAACAATGCTGAAGATTGCTTATTCACCTATTTACAAATACACGCTACCAGCGGGACATAGATTTCCGATGGAGAAATATGAGTTGTTGCCCGAGCAGTTATTGCATGAGGGTACGGTAACTTCCGCCAACTTTTTTGCTCCGAAGCGTTTGTCTGAAACCGAGATATTGTGGACACATACATCGGAGTACTGGGAGAAGCTGAAAACTCAACGTTTAAGTCGCAAAGAAGCACGCCCTATCGGCTTTCCGATGAGTAAGGCCTTGGTGGAGCGGGGACGGGTCATTGCTCATGGGACTATAGAGTGCTGCCTTCACGCCATGGAACATGGCGTAAGTATGAATATTGCGGGAGGTACCCATCATGCCTATGCAGATCATGGTGAAGGCTTCTGTGTATTTAACGATTTTGCCATCGCAGCCAACTATCTATTCCAGCATGAATTGGTCAAGCAAATCTTAATCGTAGATTTAGATGTGCATCAAGGCAACGGCAATGCGAAAATTTTTCAGCATCGGCCAGAAGTATTTACATTTAGTATGCATGGCGCCAAAAATTATCCGTTACGGAAAGAGAAAAGTGATTTAGACATCGCCTTACCTGATCAATGTGACGATTCGTTGTATCTCCGTTTATTGCATGAGGCCCTGCCTGCCTTGATTGATCGCGTACAACCCGATCTTATCCTCTATCAAAGTGGTGTTGATGTCTTGGAAAGCGATAAATTAGGTCGACTCAGTATGAGCCGAGCTGGATGTCGACAACGGGATGAATTTGTATTTTCTACGGCACATCGCAATAACATTCCAGTAGCAGTGAGCATGGGAGGAGGTTATTCTCCAAGAATTGCAGACATTATCGATGCGCATGCCAATACCTTCCGAATGGCGCAACAAGTGTTTTTCTGATTTCTACGCCCTTTCTCTCTTGTCCTTTTCGTTACCTAGACAACACTTATTGTATCTTCAGGATTCAAAGCAACAACATGGCAAGAACAGTATCGCATTGGCAAAATGAATATGGCGAACAGATCTATCGAGTAAAGCAAGAAGTAAGTCATCCTAAGGGATGTATTGGCTTTGTGCATGGGCTTGGTGAGCACATTGGACGCTACGATCATGTTTTTGATTTTTATGCTAGCCAAGGCTATTCATGCTTTGGTTTTGATGCTTACGGCCATGGGAAGTCTGATGGGAAGCGGGGACACGTTCGCTCCTTGTTGCAATGTATGTCTGAAATCGATATGCTGGTCAACTGGATGCGGACAGAACATCCCGCATTACCGGTAGTGCTCTACGGACATAGTTTGGGCGGAAATAAAGTGCTGACTTTCTCCTTGCAACAAGGGAATCTACCTGAGGCCACTATTTCTACAAGTCCGTTTATTGGAGAGGGTACGCCTTCTTCGGCTTTAAAAATTGGTGCAGGAAAGTTTCTTAGTAACTTCTTCCCTAAGATGCTCATTGAAAACGGCTTGCCTAAAAATGCATTGAGTCATGACATGGAAGTCAATAACCATTACTATTCCGATGATTTGGTGCATCCAAAGATTTCGTTGAAGTTAGGGGCCGTAGCCTTCGAGGCGGCAGAATGGCTTATGGAAGGAAGTCATACCTCAAAGATTCCACTCTTAATTACCCACGGGGATGCTGATCAACTTACCGATTTTAGAACCACAGAAGTATTTGCTGCGGCTACGAAAGGCGATGTGACCTTTAAAGCGTGGCCAGGGTTTTTCCATGAAACGCACAATGAAGTAGACAAGCAAGCAGTGTTTGATTATACGTTAAACTGGATCAACAAAAAGCTCAGTCTTTAAGGGTTTTCCTTCGAGATGTTATTGTGCACTTCATTAATCTGCATCATGGCGGCAGAGCCATACCAAGGTTTCAGTTCCATAACTAGGCTGCCCGCTTGAATAGCTGGATCGGTATTGGTTAATGCTTCGGCTTCTTCTACGGTTTTTACATCGAATACGTAGATGCCTCTAAGCTCGCCATCGTCTAGGAATGGTCCAGCTAGGATCAATTTGCCGGCCTCGGCCAATTTGCCGATATTCTCCATATGCGCTGCCTGTAAGGCAGCGCGTTCTTCCTCGCTGCCATCCCGGTTGGGTCCAGCCTTTAATAAGGCCATTACATATTGGCGCATTCCGTAATCATCGGCGCCGAGTTTCTCCGCTAGGGCTGCGTCAAATCCAGTGGTATCCGTAGCTGAGCTTTCATCTTCAGTAGGCGCAGCACAAGCGATTCCGAAAACGAGGAATAGGAAGAAGAGGTATTTCATGGTTGTTTTTTATCGAAGATAAAAAACTTCAACGATCACTCCTTCCGGACAAAAACAAAGAAATTATTAAAGTCGGTATTGTTAGACCCAATTCGATTCACATTGTTCGAAAATGTGCCCCGAATAACCACTTCCTCAAGTTCGAAACCTAACTGATCCATCGCATTAAGCAAATGTGTTCTGGAGCGAACATCCATTTCATCATCCAAATAGTCTTTTAAGGCTTCTGTCACTTCATAATACGGGTCTTTCTTCGTGACATTTTCCGGCTCAAACGTATTGTCGGCAATGACTAAGTAGGTAGGCAAATCAGCTGTTGAATATCCATTCCCAAGGGTAGTTTGGGCAAAAATAGGTAGGCAAAAGCTGCTCATTAATAGGAGTACAAAAAGTCTTCTCATACTTACTGTACGAAATGGAGGGCAAGAAAGTTTCAATCGCCCAAATAGTTGTTTCTTGCTAATTCGAAGTTTAGCAGAATTACTCTACGTTTTCCAAGGGTGGATTCATGAGTTTTGTGAAAAACCAAGACGATGAATACTTATGTGATCTACTTTTTCCTTCCGCTACTTTTACTATTAGCTTGTCCAGAAAATGAAGAGATAATTCCACCATCTCCGCCAGAAGAGTCCATCGTAGGCAGTAACGAAGTGTTTTTTGCGAATGACAATCAGCTGGTTTGGGCTCGGCATTATTTTCTGAGTCCGAATTTCAATCCGAACAGTCCAATGGAAGAGGTCGCGACGATCACTTTTGCTGGTGCGCCTCCAATTCTATCTACCCCATATATTTTTGATGGAGGCAACAATACGTTTTACGCTGATTTGGTTTTGACTGTTGCCAATGCCGATGGGCGGTTATACCTTTTCAAGGTAGACAATCAAACTCAACTTTGGAATACCTATTTAAATGGTGAACTTAGGCATAGTCCAGTGTACAAGAAATTTGGTGGAAGAAGCCTCTTTATTGGAAATAGCACGGGGTCATTTTATCGAGTTGCAGTAGAGGACGGATCCATTGAGTGGACGTATGATAACCCGACAGGTTCCCCTTTTGAAGCCCCTGAGTTATACGATTCAAATCGTGTTTTAGCGACGGCTTCCGACGGCTGGGTTTACTTGTTAAACACTGACGACGGGCAAGTTAATTGGAGTTATAATACAGAACAATTTATCCAATCTAAGCCGCTAGTTTTAAATAATACTATAGATGATATTCCATCTGTGATAGTTGCTGGCCAAGATGGAAAGATTTCACGAATTCATGGAGAGAGTGGAACAGAAGTTTGGTCGCTGCAACTCCCAGACGCTATTCGATCTTCGCCTGTTTCCGAAGTCGGAACCAATGTATTTGAGGAGGCTACAAAGGTCTATGTGGCCACCTTGAATAGAAACTTCTATGAGATTGATCTGGTAACTGGAACCGTGAATTGGTCAACTTCAACCGATGATTCCATCTATTCTACGCCTTACATCGACCGAGAAACAGCAGCGATCTATTTTATTGATCGGTCGGGTAAACTCTATTGTTATGATTTAACTATTCCAAATTCGTTAAGATGGTCCGGCCAAGTGCCTGAACAAGTTTCAGTATATGGTTCCCCAGTTGTGCATGACGTCAAGGAAGGAACAGTATGCTACGTGAATACTCCAATAGGGCTTTTTGCTTTCGATGTTGAAGATGGCAGTCTAAAAAAGCAATTTCTTTTTGGAGAGGGCAGTAGCGATGATGGAGGCGGATTTGTTCCCAACAACCAGAGTTCAATGTC
>JAHQVX010000058.1 GCA_019634125.1 Saprospiraceae bacterium
AAAGTTGTTGTCCGTATCATCCTCGCCACCTACTAAGCTTACTGGGATAGTAGCCGCATCGGTTCCTGCTCCTGTTTCTGTATCATCAGCACTATCTGTAGTATCATCTGAACTACTGTCTGAACTATAGCCAGTAGCATCTGTCTCTACAATGTTGTAGTCACCTGGAGGTACATCGGTAAAGCTGTATGTTCCATCTGCACCTGTTACCACGGTCAATGGATTACCATTGATATCAGTAGCTGTGCTTCCATCAGGATTCTGTAGCGTAACTGTTGCTCCAGCTATTGGATTACCATCTGTATCTACTACTGTTCCGCTTACACTGGCTGGTAAGAAAATAACAAAGTCATTAGAAGTATCTGTTTCTCCACCTGTTAAACTAACTGGAATAGTATCTGCATCAGCACCAGCACCTGTTTCGGTGTCATCTGTACCATCATCGGTATTATCTGCACTGCTATCTGAGCTGTAACCAGCTGGATTCGTTTTCACTAGGTTATAATCACCAGGAGGAATATCTGTAAAATTGTACGTACCATCAGCACCAGTAACTACAGTAATTGGATTTCCATTCAAATCAACAGCAGTAGAACCATCTGGGTTCTGTAGCGTTACCGTAGCTCCAGCAACAGGGTTTCCTTGATCGTCTACAACAATTCCGCTTACTGCAGCAGGTTCTGGAGCACAGAATTCTAAATCACTAATTCCAATTCCTCTAGCGGCGGGATTTGCTTGACCACTTTGTTCGCTGTAATCTATTGTAATCGAAGTAATATAACCTGGTAGAAAGAAATTAGCTGTTCCTCTTCCTGATGTTGAATTATCATCATTAGCTCCTGGAGGATTTACTCCATCACCATCATTGCCATCAATAAATGCATTAGGATGAGCTATTGCTCCACCAGGTAAGAGAGATAATGATGGCCCTTCACTTTCCGCTTCAACGAAAGATGATATGGTTGATCCATCAAGGCTGATTCCAGAGACCACAACCTGATCTCTTCTGTCAGATGTAGCTATTGGAATATTTACTGAGTTATCAATATCATGTACAGAAAACCGAAGATCTAGAACAGGTTCAGTAAATGTAATTGTTAAAGTTGTCGTTGAAGTAGGGCCAGTAGGGTCAATTGCAATTTCTAATCCATCATCAGAAGGTGTAATACCTCCTTGATTGGTGAAAATTCCTGGGTTATCATCTGATGGTGTTCCAAAACCAAAACTCAAATCACCCGACCATGCAAAAGTTACGTCAATATCTGGTCCAATAGGATTACCAACCGTAAATGTATTGTTGGTTGTTGATCCGTTTGGATAATTATAACTAGACCAATCGAAAGCTAAGGGATTCTCATTGCAGAGTGCGGCCTGATCAATCACAACTGGCACACATAAGTTCATATTGGTAAATGCCACTCTCGCATTGGCATTTACTGTGATTGTAAATGTGGTAATTGGACCAGCGTAAGACACATCCAAGCTACCGTCGCCATTATTATCATTTTGGCCATTTCCGGTTGCAGTATTGCCTGCCGCGTTAATTGTAAAATCTGCCGTACCTGCATTCACAGCCGATAAAGTTGGGTTACCCGAAAAAGATACTTGATCAGCAACATCAACGTCATATACCGAGAATTCGACATTATATACCGGGTCATCAAAGGTATATGTAAGTGTTGTAGCCGAGTTGGTGAACAACTCTAATGATTCAGCACCGGCATTACCAAATCCTCCCAGTCCTGAATAGAACGTATCATCTGCTGGTGAGGTTAAGCCATTGACAGTATTTCCGAAAGTACCATCGATGTCCAATGTCATATTGGTTCCTCCGATTCCGTAAATAATTTCTTGAGTCCAGCCATTTTGGTAAGCTGCAGGTTCCCAATCGAATGTTTTTTGAACATGGTTTGCTGGGCATTGCCCCAACATAAAAATAGGCGTACACAGTAGTGCACAAAGAATTGTGTAGAAAAATTTCATCCCGCTTGATTAAGTTACTCCGCTGAAAACCAGCGCATTAAATTATTTTTTTTGTCAATGATAAAGATAACTTCAAGAAATATTGTCTTTCAAACACTTTATCAACAGCTACCTTTAGACAAATATTGTACCAGTTTTAAGACGGAAATAGTCACACTTGGTCACTTTCTTGAAAGAAAAAAATGTTTTGTCTTGGTATTATAGGTATTTTTACTCTCGCGCTGAGCAAGCTCAGCGCTCAACACGTTTTCATGGAAAGAAAAGAATTCATCTACGAGGGAAAAGCCAAGCAAGTTTACTCGACTGAAGACCCCAACAAAGTCATTATCTTTTATAAAGATGACGCGACGGCCTTCAACGCCCAGAAACGAGGAACTGTTCAAGAAAAAGGCATTGTCAACAACAAGATGACAGCCATTTTGTTTAAAAAATTAGCGCAAGAAGGCGTTCCCAACCATTTTATTGATCAATTAAGTGACCGCGAACAGCTTTGCCATAAGGTGGAAATCGTTCCTTTGGAATTTGTGGTGCGGAATGTCATTGCAGGATCTATGGCCAAACGCCTAGGCATTGAAGAAGGCACGGTGCCTCCGAACCAGATTATTGACATTTGCTACAAAAAAGACGAACTCGGAGATCCATTAATCAACGATGATCATGCGGTAGCACTTGGCGCAGCTTCTTATGAAGACCTAAAAGTCATGTATGCTTACACACGAACAATCAATGATTTTTTAAAGGCTGAATTTGATAAAAGTGGCATAACGCTTGTTGATTTCAAGATAGAATTTGGAAAAGATGCCAACGGAAACATCCTGTTAGCTGATGAAATTTCCCCGGACACATGTAGACTTTGGGATAAGGAAACAGGAAAGAAAATGGATAAAGACCGTTTTCGCCGAGACTTAGGAAATGTAGAAGAAGCTTATTTCGAAGTATTGAATCGAATCTCATAACGTGGAATCAAAATACGAATTACAAGATACGCCGATCGATAAAATGACTCACGAATGCGGAGTCTTTGGAGTTTGGAGTCCTAAACCAGATTCCATTTTTGCTTTTGTGTACTACGGATTATATGCTTTGCAGCACAGAGGGCAAGAAAGTAGCGGAATTAGCATTACTCTTCCTGAAGGACGTATTGTGTCCAAAAAAGGCATGGGCGTTGTGAGTGATGTTTTTGATGAGTTAAGCATGGTGAAGATCGTGGGTAAGAGTGCTATTGGGCATGTTCGCTACTCTACTTTCGGAAGTAGCAATGTAGAGAATGCCCAGCCTTTAGAGATCTCCTCGAAATATGGTCAAATTGCCTTAGCTCATAATGGCAATTTAAGTAATGCCCGCTTATTAAAAGAAGCTTTGAAAGACAAAGGGTCTATTTTTCAGACCAATATTGACTCCGAGGTCATTCTCCATTTACTAACCAGGAGTGACACCCGTCATGTTGAGAATGCCTTACACGATGCATTAAGCCAAATTGAAGGTGGGTATGCTTTAGTTGTGATGACTGGAGATAAACTCATCGGCATTCGTGATCCTGATGGCATTCGTCCGTTATGCATGGGAAAAACCGATGATGGAAAATATGTATTGAGTTCAGAAAGCTGTGGCTTAGATGCTGTAGGCGCTGAATTTATTCGCGATATTGAGCCTGGTGAAATGGTGCGGATTTCTGAGAAAGGCGTGACCAGCAAAAAATTTACCGAAGACACTAAGAAGCTGCCTTGTTCTTTTGAATATATTTATTTCGCTCGCCCCGACAGCACGATGGATGGTGTAGATGTGTATAAGGTTAGACATAAAAGTGGTCAACTCTTGTACGATCAGCATAAAGTAGAGGCTGATGTCGTGATTGGCGTACCTGATAGCGGCACGCCTGCCGCTATCGGATTCAGTGAAGCCTCGGGTATCCCCTACGGAATGGGCCTGATCAAAAACAAATACATTGGACGGACTTTTATTAAGCCTTCGCAAGAATTACGAGAACGTGCAGTAGGTGTAAAGTTGAATCCGTTAAAGCCGATTCTTGAGGGTAAGCGCGTGGTGGTCATCGATGATAGTATCGTTCGAGGCACCACTAGTAGACGATTGGTTACTATGCTCAAAGAAGCTGGCGCAAAAGAAGTGCATTTTAGAGTGGCCTCTCCGCCTGTTAAATGGCCTTGCTTTCTAGGGATAGACACCCCAACTAAAAACGAGTTGATTGCCAATCATATGTCGCCCAAAGAATTGGGTGAATGGATGGGCGCAGATTCGCTAGAATATTTAAGTATTGAAAACCTTAGAACTTCTCTTGCTGGGGAAAATTACTGTTTTGGTTGTTTAACCGGAGCCTATCCTGTGAAGAGTCCAGAAGAGTTAGAAACAGCGGCAAGTTGTAGACTCGTTTAAGACGAAACGTAAATACCCATTTCCATGTACTTATCTTTGTACCATGTCTAAACCCATATCTTATAAGGATGCTGGCGTCGATAAAGAAGAAGGTTATCGATCGGTTGAGTTAATGAAGGCTAAAGTAGCCAAAACCCATAATGAGAATGTGCTCTCTGGCTTGGGCAGTTTTGGTGCGTTTTACGCCCTAAAAAACTACGAAAATCCGGTATTAGTTAGCGGAACCGATGGTGTAGGCACGAAGTTGAAAGTGGCTTTCGATACGAAGCGTTATGATACAGTAGGTATTGATTGTGTGGCTATGTGTGTGAACGATATTTTATGCCATGGTGCGGAGCCGTTGTTCTTTTTAGACTATTTAGCTTGTGGCCAATTAGACGCGGAAGTCGCCGCGACTTTAGTGGGCGGCATTGCGGATGGATGCGAACAAGCTGGAGCTGCATTAATCGGCGGAGAAACTGCTGAGATGCCCGGCTTTTACAAGCCGGGCGATTACGACATCGCTGGCTTTGCCGTAGGGGCGGTAGAACGCAACGAAGTCATCAATGGCGCAAACGTCGCCGAAGGCGACGTAATTATCGCCATTCCTTCCTCAGGCATCCACTCCAATGGCTTCTCCCTCGTGCGAAAAGTACTGCCCGATTTCTACCAAGATTTTCAAGGTCAACCCCTCCACGAAACGTTATTGCAACCGACTAAAATCTATGTTAAATCCGTACTGGATGTCATCGCTAAGCATGAAGTGCATGGTTTGGCCCATATTACTGGAGGTGGATTGATCGAAAACGTGCCTCGAGCCCTAAACCCCGGCACGTCTGCCCGTATTCAGAAAAACAACATCCGGGTATTGCCCATCTTCCAACATATTATCGACCAGGGTGTGGCCGAATCTGAAATGTGGGGCACGTTCAACATGGGTGTTGGCTTTGTCATTATTGCTCCAGAACCAGCCGCTGACGACATCATAAGTATCCTGGCTCAACACGGTGAAAACGCCTATATCATTGGTGATGTAATACAAGGCCAACAAGGCATTGAACTGGTTTAAGGCACATACTGCTCATGAATTTAAGTCTAGACTTGGTGAACTTTTCCGTGCTAAATTTGTTGAAACGTTAACATGAAAAAAATCCTTGCTTTCGGAGCTAGTACTAGCTCTACTTCCATTAACCAACAACTGGCAGAATTCGCTGCTCAACACATACAAGCCGACACTATTGACCTAAGGGACTTCTACCCGTGCGCGATGTACAGCACCGACGAAGAAAAAGAAAACGGTTTTCCCGAAAATGCGGTCAAATTCTTCGAAAAATTGAAAGCCTATGATGGCTTTGTGGTGTCCTTTGCAGAGCACAATGGCACGTACACGGCCGCCTTCAAAAACTTATTTGATTGGGCCAGTCGAATGGGCAAAGTCTGGAACGACAAGCCTTTATTAGTCATGGGAACATCGCCTGGACCACGTGGTGCAGCCACCATGATTGAAGCTGCAAAAAACAGAATGCAATGGAATGGTGCTTCGGAAATCACTGGAACCTTCTCTTTGCCTTCTTTTCAAGACAACTTTAGTGCAGAGACTGGCATTACGGATGACGCGCTTTTAGCCGAATTGAAAGAACAATTACACAAGCTTGAGCAAGCCGTTTAACATTACCGTCCTCATTTCTGGTGGTGGATCTAACCTCCAAGCCATTATTGATGCCATAGATGCTGGTCAGCTGGAGCATGTACACCTCTTAAAAGTCATTGCCGATCGGCCTGCCGGAGGATTGGAGCGGGCTGAAAAACAGGGCATTCCAAACGAGCTGATTGCACGGAAAGTTTGGAGACAACAACTTTCGGAGAAAGTTGTTGCAGCCATTCCCCCGGAAACCGATTTGGTGGTGCTGGCAGGCTATTTATCCATCGTCGGCACAGCCATCCTAAACCAATTCAAAGTCATCAATATTCACCCGGCCCTATTGCCCAAATATGGCGGTAAAGGCATGTATGGGATAAATGTTCATCGAGCTGTTATTGAAAATAAAGAAGTCGAAAGCGGATGTACAGTACACTATGTTGATGCGGGTGTAGATACAGGGGAAATCATAGCTCAAGCCAAAGTTAATGTTGACCCTTCCGATACGCCAGAAATGCTTCAACAGCGCGTTCTAATAGAAGAACATCGCCTACTTCCAAAAGTTTTAGCCCTACTTGCAACATCTATTTCGCTGTAGATACCGCATTTTTTGAATTGGTTACCACTGCGCGTTTAAATTGTTGATCAGTTAGCGGGAGTTGTTCCAGTTCTTGGACAGCCATTTTTAACTGCAGCGAATCCTCAAATGTTTGAGGGTTACTCTGTTTAATTTCTTTTTGAAGGACAGCTGCCTTCTGAATAGATTTATATTCTTGTACTTGTGCCTCCGTCTTCAACTTATTCATCAAGCTCTCATCCGCTTCAATCACTGCATCTTCATCCCCAATTAAAACGTTGGCTTTATTTACTGCTATCCATCCGCTGGCTGTAAGTTGTTTTTCCTTTACTTTGGCTACAGCATCTTCCAACTCAGCTTTATTTTCCGTTGTAGGGTTCGCTTCAACTTCTTGAATGAGGGTTTTTAATTCTCCACCACTTTTCCCAATTTTTACATATTCAATACCAGGAAAACCTATCATAATAATTGGAATCGCGAAACCTAAGAGAATATTTGTCGTTTTTTGCTTCCTCGAAAAAGCAATAATTAAGAGAACCAGCAAGGTTAAAAAGAGTAAACTTCCAAGAATAAAGAGGATGACTTGATAGGTAGGGGTTTTGAGTACAGGATCCATAAGGCGTTGTTTGGGCGTAATCAAAAATAACAAATTGAAAATCAACAGATATAGCTAAAACGGGTATTTGTTAAACTCCCTGTTTTCTGCAGAAAACTTATACACACATATGGGCGGAACAGCTTGTTCTAGCCCGTTCTGAGGCGTACCTTTGAGGCCTAAATTTGAGTACATGAAACGCGCCCTCATCTCCGTATTTTATAAAACCAACGTCGATGTTTTCGCCCAATTTTTGGTCGACAAAGGCTACGAAATCATCTCTACCGGCGGAACAAAACGCTTTCTTGAAGCAGCTGGAATAACTGTCATTGATATCTCGGAAGTGACAAATTTCCCTGAAATGCTCGATGGTCGCGTGAAAACCCTTCACCCAAAAATTCACGGGGGCTTATTGGGCATTCGAAGTAATGAAGCGCATGTAAGCACTATGAAAGCCCACCAAATCGACCCGATCGACATGGTGGTCGTGAATTTATATCCTTTTTTCACCAAGCTGCATGAAGATTTGACTTTTGAAGAAAAGGTGGAGTTTATTGATATTGGTGGGCCAACCATGTTAAGGTCTGCAGCAAAAAATTATAAAGATGTAGCTGTAGTATCAGACTACAAAGACTATGATGATGTAATGGCTGAAATGAGCGAGCATGGTGAAGTAACTGAAGCCACAAAGCGTCAACTGGCTGCCAAAGTATTTAATCTCACTTCCGCCTATGACGCGGCGATTTCGGAATTTATGTTTGGGCAAGACGAGCGTTTTCCTACGTATCTAAATGCTTCCTACAAGAAGATGATGGACTTACGCTACGGAGAAAACCCCCATCAAGATGGGGCTTTCTATGCCTCACTAACGGCCACTGGGGCTATGAAGGACTTCGACCAGTTGCATGGCAAAGCGCTGTCGTTTAACAACATCCGCGATATGGACGTAGCTTGGAAGGTAGTCAGTGAATTTGACGAACTGACTTGCTGCGGCCTTAAGCACTCCACACCGTGTGGCGTTGCCCAAGGGGCAACGCCAGCAGAAGCCTACACCAAAGCCTACGAATGCGACCCCATCTCTATTTTTGGTGGCATCGTGGCCCTCAACCGGGAAGTAGACGCTGCTGCTGCTACCGAAATGAAAAAGATCTTCCTCGAAATCATTATTGCGCCTTCCTTCTCCGAAGAAGCCATCGAGATCTTATCCGCGAAAAAGAACCTCCGCCTCATTCAAGCGAATCAGCAACCGGCCGACCAATTCGATTTTGTAAAAGTAGATGGCGGCTTATTGGTCCAAGAAGCCGACCTGAGCTTCTCCAACGATTTCAAAGTCGTTACAAAACGTCAACCCACTGAAGATGAAATGGCCAACCTCCTCTTCGCCATGAAAGTGGTTAAACATGTGAAGAGCAACGCCATTGTAGTAGCTAAAGACAAGATGGCCAATGGAATTGGAACAGGCGAAACCAATCGGATTTGGGCTGCCCGTCAAGCCACTACTCGTGCCGGCGATGCCTGGGTACTGGCTTCCGATGCCTTCTTCCCATTCGATGATGTCGTTCAACTCTGTGCAGAAGAAAAAATCACAGCCATTATTCAACCTGGTGGCTCTATCCGCGATGAAGATTCCATTAAAGCTTGCGATGACCATGGCATTGCCATGGTCTTTACAGGAATGAGACATTTTAAGCATTGAGTTCAGTGCAATTATAGCAAACTAGCTTTCGCTGTTAAAGTAAGTTGGATCATTCAGTTGGGGATGATCCATAAAAAAAAACCACCCCTTCGGGGTGGTTAACTCTACTCAACAAAACCAACTTTTACGTTTAGTTTCTGTCTCTATTGTTGTGCTTTGAACGGTAAACCGCTTTATTCGCCTGATAACGCTGACGGTTGATTTTGGCTTTTTCTTTCCGAGTAATTTGACCGTCGGCAGCCGCTTTTCTCCGCGCTCGCTTTACATCTTTGGTTTCCTTCTTAATCCGCTTTAACTCGGCTTTGGTGATTTCTCCGCTCTTCACACCTTGAACAGTTCGTGGCTTAATCGCCTGTGCGTTGACTTGTGTTGCACTTCCAAATGCAAACAAAAACAGTCCTAAAACAATAATCCTTTTCATAGCTTAAATTTTTCGTACACTTTCTATGACCTAAGAAAATCGGAAAGGTTTAAATCCAGTGAATCATTCCCTGCACTTTTTTGTTACTTTAGAAAAAAAACAACACATGAAAAGTCTCTTTAATCCAGACACGTTCGATCACATCCTCCATAGAGTGAATCAAATTACGCCTGAGTTAAAACCACAATGGGGAAGAATGAGTGCAGCTCAAATGCTCAGTCATTGCGCTATTGTCAACGAAACCTATACCGGAGACACAGAATTGCCAAAGCCCAATTTCATTCAAAAGCTCTTCGCTCCTATGATTAAGAAACTGGTATACGGCCCAAAACCCTATCCGCATAATACGCGAACACATCCCTTGTTTTTACAAACTTTAACCAAAGACTTCGATACCGAAAAAGCGCGCTTACTGAAAGTCATGGACAAACTGCGCGACCCCGCCATGCAAGATAAAATTGTGAACACCCACCACGTCATGTTTGGCACCTTGAAGCGGGAAGAGTTGGGCTGGGGCTTGTACAAACACCTCGACCACCACTTATCGCAATTTGGAGTATAAGGGCTTTGCCTAATCTAGGAAAGCAAAGACTATACTTTGGCATTGCGTTTGCCGTTAAAGAAGTACATGAAACGCTATTTTCTTTTCCTATTTCTTTTTGGAATATCTACCGGCATTTTTGGACAAAAACCAAAGATTGACGCCAAGAATTTCGTAGAAGAAATCCCCTATGAATTTGTGAATGGACGCATCATAGTACCCGTTCAAATCAATGGGCACGACTATCGATTCTTTCTAAATACCGGTGGCACCTTTGTTGTATCTACAGCGCTGCAAGAAAAGCTTCAGCCTAAAAAAGTAGGCATGAGTCGGGTCATGGGCGTGAACGACATTCCCATGGATATGCAAGTTGTACGCATCGATGAGTTGAAGTTGGGTGAAGTCGCATTCAAAAACTTTAGGGCACTGGTTCTCCCAAACCCTTACCCGATGGCTTGTTTTGATGTAGATGGCATTATTGGCAAGGATTTTCTGTACGAACTCACCCTGCATTTCGACCATGCAGCCAAGCAAATCACCTTTACAGACGACTTCGATTTATTGAATAAAGAGGTGGGCAATAGTCAAGAAATTACTTACGATTACATTACAGGCTTGCCTTCTGTGAATATTAAGATCAATGAAAATATTGAAGGCAGTGTTGTATTCGATACTGGCTCTGACCATTTAATTAGCCTACAGCGTGAAGTGCTGGAAAAGCTTCGTGAAAAGAATAAAATCAAACGCGATAACATTTATCGTATCTATGGAAGTATCGATACCGGCCTAACCGGACGGTTAGCCCCAGCTGCCAACAACTACTACATTTACGTGGATGAAATGCAGTTGGCTGGCTCAACCCTTACAGATTTTGTAACCGATGTGAGTAAAGAAAGTGACTCGCGAATGGGTACGGGAATGATCAAGAATGGATTAGTCACTATTGACTATAAGCAACGTCGATTCTACTTCAAGCCAACGGTCACATCTACGGATTACAAAGTCTCTATCCCGCCTTACGGATTTGTAGTACGCTCGAAAGAAGCGGAATTTTTCGTTTCGGCGACGCTGGCAGGCAGCAATGCAAAGAAAGCGGGACTAAGAGTTGACGATCGGTTGATTTCAATCAATGGCTATGACTACACCGACTTCACGGTTATCGATCGGTGTGATGCCTATTTGAATGGGTATCCGTGGGAAAAAGATCGTAAGATCAAAATGGTCGTTATGCGGGCTGGCCGAGAAATGACCTTTGAATTTACCGTAGGGGTTTCCAACTAAACATCTGGTACTTATCTTCACGCCATGAAAATTCTTCTCATTGGCAGTGGTGGACGTGAACATGCTTTAGCATGGAAATTGGCGCAAAGCGAGCAAGTAACATCGATTTATGTATGTCCTGGAAATGCTGGAACTGCTGATGAAGAAAAATGTCAGAATATCGAATTGACGGATATTCCCGAAATGGTAGCCTTCGCAAAAGAATACGCCATAGACATTACTGTAGTTGGTCCAGAAGCCTTATTAGTTGAAGGCATTGCAGATGCGTTTGAAGCCGAGGAGCTTCGCATTTTCGCACCAAAACAGGCCGCAGCTCAATTGGAAGGCAGTAAAGCCTACTCGAAGAAATTCATGCAGAAACATGGCGTGCGCACTGCAAAATATAAGAGTTTTATCGACCTCTGCCATGCATCGGACTATTTGAATATGGTTCAATATCCGGTAGTGATCAAAGCCAGCGGCTTGGCCGCTGGCAAGGGCGTACTCATTTGCCCAACGCAGAAAGAGGCAGAAGCTGCGCTCCACGATATGCTCACCATGGGCAAATTCGGGGAAGCCGGCTCAGAAGTCGTGATTGAGGAGTTCTTGCACGGCGTGGAAGCATCGATCTTAAGTGTTTGTGATGGCCACTCCATTCTTCCCTTCATTAGTGCAAAGGACCATAAGAAAATTGGCGAAGGCGAAACAGGATTAAACACTGGCGGAATGGGCGTAGTTGCCCCCAACCCGTATGTTAGCGAAGCGATCTGGCAAGATTTTCAGCAAAATATCGCTTTACCGACCCTTCAGGGCATCCAAGCCGAAGGCTTGGATTTCAAAGGCGTGATCTTCTTCGGACTTATGATTACTGAAGATGGCTGTTACTGCCTGGAGTACAACACGCGCTTTGGTGATCCTGAGACACAGGCGGTGCTGCCTTTGTTAAAAACCGACTTAGTTGATATTATTGAAGCCTGCTTGAATGAAACATTAAACACCATTCAACCCGAATGGCAGCCAGCCCATAGCTGCTGTGTGGTAGCCGCCGCAGGCGGGTACCCAGAATCCTACCAAAAAGGCATGGAAATTCAAGTAGATCCCGCTTTTGATCAGCATTTGTTCTTTGCTGGAGCCAAAAAAGATCATGGAAAAACCATTACTTCAGGTGGACGAGTGCTCAATGTTATTGCACAAGCAGATAACCTAGAAAACGCCCGTAATGCCGCCTACAACGCCATGAATCACATCTCCTTCGAAACCATGTATTTTAGAAAAGATATCGGTCTTTAAGCGCTTTTTTTTGTTCCACGCAACCTTTGCTGTAGTTTTAATGTAACTATTGGGGTAATTCACCACTACGCCATACTGCACGTGAAAAAAATTGGACAACAAACGGATAACGAAAACTTGCAACTCCTGATTAAGGGTTGCAAAAAAAACGACCGTATTAGTCAACAAAAATTGTACAAAAAGTACTACAGGTATGTGATGTACATCGCGTTTATGTATACGAATAGTGAAGAAGAAGCCAGAGAAATCCTTAACGACAGTTTTTATAAAGTGTTTACCAAGATTGATACGTTTGACGACAGTTATCCGTTCAAGCCATGGCTTCGTAGAGTTACCGTGAACACTGCTATCAATCATTACAGGAAGGTCTCAAAAAAAGCAAGACATGTGGAGTTGACTGTTAGTCATGATGCGACAACGCTGAATGAGGCATTGTCCAGTATGGCTTATGAAGAATTAGTAGAGCTGCTCAATATCTTACCTCCACAATACAAAATGGTGTTTACCTTGTATGTTATTGAAGGATTTAAGCATGAAGAGATCGCAGAACAATTAGATATCAAGGTGGGAACATCGAAATCGAACCTCCACCGTGCAAAGCAAATTTTGAAAAAAAAACTAGACCAGAAGGGGGAATATAACTATGTCCAACGAGGGTAAACATATTGACGATAAAATTGAGCAAGCGCTCCTAGAAGACGACCGTTTTCAGTATCGGGAAGAAGATTGGTTGACCTTGGAAGCAAGGCTCAATAGGGAAAAAAAAGATAGAGGATTCTTCTTCTTTCTCCCAAGAGTAGCTGCTGCTGTACTTCTTCTTGTAGCCAGTATTCTCGGCTACCAATACTTTAATTCCACCTCCTCTCCAGGGAAAAACTTAGAAAGTCAGACCACCACGACTCCTTCTGAACAGCAAGCTCCAGATACTGCTATTGAGGGCGCTGAACTACAAGAAAATACTCCAGTTATTGGCGAAGGAAACGATTCATCTAAAACGAACACTCCAATCAAAGTTCCTAACCGAACAACCTATTCCAATCAATTTGCAGCTCAACAAAATGAGCTCGCTCCAGAAAATTATACTCGAGATCCTAATCCGGTGAATCCTATCCAGCAAAATGAGATCGGTCAATTTTTTGTCTATGAAAACCGTCCAAAAAATGTCCAAGAAAAGCAGCAAGGAATAAACATTATTCCTTCTTCCGATCAAGAAGGGCCAACCAATAATCAACCAGCCTTAGAGCAAATTCCTGAAGCGCCTTCTATTTCACCGATGAACAACGATGTAGAATTACCGCTGATTGCCGACAACAAGACTTCTATCGATGAGGTTGAAGTAGATCAGTCGCCAGAAGATGATGATATCGCTGAAAATGATTCGTCCATTAAGCTCAAAAAAGACCGTGCTTCCTCAAGGTTTGGATTAGGCCTTGGCTTAAATCCTATGAGTACGACTTCTAGTGAAGGTTCCAGTAAGTTTGGAGCAGGTGGTGGACTGAGACTCAATTACCAAGCCAGCGATCGGCTTTCATTGAGTTCTGGCGCGTTCTATTCGGTACAAAATCACAGTACGCCAGGCCATGTTTATGAAAACATTGGGAACTACTGGGAAACCTACACCAATTCTACAGTTCCGGGAGCTGTTGATGCAAGAAACCAAGTTATTGAAGTGCCTACTCTTGTTGAACTCAAAGTCAATAAGAATACAGAAAACAGTGTTTCACTAACTGGAGGTGTTGTCCATTCTATTACGTTACATGAACTGCACGATTTCGACTTTCAAGGTCAATTCACGTATCCGAACACCAATGATTCTTGGTCGGTTAAAGACAATGATGTGCGTTTGTTAAATAATGCCCGAATTTCAGCAGCTTATGAAACGCCCTTATCTGGCAATACACGTATTGCAGTGGAACCATTTGTAAACGTCCCACTAAAATCAACAGACTGGGGAGCTTTAGATCTTTCTACTCAAGGTGTAGCTTTCACCCTTAAGTTTAGTGGCGAGAAAAAAGCAGATAAGTAAAAATCGTTTACTATCTTGAGAGCAGTACTGCACTCATAAATGGTAAACGGACTAAAACCATGTATTCCCCTGTTGCTTTTATTTTGCTGCTTGAGTATCTACGCTCAGGAGAATGAGAACGTAGCAAAATCGTCCTCCGAAGAAACGGTTCTACTTCAAGCCTATAAACATGCAGCAACTCCAGTAGAAAAAGTAGAAGCTTTAGAATCACTGGCTTACCATTACAACTATCGTCTCGATACGGTCAATGCCATAAAATATGGTGAACTCTATAAAGAATATGCCGACCAAACAGATAATGATTTCTACCAATTAGTTTACTATGCGGGTATTGTATCCAATTACGGTTTTATTGACAAAGCATTGTACAAAGAAAAGTATGAAGAAGGCGTAAGCTACTCCAAACAGACCGGGGATTCTACTATGCTTCTTAAGCTGACCAGCGCCTACGCAGATTTCTTGTTTACTGAAGAAAATAATACCCAGGCGTCTCTAAAATATCTCGAGCGGGCACGTGAAATGAATCAGCGTATCGGTGATGAAATTGAAGAAGGATATATTTTAAGTGCAATGGGACGAGTTTCGGCGGAGATCGGAGACTTAGATATTGCTGTAGGTTATTTAAAAGAAGCAACAGAGATATTTACCGATCCCACTTTAAAGCTTGGGGCACATGTATCTGTAGTTGAATTTTTAAAAGAACAAGGTAAAATTGAGGAAGCAGTTGACGAATTGAAGACAGCTCAGCCATTTTACGAAGCAAGCATCGACAAGATACTAAAGTCGGATTATCAGCGTGTCAATGGCCTTGTGCTTGCAGCACAAGGCAAACTCGACGAAGCCATCGCCGCCTTCAGATTAGAAAAAGACCTCTATTTCCCAGACGAACACAACGATGGAAGCAGAGAACTCGCACTCGGCAAAGCCTTCGCTAAAAAAAACCAATTGAACACCGCCATCCTTTGGTTTCAAAAATCCATAGATACTGGGAAAGCTTACTCTGAAAATGGGGAAATGTACTCCGAAGCCCACTTATTGATGGCAGAGACCTATAATCAGCTCGGGAATCATGAAGCGGCCTACTCTAGCTTGGTAGAGCACCGTAAAGTAGAATCTGAAATCAATGAATCCAAAGAAAAGGCATTGCTGAATGAATTGGTTACTAAATACGAAACCGAGAAAAAGGAAGCGGAGAACCAACTGATCAAAGCAAAAAATGCCCGTTTACAAAACAGAAATGTACTATTCCTTGCCTTGATTTTTGCCACATTGCTTTTTGCTACTGTCTTAGGTTATTTAATTAACCAGCTGGGCCATCAAAAAAAACAACTCCAACGCTCCTACGAACGCTTAGACCAAGCGAACTCTACCAAAGACCAACTCTTTCAAATTCTTGGCCACGACTTAAAACGTCCTGCGATTGCCTTCCAAAACATGGGAAAAACATTGAAATACTTGGTGAAGAAAAACCAAGTAGAAGATTTAAACGAATATGCTTCCCATATCGAAGAAGAAAGTCTTCAGTTATCGAATACCGTTGACAATTTACTGAATTGGAGTCTAACTCAAACCGAAGGCTTTGAACCTCAGGTTTCTTCTTTTTTATTAGAGCCTTTTATCGATGAAGTCATAGCTGAATTGAACAACCAGATCAGCACGAAACAACTGAACGTCCGTAAAGAACTCACGGTTACAGAGGTGCGCAGCGATAGAAATGTATTGAAGATCGTTCTTCGAAACCTCTTGCACAATGCGATGAAATTCACTCCTGAAGGTGGGAATATTACCATCTTTTCAACTTTAGGAGATGAACAGTCCTGGAATTTAGGGGTAAAAGATACGGGCATTGGGTTTTGTCCTGCTTTAAGGGCTAAAATTATGGAAGGCGGCAGTCAAGTTACTACAGTAGGAACAGCGGGAGAAGCGGGCAATGGCATGGGACTTCATTTGGTTCGTGAACTTGCCGCTACCTTAGATGGCGCATTAAACATTCAAGATAATACTCCAAAAGGCGCTGTTGTAGAAGCAGAGTTTAGCTTGTAATAAAATTATTTTTCATGTAACTTCGTGTTTATGCGGGAATTATCAGCCTTAATCGTGGAAGACGATGTGGCCTCAGCTTTTCAAATTGAGCGTATTCTAGTCCAGCAAGGCTTTGTCGATATTCATCGAGTGAAAAGTATTGAAGCAGCGGACGAGTTGCTAGATTCGGAAACACCACAGCTTGCTGTGGTGGATTTTATGCTTGAAGGGAAACAAACGGGCTTGGAGCTGATGGCGAGACTCAAAGAACTGCAAATCTACAGCTTGTTTATTACGAGTTTCGAAGAGCAATTAGTGATGGAAAAAGTCATTGAAGCTCAACCTACTTTTTTCCTAAGGAAACCCGTTTCGGACAATGAGTATAACTTCTATATTCAGCAGATCAAGCAACAACTGACTCACAAGACCAGAGACATCTCTGATGCAATATTCATAAAAGATGAAAGTAAGTTGGTCCGGGTACAATTTCAGGAGATTTTCTTCATCCAGTCAGATGGTAACTATTGTACTTTGTATACTCAAAAGCGGAAATTCCATTTTCGAAAAACCTTAATTGAGCTCGAGAAAAACCTACCTAAGGACGCATTTGTTCGTATTCACAGGAGCTACATTCTTCATCTTGTACATGTGTTAGAAGTCAACAGTCGAGAAAACTATGTATTCATTCCGAACCACAAGTTACCTATCGGGAAGAAGTATCGGGCCGCGTTGATGCACGCTTTAAATTAGTCGTTCATCCCTAAAAATGAACACTTTGTCACATTCGACAAGATTTAAGACTTATTCACATGTGATTCATTTCATTTTTTAATTGAGTTTTCTAAGATTTGTAGAGTAAGTAAAGGGGGACTTGGTACATCATTTTAAAGCAAAACTGTCCATTGTTATTAAAATGAGCCGGTAAGAAATCACACTGGGGACTACCATGACTTGACCCCGCGCCTTTGGCGCGGGGTCTTACTTTCCAACACTATCCACAAGTGAACAACTCTCCTTTTTTCCAACCACTCTTTTTCGCATTTTTGAACCATGCGTCAATACCTTGATTTAGTACAAAAAATCCTCGATGAAGGAAGCGATAAAAGCGACCGAACAGGAACAGGAACTCGCTCTATTTTTGGGCATCAAATGCGCTTCGACTTGTCGAAGGGATTCCCTTGTGTCACTACAAAAAAACTCCACCTACGTTCAATTATCCATGAATTACTTTGGTTCCTGAAAGGCGATACGAATATTAAGTATTTGAAAGATAATGGCGTACGCATATGGGATGAATGGGCCGATGAAAACGGCGACTTAGGTCCTGTATATGGCTACCAATGGCGGAGTTGGCCAACGCATGATGGACGAAGCATCGATCAGATCAAAAATCTGATTGAGCAAATCAAAAACAAGCCCGATAGCCGCCGGCATATTGTAAGCGCCTGGAACCCCGCCTTTATTGAAGATATGGCACTTCCACCTTGTCATACCTTATTTCAGTTCTATGTGGCTGATGGCAAACTCAGCTGTCAACTTTACCAACGCAGTGCAGATGTATTTCTCGGCGTGCCGTTTAACATTGCTTCCTATGCTTTACTCACCATGATGATGGCTCAAGTATGCGACCTAGAACCAGGAGATTTTGTACATACTTTCGGGGATGCACATCTCTACAGCAACCACTTCGAACAGGCTCAACTTCAGTTAACAAGAACGCCAAGAGTCCTTCCTACTTTGAAGATTAATCCAGCTATTAAAGACTTGTTTGAATTCAAATTCGAAGATTTCGAACTCCTCAACTACGACCCACATCCGCACATTAAAGCAGTAGTAGCGGTGTAATGACTATCACCAGAAACTGCAATTAACATCGCACGAAGCTCCAGCTTCGTGCGCCTACCCGAAGGCCTCTGGCCTTATCAAGAAACAAACCAGTACACATTAACGCTCGGCAGTCTACTTTGCAGAATTAAACTACGATGCTTCTAATCGAATGACTTTAGCTTGTAGATACACTACACAAAGCGCTTTCGACGCGGGAAATTGTTCCGTCCAATTTGAGTTTTTCTATGAAGGCAATGAAGAAGCTTTGGCCGCAACAGAATTTAAAACAGATGATGGAAACACTGTAAATGTATTGACTCGAGAAGAATTCGATCTTTATGCCACTTCCTATGATTTTTATTTTGGAGAGGCTTTCGAAAAATTAAAGCAACCGTACACACCGTTTAATCCAATACCTAACAAGGCCATTCTGTACTCTCAAACCAATGTTGAAAATCAATATCGAGTCCTCAATTCAGAAAAGTTATTGTTAAGAGATTATACTTATACTGCAAACGAATCAGGTGCAGTAACCAATTATACGATCAACACCTATAATACCAGCACAGGAGAATTGATTAACACCGAAGAAATCGTTCTTGAGTACAATTAAAGGGAAGAAGCTAAAAATTATATTAATATCGGAAAATTCAGCTTCGTAGGCTGCTCGAGGGCCCATTAAAACCTTAATCCCTCCAGTAACTCGATATACTTTAGCACTCCTTTTTCAATCTCCTCCACCATTACAAACTCTTCCGGTGTATGGGATCTAGCGCTTTTACCAGGACCGATTTTCACGGTCGTAAAATCCATTAAAGCCTGATCGCTCATCGTTGATGAGCCAAAAGTTACAAATCCTAATTGCTGGGCATGCTGAACAAATGGATGGTTGGTTGAAATATGACTAGGTTGTAAACGGGTAGAGCGTGGTGTAACTGTTCCAGAAATATGCTGGTTTATAATTTCCAATACTTCTTCGTGGGAATACAAGCCGTTCAATCGTATATCTACAACAAACTTACAGCGATCGGGCACGACATTGTGCTGCGTACCGGCTTCAATTTGGGTTACGTTCATACTTACAGGACCTAGGAAATCGGAGATTTCCTCGAACTGATAATTCCGAAACCATTGAATAGCGTCCAATGCCTTGTACAAGGCATTGTCGCCCTCATTTCTCGCGGCGTGGCCGGTCTTCCCCTGGACTTCCACATCGAGGACCATAAGGCCCCGCTCTGCTACAGCCAATCGCATCTGCGTAGGCTCACCCACTATGCCGAGGTCGATCTCGGGTAAGCGTGGAAGCAAAGCTTCCACGCCATTACGTCCACTAATCTCCTCTTCAGCTGTAATGGCAATCATCAATTGATACGGCAATTCGGGCAGGCTGGAGAGATACCGAAAAGCTGCCAACATACTGACTACCGAAGCCCCGGCATCGTTGGAACCCAACCCAATCAATTTCCCCGCTTCTAATTTTGGTAAGAAGGGATCGGAAAGCCAGCCGGAGGCTGGCTTAACCGTATCGTGATGACTATTTAAAAGCACTACTGGACCAGCTCCAGGCCCATTTGTAGCTACCGCATAAACATTGTTCAAGTAGCGCTCTGGTGCTAGCCCACAACGCAACATCCAAGCCTCCAACAAATCAGCAGTTTCCGCCTCTTCTTTCGAAAAAGAAGGAAGGGCAATGAGTTGAGCCAGTAAGTCGATGGCTTCCTGTTGAAGCTGCGCTACATTCATAATGTAATATGGGTTTTTGTGTCTAGTCGGTGCACTTCATCTGTTCTACATAAATACACTTCTTCTACCCCATGTTCAAGCGCATCAAATGCATTGTGCAACTTAGGCAACATACCTTGATGCACACTTCGTGCTTCCACAGCTGCCGTAAATTCATCTTTCGAAAAGGTAGTCAATAATGTGCTTTCATCCTCGGAATCACCTAATAAGCCAGGCTTTTCAAAAGCATAAATCAGTCGAACCGGTTCATATTGTTGAAGGGCTTGAGCGACCACACTGGCAATCGTATCTGCATTCGTATTTAGTAGATGTCCTTGGCCGTCATGTGTCAAAGGAGCAAGCACTGGCACTATATCATGCTTCATATACCCGAGCAACACCTTTGCATTCACGCCGTTTCGGTCGATATCCCCAACCCAACCAAAATCAATAGGACTCGGAGAACGCTTTTGGGCAAGAAGCACATTCTCATCTGCTCCACATAACCCAACCGCTTTCTGTCCTATACCGTACAGCTGAGCTACGAGTTGTTTATTCAACCCTGCATAAGCCAAGCTGACGATTTCAAGGGTAGTTGCATCGGTCACTCGCCGGCCGTCAATCATCGTTGGCTCTTGCCCTAATGCTTTCATCCAGCGACTCGAAGTACGTCCACCACCATGGACTAATACCTTTTTCCCTGAAATCTTAGCGAACTCTACCAAGAACTGTTGCCGAGCTTTTTCCTGCTCGAGTATGGCTCCGCCAATTTTTATCACTGTCAACATTGGTTCAGTAAGAATGTTAATTATTATTTCACGAAAATCGACAATAAAACGAATTCCACCTTATTTTAGCGCAAAATTCTGCCAATTGGCAGTATTATATGGAAAACAAACACATTTTTTTAATAAAAGTAAAACCCAAGCGAAGTGCACTTAACGACTAAGTTCACCAATTTCCAATTCTTTTCGCTCGTTATCGGGTTTTCGTTTTCCATTTTGTTTTTCTATCCGTTTTTAATCATTTTCTTTCAATGACCATCCTTGTAAGATCGGCGAACGAACACGATGTGCTGCACGCAGCTAGAATTTCTAGAGAATATGCAGCAAGTGCCCAGCAAAGAGGTATTGGTATTGCCTTTCGTGCCGAATCTTACATTGCTAAAAAAATGACCTCCGGAGATGCTGTCGTGGCTTTTGTTGACGATGAAATCGCTGGATTTTGCTACATAGAAACATTCGAGAACAAGAAGTATGTCTCGAATTCCGGACTAATTGTTATCCCGGCATATCGTCAAATAGGATTAGCTAAACGGATCAAACAACAGATCTTCGACCTATCTAGGAATAAATACCCCAATTCGAAGATATTCAGCATTACAACTAGCGGCTATGTACTAAAAATGAACTCTGACTTAGGCTACAAACCAGTCATGTTTGCAGACCTCACCAGCGACGATGAATTTTGGGCTAATTGCCAAACCTGTAGAAATTTCGATATCCTCACCAGGAACGATCGGAAACTCTGCTTATGTACGGGCATGCTGTACGACCAAACCAATAACAAAACCAATTTAGATGAAGAATAACAAGGTGGTACTCGCCTATAGTGGCGGATTAGATACTTCTTACTGTATCAAATACTTTAGCGAAGAAAAGGGGTTAGAAGTCCATACAGTTGCCGTAGACACGGGCGGATTCGACCCTGAAGCTTATTCCTTCTTGGAGGAACGTGCTTTCCAATTGGGTGCCACCAGCCATCGAACGATCAATGCATTAGAAGATTACTACGAGCAATGCATCAAGTTCTTGATTTTCGGGAATGTGTTGAAGAATAATACCTACCCACTTTCAGTAAGTGCCGAACGCTTTTTCCAAGCCATGGCTGTTGCAAAATACGCTGCTGAAATCGATGCGGCGTATGTAGCGCATGGCAGCACAGGAGCGGGAAACGACCAAGTACGCTTCGATTTAGCCTTCGAAATTCTTGCCCTTGGAGTGGAAATTCTTACGCCCATTCGCGACTTAGGACTGAGCCGAGAAGAAGAGACGACATACCTTCAAAAACATGGTGTAGACATTAGCTGGGAAAAAGCGCAATACAGCATTAACAAAGGGCTGTGGGGCACGAGCGTGGGTGGTGCAGAAACCTTGACCTCACATCAGGCGTTGCCTGATGCGGCCTATCCAAGTCCACTCGTCATGACTGACCCCGTAGCATGCAGTATTCAATTCCGAAAAGGAGAAGTTGTGGGTATTAACGGCGAAACTATGTCACCTTTAGCCGCCATCAAAGCACTCAATGCCTTGGCTAGTGAATATGCCATTGGGCGGGATACCCACGTGGGCGACACCATTATCGGTATTAAAGGACGGGTTGGTTTTGAAGCACCAGCTTCGCTGGTGCTTATCAAGGCTCACCACCTCCTCGAAAAACACGTGCAAACCAAAGACCAACAGCAATTAAAAAGCTTCCTCGCCGAAACCTATGGCAATAAACTCCATGAAGCCGAATTCCTAGATCCCGTCATGCGCGATATCGAAGCCTTCTTTACCAATGCTCAGAAACGCGTCACAGGAAAAGTCTTCGTGCGATTTAGCCCGTATCGCTTCGAACTTATCGGCATCGAAAGCCCATTCGACCTGATGAAAAGCAAAGCTGGGCAATACGGAGAAGTCAATAAGGCATGGACAGCAGACGACGCCAAAGGATTTATTAAGATCTACGGTATGGGACAAAAAATTTATCACTCGATCAAAGACGATGAATAAGATTCGAATAAGCATAGCAGGAGGAACGGGCTATACCGCAGGTGAGCTGTTGAGGATATTACAACAACATCCGCAAGCGGATGTTGTCTCCGTCAGCTCCACCTCAGCAGCTGGCAAACCCATCTACACCGCCCATCCCGACTTAGAAGGTATCATTAACCAAGCCTTCGATAGCTCGCCCAACCTCAATGTTGACGTGCTATTCCTATGCCTCGGACATGGCGTTAGCACAGATTTTTTAAGCCAACTCCAGTTACCCTCCTCCCTAAAAATCATCGACCTCAGTCGAGATTTCCGCCTCCAACCCAATACGACCTTTCAAGGTCGAGCCTTCGTCTATGGACTGCCAGAAATCAACCGAACAGCCATTCAATCTGCGGAGAATATTGCCAACCCAGGTTGTTTTGCTACGTCCATCCAATTGGCTTTACTGCCCGCAGCTCAAGCAGGAATACTCACGGAAGCCATTCACATCAACGCCATCACAGGAAGTACAGGCGCTGGAGGTAAGCTCAGCCCAACAACTCACTTTACTTGGCGAAACAATAACATCAGCGTGTACAAGGCTTTCCGCCACCAACACCTCGATGAAATCCAACAATCCGTCAAGCAACTTCAAGCCAGCTTCATCGCTCCAATTCATTTCATTCCCATGCGAGGTAACTTCACGAGAGGCATTTATGCAAATGTCTACACGCCTACGAGTCTGACGCATGAAGCTGCCAACCAACTGTATAAAGCATTTTATGCCGACCACCCTTTCGTGCAAGTCAGCGACCAAGAGGTATCCATGAAAAATGTGGTCAACACCAATCGTTGCTTTTTAAATGTCCGCGTCATTGAAGGGCAACTCTACATTCAAAGCACAATCGATAATTTAGTTAAAGGGGCAAGCGGGCAAGCTGTACAGAATATGAACCTCATTTTTGGTCTTCCTGAAACGGAAGGGCTGCAACTTAAACCCACCATGCTATGAGTCTCTTCCAAGTATATCCCTTGTTCCCAGTAGAACTCGTGCGTGGCAAAGGCGCTTATGTCTACGATTCTAGTGGCCAGAAGTATTTAGACCTCTATGGCGGACATGCCGTAATTAGCGTAGGGCATAGCCATCCGAAATTCGCCGCAGCACTTAAGCAGCAAATTGATGAACTCATCTTCTACTCGAATTCCGTAGAAAATCCCTTTCAAACAAAATTGGCCGAGCAACTCGCCCTACAAAGCGGTTATACCAATCACCACTTATTTATGATTTCTTCGGGGGCAGAAGCCAATGAAAATGGGTTAAAGCTCGCTTCTTTTCATACCGGAAAGAGCCGAATCATTTGCTTTGAAGGTGGCTTTCACGGACGAACAACTGGCGTGGTCGCAGCTACTGACAATCCCAAGATCTTACCCGAATACGG
>JAHQVX010000001.1 GCA_019634125.1 Saprospiraceae bacterium
CATACTTATATGACAATCGCTTTGCTAAGACTAGACCTGTGTTAATTTCTTTTTCAGCCTTTTCAAGATAAACTTCACTTTTTGTTTCTTCATATTTTTTCAAATAAGTATTTCCTAAATTACTATGAAAAGTAATCTGGTTTTCAAGGTAATAAGGACTTGTCTTAGATATATACTTTTCTGACTCCAAAAAATATTCAATGGCTTGATCAGGTTGCTTTTTATCATTATACACGTTAGCTAACAAATTCAGATCAGCATAAATAGCCGAAGAATCATTACGTTGAACATCAATCTCGTAAGCCTGTAAACTATGTTCAATTCCTGATTCAAATTCGTCTAAACCATATTCTGAGTAAGCTAATTCATACAATATGAATGCAATAAGTTCATCATCATCCCTTTTAGACGCATAATGGAGTGCTTTTTCCTGGGCCCTCTTTGCTTTGATGTAATCTCCGGCATAACTTTCTGCAACACCCTCATAATAATAGATATTGGCAAGGAAAAAATCATCTGTCTTGTTCTCATCTACAGCATATTTTTTAGCTTCTAAAAAATATGGCAGTGCTTCCAAGTTCTTATCAAGATAGTACAAAGCTTGACCCATTTTTAAATACGACTTGGCGCGCTGTTGCTTTTGGTGTTTCGTTTTTTCCAACAGCTCTTCCGCAAGCGGAAGCGCTCGTTCCGGATGGCGTTCTATAAAATCCTCCGTCAGCTGCTTGAGCACATGAAGTCGTTGTTTCTGCGATTTAGCACCCTCTAAGTCGGCTAAAAACACTTGCTCCACCTTATTGTAAGGCACATCATTGCCCGCAGCTGTCGCTGCGGGAACGAACAACACCAAAACTAAATACATGTGTCTCAACACTAAACGCATGTATTAAATATATGCAAAAATTATTATTTTTCCCGCTGAAGCGGGAAAAATTTCGTGTAAAATAACGCAAAGACTAGACCCACCGCCAAAGACACCCACAGGGTATCCCAGCCCATTACCCCACTATTCGTTAACACACCATCTAATACTAATTTTCCTAACGCAAAAAGAAAGGTATACAACAACCAAACCGACAAAAAACGAGGCGACAGTATTTTTTTCATGGAGCACAAAAATAGCACAGCAACCTTCATTGACACAAATTTTAACCCATGTGAAACAAATTCCTCGCTTTAAGTGTAACTATGCATATAATTGACCATTGTGAACAAGAATCTCGTTGCCCTCTTCATCGCCTGCCTCTTTCTTTCAACCTTGACTTACGCTCAGGGACCCCCTGCTGGAATTTCAGGACAAGTGATTGATAACGAGTCAGAAGCTCCTTTAGGCTTCGCCACAGTAGCATTGATTCATGCAGCCGACTCCACACTGGTTGATGGAACCATTACCTCGGAAGAGGGTCAGTTCCGATTAAACCCAGCACCGGGCAACTACCTTTTAAAAGTAGACTTCATTTCATACAACCCTACGATTGTTTCCATTGATGAATACACAGGCAGCCCGCTTCGTGTACCTGCTATTGGACTACAACTCGATGCCACTCAAATCCAACAAGTTGATGTGGTCGCCGAGAAAAGCGAACTTGAATTCAACCTCGATAAGAAAGTATATACCGTTGGCCGAGACATTACGGCAGTAGGCACTAATGCTATTCAAGTCCTAGATAATGTACCTTCTGTGACTACAGATATTGACGGCAATGTTAGTCTGCGCGGAAGCGGCGGCGTTCAAATCCTAATTGATGGCAAACCATCTGGACTCACTGGCCTTGGAAATACGAATGCCCTTCGAAACTTGCCCTCTAGTTCCATTGAAAAAGTAGAGGTAATCACGAATCCCAGCGCCCGTTACGACGCCGAAGGCATGGTTGGAATTATCAATATTGTGCTCAAAAAAGAACGGGCTTCGGGCTTTAACGCATCAGTGAACGCCAACACTGGATTCCCAGACAATCATGGCGCAGGAGCCAATATTAACTACCGAACCCAAAAGGTCAACCTGTTCACCAATTTAGGGGCAAACTTCCGCAGAGGCCCAGGTAGTGGATTTGTATTCTACGATTTTACCGAACCTGTCAGCGGCATTGAATTCTCTCGAAACGACCGCGAACATGAACGCGGGGGATTAGGCGGAAATGCACAATTCGGCTTAGAGTATTTCATGAACGATCAAAATTCCTTAACAGGTAGTTTCCGCTACAGTAAAGGCGATGAAGAAAACGAAGCCGATATTTTATACACTGATTTCGATATTAACTTCGATCCACTCTCGGAAATTTTAAGAACAGATCGTGAAGAAGAAGATGAAGAAGACTTAGCTTACTCCATCAACTTTACCAGAGACATCGACAAAAAAGCAGGCAAAAAATTGAACTTCGATTTTCGGTATAGTATTACTGCTGAAGGCGAATTTTCTGACTTAAGAGAAACACTTTTGTCTGGTAACGGTATTGAAGCCGCACCACAACAACGCAGTAACAACGAAGAGAGTCAAGATGAATACCTCATTCAATTCGATTGGATTAACCCGTTCAGCAAAACCAAACAATTTGAATTGGGCGCCCGCTCGACGTTCCGAGATATTACCAATCAATTCCTTGTTGAACAACTCAACACAGCTGGTACTTTCGAACCCTTTCAAAATCTCAGTAACGATTTCGACTACAATGAAGATATTGCTGCGGGCTATGCCCAATTTGCCAACGAAAAAGGCAAATGGTCCTACCAATTAGGTGTTCGGGGAGAGTATACGAATGTGACTACCCTGTTAATTACTACCGAAGAAGAGAATCAACGCGATTATTTCAACTTCTTCCCAAGTGCCTTCTTAACGTATAAAATGCCGAATGCGAACTCCTTCCAAATGAGTTATAGTAGGCGGTTAAGACGTCCTCGGTTCTTTGACTTAAATCCATTTTTAACCTTTTCTGATTCCCGCCGGCAATTTGCAGGAAATCCGAATTTAGATCCAGAGTTCACGCACTCTTTGGAAACTGGTTATTTAAAAGAATGGGATAAAACCACCTTCAATGCCTCCTTATATTACCGCCATACCGAAGATGTCATTCAACGTATAACGCAACGTATAGATAGCATTACCTTCATTACTCGCCCACAGAACTTAAATACCAGAGACGCTGGAGGAGTAGAGCTTATTGGCTCTAGCGATGTGACCAATTGGTTACGTTTCGATGCCAACTTCAACCTGTTTTACTTTCAAGAAGATGGGCAGAATTTGGGGGAAAGCTTTACCAGCGAAGACGTAAGCTGGTTCACACGAATCAATTCTCGATTTAAGATTGCCAACAAAGTGAATGGTCAATTAAGTATGAACCATCGAGCAGGTCGACAAACTACACAAGGTTCTACCCAACCCGTGACAACGGCCAACATCGGCTTATCTTCCGACATTATGCAAAATCAAGCTACCATTTCCTTTAATGTGCGAGACGTATTTAACAGTCGAAGACGGGTCTATGAACAGTTTGGTGATGATTTCTTTAGCAATGGAGAATTTCAATGGCGCGCACGCACATCCACTTTTGCATTTAATTATAGAATCAACCAACAAAACCGGCAACGACGACGAGGTGGAGAACGCCCAGCTGGAGGCTCAGATCCCTTCGATGAAGGTGGTGGTTTCTAAGTGTATCGCAGACCAGTAGTGGCTCCTGTAACTTTTCATGGCACGATTATCGTTTTGTTTATATAAAACAGGGCTTATGAAAAGAACATTTACAATTTCAATTTTACTGATGTTTGTACTTTCCTTTTCGGCTTGCTCTAAAAAGGCAGCGAAATTATACGACAAGGGAGACTACAGTCAAGCATTCAGCAAGTCGCTGGCCAAAATCCAAGGCAATAAAAAAAAGGTCAGCGCAGAAGATGTGAAACTATTAGAGCAATCGTACCACAAATTGTTGGAGAACGACCAAGTAAAGATTGCTAGTTGGGAAGAAAGCGGATCGCCAGATCGATGGGAAAATATCTGGAGAGCTTACAGCCGAATTCAAGACCGCCAAGATCGAATTCGGAGAAGAATTCCGATAGAGGCAGGTAATTACAGAGCGAATTTCACCTTTGTTGACGTCCAAGATAAGCTGGAAGCAGCCAAAGAAGAAGCCGCTTTTGTAATCTACGAAAAAGGCATGCGCTTTCTTAACACCTTTGAACAAACCGGCTCGAAAGACGATGCCCGAAGTGCACACGATTACTTCCAACAAGCGAATCGGCTTTATCCAGGCATTGGTGACGCAGAAACGCTGATTCTTGAAACCTTAGAATTGGGCACGACGTATGTACTCATTGATTTCGCCAATACGAGCACCAGGTATTTGCCTTATGGTTTTCAATTGGAATTAGATAGGGAGATTCAACAAAATGATCGGAAATGGATTAAGTATGACGAATCGTACATTGAAGGCATTGATTATGATTATCGAATTCAGTTAACCTTGTATAATGTGGATGTTGAGCCTGAACGGGAAGATCGAGATACAGAGACGTATGTACGTACCATACAAGAGTTTGCACGAAATGCTTCGGGTGGCTATGTAACCGATACTGCAGGGAATCGAATTACTGAAGATGTAGAAATTCGGGCACGTGTAACAAATACCACACGCACTAAAAGTGCCGCCTTAGAATTCGATTTCAGCATATACGACGAACAAGACAACGACTTGTTGGAACGAAGACAATTCTTTGGTGATAGTCGCTTTCGAAGTGTGACCTGCGATATTCGGGGCGATGAGCGGGCACTTCCGAACAACTACGATTGCAATGAACGAAATCCAGTTCGTTTTCCAAGTGATGAAGAAATGCTAGAAGATGCCTTCGATGATTTCAGATCGCAATTGCGGAGTAGAATGAATTCGGGCTATATCGATTAAACAGTCTATTGATATAACAAGAACCCCTTGTCTAGTCTAGGCTTAGCCTAGACTAGACAGGGGGTTTCCTGTGTTTTGAGTTAAGGTTGACTTTTAGTCAATGTAAATATCGCCGGAACTACTCTCTGAGGTATCGCGTTTATCTGGACTTCCATATACATGAATATCTCCCGAGCTAGACGTTCGAGCCTTCACTGCATCAGAAGCGTAGACATATACATCGCCTGAGCTGCTCGTAGCCAATTCAGCTAACCGAGTCTTTAAATTTTTTCCTTTAATATCGCCAGAGCTACTTGTTCTTGCTAACAGCCGATCGGCACTTCCTTTGATATGAATATCGCCACTGCTGCTACAGTACAACTTTAGATCATCGGTTTCTACGCTGGCTTGTATATCTCCAGAACTACTGGTTTTAAGTTGAATCGCATCATCGGTTAAGGGATTGGTGGCTTCGAAATCTCCTGAAGAACTTACAGCTACCTCAGACAAATGCGGTGTGGTTACGATGACTTTCAAGCCTTTGGTACTCTGCATCCAGTAATTGCCGTTTTCTCTATACACTTTCAACGTATTTCCAGACACTTCAGTGACTACCTTTTCAATAAGGTTTTCATCGCCTTGCACTTCCATACTGGCGGGAGAACCTTGAGTATATTCTACATCAATAGAACTGGTAATAATAATTCGATCGACTTCATTGGAAATTGTGCGTTTTTCTTTAGCAGAAACGCCATTACCTTTTACTTTCCGATCTTGCCAGCTGTTACCATCGGAGCTCACGCTAATAGAGCATGCGGCAAATAGTCCAGCGAATGTAAGGGTGAGTAGAGCCTTCATAAGTGATGTGTTTTGTTTCAATAAGTAGACGCAAACCTTCTATAAAAAGTTACGCCTTCTACTTGAAATTCACCCTTCTAGCTCACAAAAATCCTTAGCCAGGCATGACGGAAGAGAAATAGTCGCGGAAGTTATAACTGACCTCCAATAGTTTCTTATCGAGCATAGAATACTCAGCCATGACGTGAATGAAGTACTCCATAAGCAAATACTTGCCTTTATCGGAATAGCTAGCAGACAGTCTTCGAACCACTTTCTCGAGTTCATCGATTTTATCGAGTTGTTGTTGGAAGTCGGCTTCGGGAGCATCATTCACTAAATCGAGCGTATTGCCTTGCTCGAACCACTCTGCCACTTTTCGGGCTTCTTCCTTGATTTCGGGGAAGCTTTTATTTTGAATGAGGTCAATATTCTTAAAGTAATCAGGCGCTAGCGACCGGAGGGCTGCTCCGATAAGTCGGTGCGCTACGCTCACCGCCCCTTCCTGCTCTCCCTCGTAGACCATTTCAATTTTACCAATTATGGCTGGAATGGCTGCTGACAGATCGCCAATCCGTGCCGTACCGCTTGTCTCGCCATTTAAGATCATTCTGCGTTCCACTGCACTGACCACCGCTTCATAAGCACTTATCGGAAGTCGCGCACTCACTCCGCTCTTCTCATCTATATACTCACTAACTCGTGCCTCCACTGCAATTTGCTCAATCATTCTGGAGATAATATCCGGAATTAAGATGTTGCCTTGCGTGCTGGTCAGCTTCACTTCTTGTTGGGTAATTGCTTGGCCTATATCGATACTCTTCGGATAATGCGTGAAAATTTGGCTTTGAATCCGGTCCTTCAATGGCGTAATAATGGCGCCTCGATTCGTGTAATCCTCGGGATTGGCGGTAAAAATAAATTGAACATCGAGTGGAAATCTGAGGTTAAAGCCTCGGATTTGCACATCGCCTTCTTGAAGAATATTGAACAATGCCACTTGGATTCTCGGTTGGAGATCGGGCAATTCATTAATCACAAAGATGCCGCGATTAGCTCGTGGAATCATGCCGAAATGGATGACGCCTTCGTCGGAGAAGCTAAGTCGGAGGTTGGCGGCTTTTATGGGATCAATATCGCCGATTAAATCGGCGATATTCACATCGGGCGTGGCCAGTTTCTCGGAGTAGCGCTGGCTGCGATGCAGCCAGCTAATCGGCGTGTCGTCGCCCTGTTCCTCAATGATCTTTTGAGCTACTGCCGATAGTGGTGCTAACGGATCGTCATTGATCTCAGAGCCTTCCACCACAGGAATATATTCGTCTAATAAATTGGTCATTAGACGCGCGATTCGGGTTTTAGCTTGGCCACGCAAGCCAAGTAAATTAATACTGTGCCCGCTTAAAATTGCCCGCTCTACTTGCGGAATTACGGTGTGCTCGTATCCTAGGATGCCCTCAAAAGCGGGTTCCCCGCTTTTGAGCTTGCCAATCAAATTGTCCCGAAGCTCTTCCTTAATCGATTTACTCGTATAGCCAGCAGCCTTTAAACCGCCTAATGTTGTTATCTCTAAGAGATGCGTCATGTTCGTTTGCGTTTATTTTTTTCGTAGTCGGCAAAGACAAACTCCCCTAAGCCCTGTAAGCTCGAGTAAAATGCCTTGCCTTTGTTCGCTTCCGTGAAATCTTCTACAAACTGCTGTAAGTAGGGATCTCGAGCAATCATAAAAGTGGTGATCGGAATTTTCAATTTCCTACATTGTATGGCCAAATTGATGCATTTATTAATAATTCGTGGATCGTGGCCCATGCTATTCTGATAATACTGGCCGTTCTTTTCCTTTAGGCAGGTGGGCTTACCATCGGTAATCATAAAGATTTGCTTATTGGCTGTTTTGCGTCGGCGCAATAAATCCATGGCCAACTCCAAGCCTGCTACAGTATTTGTGTGGTAGGGACCAACTTGGAGATATGGTAAATCTTTAATTTCAACTTGCCAGGCATCGTTGCCAAATACGATCACATCTAAGGTGTCTTTTGGATAGCGTGTTTGGATAAGTTCGGCCATGGCCATAGCTACTTTTTTAGCCGGGGTAATCCGATCTTCCCCATATAAGATCATCGAGTGCGAAATATCGATCATCAAAACGGTGGCCATTCGGCTTTTGTATTGGTTCTCAACGACTTCTAGGTCTTGTTCTACTAGATTGAAATTATCGATTCCTGCGCGCTTCTGGGCATTTTTGAAACTGGCGGTAAAGTCGATCTGGTTGAGGTTATCGCCGAATTGGAAGGCTCTACGATCACTCGTGGCTTCATCGCCCTGACCAGCGATCGGAGATCGGTGGTTGCCCTTCCCACTTTTTTTAATCTTCCCGAAAATTTGGTCTAAGGCCCGTTGACGAATTACTTTCTCGCCCTTTCCCGACAAAGCTGGCCCACCGTCCTTTAATTGAAGGAAGCCTTTGTTTTCTAAATCTCTTCGGAAGTCTTCTAGCGTGTAATCTGGTGTGGTGATGCCATGTTCTTCATCAATTTCATACATCCAATCGAAGGCTTCTTCTACGTCACCAGAAGTATGTACCATGATTTCTAAGAACAACTCCAAGAGTTGTTCAAAGGGAGTACGTTCGTCGGCCTGAGGATTAAATTGAGAAAAGCGATTTCCAACCATGCTATACATACAAATATAGCAGG
>JAHQVX010000059.1 GCA_019634125.1 Saprospiraceae bacterium
CTACCTGCGCATCAGACTAGACTTAATTGGAGTTTTTGAGGTTGGTAATTTCTTGTTGAAGGTGTTGAATCATGCTGAGCATATCATCGGGCTTGGTATTATTGAGTGGCATTGGTTCGGCTTTACTGATGAACAACTTGGCTTGCCAGACTTCTAAAATATCTTCTCCTTTAATGAGGAAGGGCGGGTAAGAAGGATTATCGGATTGACAGGTAATGGAACCACTTCCTTTAATATCGTTAAATAGTCGTTTATAGACCACGCCATCTTCTTTCGATAAGACTACATAGGTTCGTCCGTCCTTAATATCGTTCCAATTCTCGACATATTCTCCAATTACAATGGAACCCGGTTGGAGTGGCAACATACTATCGCCTTTGATTTCAAAGGCTCTATACGTTCCCGTAGGCAACATAGGTAGGTTGAATCTCGGCAAATCACTGATAAATTCTGGATCTGCGTAGCCAGATAAATAACCCGCCGATGCTTTGACTGGTACGAGTTCAATATTTTCATTCCCTTCTTGATCCACAGAGATGGAAAGAACACGTAAACGCTTTCCTTCGGCATCTACTTGTTGGCTCATTTTCAATTCGCCCGTACTCAACTTGCTAATATCTTTGGTGATCAACCAATCGAGCGATAAGTTAAACATATCGGAAAGTTGCTTTAACACATCTAAGTTTGGCTTGGCTCTTCCTTCTTCATAAGCCCCAACCGAAGCGCGCTTTATACCTAAAATCTCTGCAAATTCTTGTTGGGTACTTCCATGTTGTTTGCGTAAGTACTTGAAGTTTTTATTGATCATTTCTAAGAGCATTACCAAAAAGTTTACTCAAAAATACTAAAAAAAATAGTTAATTTTATTCCACGTTTTCCACGCTATGAAACATTTCTTGTTACATATGGATTTGGACTCCTTTTTTGTGTCGGTTGAACGCATGAAAGATCCTACCTTGAATGGTAAGCCTGTAATTATTGGTGCGGTTGGGCGACGTGGCGTCGTATCTTCCTGTAGTTATGAAGCCCGTCAATTCGGGGTTCACTCCGCTATGGCTGGCTTTAAGGCGCATGCCCTTTGTCCGAATGGGATTTTCTTGAGGGGAGATATGGAAAGTTATGCCAAGTACTCTAGAATGGTCACTCAAATCATTGCCGAGAAAGCCCCGTTGTTTGAAAAGGCCTCTATCGATGAGTTTTATGTTGACTTAACCGGTATGGACAAATATTTCGGTTGTTATCAATGGGCGCAAGAACTTCGTCATACCATTACCCGTGAAACTGGTTTACCCATTTCATTTGGTTTAGCCTCGAATAAAACGCTTGCAAAAATGGCCACGAATCAAGCCAAACCAAACGGCCATTTATTCGTCGAACATGGGCAAGAAATTGAGTTTTTAAATCCCCTGCCCATTAAGGAAATCCCTAGTTTAGGGAAGAAAACCCAGGAATTTTTACAATTGCGGAAAATCCATACTGTGGAAGAATTGAGAGGAATTGGTGAAGCACAACTCTTGGAATGGTTTGGCAAGTTCGGACAAGGACTGTGGCGAAAGGTAAACGGAAAAGGCAGTGTGACGATTCAACCCTATAGCGAGCGCAAGTCGATTTCGAAAGAACACACGTTTCACGTAGACCTAAGTGACAGCAATCAGTTAAAATCGATCTTGTTTGGCATGGCTGAGCAGTTGGCTCACCGCTTAAGGTTAGAAGGGCGAATGGTGACAAATTTGGCTATAAAAATGCGCACGGCCGACTTTGATACGATAACGCGTCAGACTGTTATTCCACCTACGTTCTACGAACATGAGCTCATTCCTGAAATCACGACGTTTTTTGAAAAGATTTACCATAAGAAGCCGCTGCGCCTAGTCGGCTTGCGGTTAGCCGGCTTCGTGGAGAAAGGCAGTTATCAAACGAATGTATTTGAGGATTTTTCGAAAAATAAGAAATTGTACGAGGGTATTGACTCTGTGAAGGATAAGTTTGGGAAGTATAGTATTCAACGGGCGTCTTCGACGCCCCGGAAACGCCACGATCAGCGATAGCCGCGCTTGCACGTCGACTGGAAATCACACGGATACGGTTTTAAACACTGCTCTCCCATAGCCACTTCTGGGGCATTGTCTAGCGTTAACGTGCGCGCCGCGGCGCGCACGCCTTCCTCTACATCCAAAACCATGGCTGCTAACTGCTCGGTGTAATCGATCGCTTCCATATCGTCCATATGCAGGTCAATAAAGCCGTCTTGAGGCTTCTTTGGCAGTAATAAATACACCTTGCCGAGTTGGATCTTTTGCCTCCGCAATACCCAATACTGCAAAGCCATATCCTCTATGTAGACCTGTCGAACGCCGGGACTACTTTTCACTTCATACACATCATAGAACGAACCGTTTTGAACTAAGATATCTACCGCACACATGACGCCATCATGCTGGAAGGCCGCTTCGTAGATAATTTCCTGTTTATTAGCCAGTAGTTTGCTGGTGGCCTCTATGGCTTTCGGCCAGCCCCTTGGGCTGGCCGGGCGAATGTAAATCCCACCCGGAAAAAGCAACTGCGCCAGCCGCCCCACCCGATGCCCGCGATCAAAGCTGGCTTGCTGTTTTGCACTCGGCTTGTCGCGGAATTGATAGAAATTCTTGTAGAGATAAAGCGCCTTCGGGCATTGTAAGCTCCGTAAATACGTGCTTTTACTCAACCATAATTTTTGCTTGCTGCCGGCCATTCCGATACAAAGTAAGGAGAAAAAGAAAAAACCCATCCCGGCTTAGCCGGGATGGGTATGGAGATTGTCAATCTGAAAGTGTGTCAAAAACTTTCTATCTTCTAGGACGATCAATTTTTTGTTTCCGTTTGTCCTGACGGTCTTTTATTTTATTCTTCCACTGCTGGCGCTTGGATAAACGCGCTTCACGCAATTGCTCACGTTGCGCTGGTGTCAACACTTTCCCAATCTCTTCTTTGGTAAATCGACGCAGCGTTTGAATTTCCGATTTCATCTTATTTAAGTTCGGATTATACTTCGACTTAATCGCTTCAATTTCCGATTTTACATCCGCACGATTCGTCTCATTCACCTCCCCATATTTCTCACGAACTTCCTTCAACTCCGCTTTCATAGAAGTAATCGTAGGCTGATATTTATCCTTAATAGAACGCATTTCTTCCTGACTCACCGATAGAATGTCTGTCACATCCAATTTTTGCGGGTCAGTCAATTCAACAACATCATCCAATTGCTGGATAATTTTGTTGTTTTCGGCTACTGGATCAGTGCCTTCACCCATCTTATCGATGTCTTGTGCAAAAAGAGGCACTGTAAACAGGCCTAGAAATAGTGTAAAAATTATATTTTTCATCGCTTAATTTTCTAAGTTATAGTGTGAGACCTATTGCCTCAGTAATCATAGACAAAGAAAAATTAAAAAAGTTTAATCGAGGGTGAAAAAAAGTGCATGCCGAATAAATTCAACGTATACAAATCTTCAGCTGGCTCCGGCAAAACCTTTACCCTGACTAAGGAATACCTCAAGCTCGCCCTTTTGGATCCACAGAAAAAATACAAAGTGATTTTAGCGATCACCTTCACGGTTAAGGCCACCAACGAAATGAAAGCTCGAATTTTAGAAGCGTGTCATGCCTTCTCCAATTCTGCCGCATTAACAGGCCGAAATCTAGCTTTAATGGAGGCGTTGCAGGAAGACGAATCCTTTGGCTTACCCGAAGCGTTGATTCGAGAACGTGCTTCAGAATTATATACTACCATTCTCCACAACTACAGCGATTTTGCCGTCAGTACGATCGATAGCTTTTCGCAGCGACTCATTCGTTCCTTTGCCTTCGAATTGAATTTACCGGTGACCTTTGAAGTGGAAATCGATCAGGAAAAAGTAGTGGAACTCATCACCGATCACTTATTGGATAAAATCGGCAATGACGAAGGCTTAACCCAACTCCTTACCAATCTCTTTTTAACCAAACTAGAAGAAAAAGATAGTTGGAACATTCGAGACGAGATTGAGCGTAGCGCCCATAACATGCTTAATGAAACAAGTATGGAACCGCTGCGGGCTTTAAGCGAAGAGAAAGTGGATACAAAAGCCGTGAATCAGGCGTTAAAAGCCTTGAATCAAGCCTATTTCGCTCAGCAAAACACCTTAAAAGCCGAAGGGAAGAAAGCCCTGGAATTAATTGCCCACCAAGGCCTTGGCTTCAAAGATTTCGCTTACAGCTATATCCCTAAATACTTTGAAAGTATTGCGAAAGGGCAATTTAAACTGCCTTCCGCTTCAGTAGCTAAGATGTTTGCTGGAGAAGCGGACTGGTATACCAAAACGCAACGTCCGGAAGTTAAAGCAGTCATCGATGGACTACAACCGAGTTTGACTGCAATCAGCCAAGACATCATCGCACAGCTACCTACTTGGAAATTACGTCAGTTGTTGCGTGCAGAAATCGATAAAATCGCCTTGTTTTTGAGTTTAAAACAACTCTACCACGACTATCGAAAGTCGGAAAATATCGTATTGATTTCAGAGTTCAACCAAATCATTGCTCGAGAAGTAAAAGGTCAGCCCGCGCCTTTTATTTTCGAGAAAGTAGGTGATTTTTATGCGCATTTACTCATCGATGAGTTTCAAGATACTTCTGTAATGCAGTTTCAGAACCTCCTGCCGATGTTAGAAGAATCGATGTCGCAGCCGGAGTGGAATTCCAACTTAGTAGTAGGCGATAGCAAACAAGCTATTTACCGTTGGCGTGGTGGCGAAACCAAACAATTAGCCCAACTTCCAAAGTTGATGGGTTCAGAAGACGATGTGGTCTTGCAAGATATGGAACAGGCATTGGCGCAGTATTTCCAAGCCCATGTTTTAGCCAAGAATTTTCGAAGCAAAGAAGCCATTGTAACCTTCAACAATGCCTTATTTGAAGTGCTGGGGCAACATCCTGAGTTGGCTTACCCAGCTATTTACGAAGATGCTCAACAAGAAATCATAAAGGCGGGAAGTGGTGGCTGGGTCACAGTTACAGCATTTGAAACGTCAAAAGAAGACAAAGAAGCGGCCATACAAGCCCGGCTTGACAAGTTGGTTGAATTGATCCAATCGGCAAAAGAACGGGGTTATGAGGAAGAACAGATCACCATTTTAACGCGTTATAAAAAGCATACGCCCGCCATCGCTGAAGCGCTGGCGGACAATGGCATTCAATTCTCTAGTCAGGAAAGCCTCTTGCTCCGCCGAAGCCCTATTGTACGCCTCTACCCCAACCTAATTGCATTAATGCGTCAACCCGCGCATCAAGTCCACCAAGCCGCCGTAGCGCAAGGCTTGTGGAGTATGAACCTTTTCAACACGAGCCGACATATGCTCAATGCCCATTTGAGCAAAGCAAAGTATACTACGTTTAATGCCTTCGCCACGTGGATGAATAGTCTTCAACAGAGACACAATGTATTTACACTGCAGCAAGAAGATTTGCTGACTATTTGGGAAACCTTGGTGGGCTGGCTACCGGAAGACCAACGAAACTCAGCTTATATTTCATTCTTTCGGGATGAACTTTGGGCCTTTATTTCTAAGAATGGGAATAATGCCGAAGCCTTCCTTGATTGGTGGGACGATCAGAAAGACAAACTCTACATCAAGAGCTCCAACCAGGCAGGTGGCGTGCAAATTATGACCATTCATAAGTCTAAAGGATTGGAATTTGATATCGTTTTAATGCCCTTTGCAGACTGGACGTTTAGTCAACCTTCTAAGCCAGAATCTAAATGGGTGAATGTGGGCTTGGAGGAAATCGCACCGATTTCGCAAGTTCTAATGCCGTTGAAAAGAGACGTGGAGCAAACGCCATTAGCTGCCCATTTTACGGCAAATAAAGAAGCGATCTTCCTAGACAACTTGAATTTGCTTTATGTAGCTACCACGCGTGCCGTGGCCGAATTGCACATTCTAACAGGCAATACTGCGCCAAAGAAAGACAGTCAGATGGCCAGTCATCTATTTCATTACTTCTTGGAGGCTATGAACCAAAAAGACAGCTATGAATTAGGACAACCCACACAGGCTGCTGTTGTTGAAGCATCGAGCGCACGGCAAAAATTTGCCGTGCGACCCGCACAAAACAGTCAAGGACAACAAGGCATGGCCATTAAAAATAAAGCATCGGTTATTTGGAGTGATGATGTGCGGGAGAAAATCGATTTTGGGGAATTGGTGCATGCGTTATTGGCAGAAACTCGGAGTGGAAGTGACTTGCTAACCGTGTTGGAAAAGGCCGTTGCGCGCGGCTGGCTGTCGACCGAGCAATTGCCGGAACTGGAACCACTTTTGAAAAAAGTGGTGCACGCCCCAGAACTACAAGATTACTTTACGGATGCCCCGAACTTATTCACCGAACAGCCTATTATAACGCCAACTGGTAGTCCGCTCATCCCCGATCGAATGCTCTTAGATATGTCTTCGAAAACCGCCCGAATCCTCGACTTCAAGACCGGTCAGCAGAAAAGCCAACATGAAGACCAATTAAAGAAATACGGCCAACTCCTAGTAGAAATGGGCTATTCCATTACAGAGTTGCTATTGGTATACACCGATTCACTCCAAATAAAGCCAGTTCAATGACCAAACGCTTTCTAGAACAAGTTGCTGAACGACTAATCCAACATGCAGAGGCTGGGGGAAAACGCGCCGTTGTGTTGCCGAATCGGCGAGCTGGGGTGTTTTTACGCTATGCCATTTCCCAACAAAGCACATCCCCTACGCTATCGCCAACCATTCTGACCATTGAAGAGTTTTTCTTTCAATTGACGGGCTTAGTCAAGACCGAACAAGTAGAGCAACTCTTTGCCCTCTATCACGCTTACTCCGAAGTCACCGGCCAAAACGATATCGATGACTTCCTAACTTGGGGCCCTACTTTCCTCAGCGATTGCAATGAATTAGATACGAACCTCGTAGACGCTGATGCCTTCTTCACCGAACTATACTACGACCGTGAACTGCGAAACTGGAAACCCAACGAGGAGCTCACAGAGATGCAAAAAGACTACTTGGCATTTTGGAAAACGGCTAAAGACATTTACAAGACCTTCACATCCAACTTATTGGAACAAAATAAAGCATATGGAGGATTGGCCTATCGCTTCGCTATTGAAGACTTAGAACGTTTCGCAGATTCCCTGCCGTTTGAACATGTATTATTCGTAGGGTTCAATGCGTTAAATAAAGCCGAAGAAGCGTTATTCGACTTTTTCCTAAAGTCTGGAAAAGCAGATGCGCTCTGGGATATCGATTCGTATTATTTTAACGACACAAATCATAAGGCCGGTCAGTATTTTAGAAATCGCTACCAACGGTGGTGGCCAAATTCCATCTGGAAAAATCCACCGAAAAACATTGGCCAACATACTGAACGCTTTGAAATCATTGAAGCAAAGAACAATGCATCCCAATGTGAAGTGGCTGGGGAAATCCTGGCCCAACTATCTGAACTGGGACCATTAAACAATAAAACCGCTATTGTATTATCCGACGAGCAGCTGTTACATCCCTTGCTCTTTCATTTGCCTCAAGATGTAGGCACGTACAACATCACGATGGGAAAAGCATTAACGCAATTTCCATTGTATCATTTATTCGACCAGTTATTTGTGGTGGCTGCTTCGGCTATTTCCGGGAAAAAAGGGTGGGCCTATCCGGCTTCGGCATTAAAGCCGATTTTATTTTCACCGTTTTTGAGTCGACTGAGTGACGAACCGATCGGGGAAGAACTATTCGACTTTATTTCCACGAAAAATGCGGCGTTATTGTGGGAAAACGCTGCTGCACCCATCCTTGAAAAGTCCTCCAATTGGGCAGCTTTACTTCAGCCTAAGAAAGATGTACTTAAATTGCTTGGATACATGAATGGACTTATTGAACAATTACGTATTTCTTACTTAGATGCCGACGACAGGGTTCCAATCCAACTCTTATTTGAGTTTAAGAAAATCACGAATCAACTGATTTCGCACCAGCGTAATACGGATTTGATTTCGTTTGCTCATATGCGCAGCTTATTTCGGCAAGTATGCACGGCTACGAAGCTGCCTTACGAAGGTGAGCCGTTACAAGGGCTGCAAATTATGGGTGTTCTCGAAACTCGGGCTTTGGATTTTGAGAACATTATCGTGTTGTCGGCCAATGAAAGCATCTTGCCCAAAGGTCGAACGGGAAACAGTTTCATTCCGCACGTTTTCAAGCAACAATACGACATTCAAACCTTTAAAGATCGTGACGCGATTTATGCCTATTCCTTTTACCGATTGTTGCATCACGCCAAACGTGTTTTTCTGGTTTATAATGGCTTAGAAGGAAAAATGGAAGGTGGTGAACCGAGTCGATTCATCATGCAATTAAAGGCAGAGTTTGAAGCCAAGACCGGCGGAAAGACAAAAATTCAAAGCTATATCGCCGACCATGCAGTTACTGAAAATGCTATTGCTGATTGGCATATTGAGAAAGAGGCTGAAGTGTTGGAAAAAATCGTTCATTTCTTGCAACATCGGGGCTTATCTGCTTCTTCGATCAACAAATTGGTGCGAAATCCACTCGATTTTTACTTTCAATACATTGTACAGCTGCGGGTGCCTGATGCCTTGGAGGAAAATATTGAAGCCAATACTTTCGGAAGCATTGTTCATCATAGTTTGGAAGTATTGTATGCACCGTACATCGGTCAAGTGTTGACACAAGATGCTATTGATACGATGTTTACAAAGGCTTCGGAAGTGCTCACCGAGCAATTTGGCAAGCATTATCAGCAAGGCACGATTGACCGTGGGATGAACCATTTAATGCGTAAAGCCGCAGATGTTTTGGTGGAAGAAGCGTTGAAATTGGATGCAGAACGCATCAAGAAGGAACGTATTCGGTTGATTGGTTTGGAAGAAACGTATGCGCGTTCGTTAGAATTAAACCTCCACGGCAAAGCCGTGGAGGTTAAGCTCCAAGGGAAAATAGACCGGATTCAAGAAGTAGATGGCATTATCGAAATCATCGACTATAAAACCGGGAAAGTCAACGCACCTCGACTCGAGAACCTCTCGAAAATCCATAACGACATTAGACAAGATAAGTTAGTGCAATTGCTCGTTTATGCTTCCTTACTTGAACAGCACTATTCACTTGAATCGCTGCGTCCTTGCCTACAAAGCCTGAGGAGTTGGCAGAAAGGATTGGTTTACCTCAACAACCAGAAAGGTAAAACCATTCATGCAGAAGATTTGGACCTTTTGAAGACTGAATTGGAATTGATTTTAGAGCAATTATTGGATACGACACAGCCATTTACACCCGAATCTTTGCAAGATCGATTGCGGTATAGCGATTATACATCCATTTATAGTTAGCACAAAAAAACTCCACGTTCTTCGAACGTGGAGTTGCTCAATATTGTTCAGCACTGCCTAGTTGGTCAGCTCGCCGCGGATGTTCCAGTTAATGCTCACAGCATTATTGGTAAAGTTTCTGAACGTTTCCCAATTTGTGGTGAAGTCTACATCTAAGAACCAATCGCCGTTACTGGTCGCAGGACCTGGATCACAACCAATACTTCCATAGTTTCCATTTTCGTGTTCCACAACAATAGCAATCCAAAGGTCGTCGCCATTGATGGTTACAGGAATATCTAAAGAATGGGAATTCCATCGGAAAGGGAATACATCGTCGGTAACCTCACGTTCGTAAAGCAAGGTACCTGGAGCGTTGTTTCCTCCATCGCCATAGACTTTCACCCAAGTTCGAAGTGGAACATTCTCGAGGTAAAATTGAACTACATCTAGACTTCTGCCCGAATAATCTGAAGTAATACTAGCTGGAAAGCGTGCAGCTGCCTCGAAAGTACCTAATGGTAAAATTGGTGCAGCTTCATTTGGCCCATCATAGCTTAATTCTTCAATGCCAAATGAATTATCGTCGTCGGAACAGCTTACCCACAAAAATGGTAGTGCAAGTAAGAAAAGTAAGTATTTTTTCATGACTCGTTTTTTAGTGTTATTTCAAAAACGATTCCAAGTTTGAAAAAGTTACCGCAAGAGATAACTAAATTCGATGATGTTTTTCAAGAAAAAGAAAGCCAAGGTCAAAGCAGTTGAGTTGACCGATGCGAATTTCGATGACATTGTAATGGCTGAAAACCGGCCAATGCTCATTGATTTCTGGGCGCCCTGGTGTGGGCCTTGCAAAGTGATGGGGCCGATTGTAGATGAGTTAGCGCGCGAGTTGGAAGCGACAGCTTTTGTTGCTAAAATCAATGTCGACCAAAATCCGAAGTTGAGTCAACATTTCCAAATTCGAAGTATTCCAACTTTTTTATTGGTCCATAACCAGCAAGTGGTGCAGCGATTTCAAGGTATGGTGCCGAAACCTCAGTTAAAGCAGTTGTTAGAGGAATTAGCTGCACATGCACCTGTAGAAGACGAGGAAGAATAAACGAAATGCCCGTAAATGAAAAACCCCAACCCGCCTTTGGCGGGTTGGGGTCGGGTTAACCATCCGATAAAATTCCCCTCTTATCGAACAATTACTTTCTTCGCTTCCACATCATTGATCAACAGTACATAAGCACCGCGTGCCATTGTACTTGTGTTTAGATCAACTAATGTTTCTCCGTTGATATCTTGCTGACTTTCCAAGGCTCCAGAAATGTTGAAGATTTTAATATCATGAATCGGTGCATCTTGCCCGGCAATTAATCGAATCATATCGCTGCCGATGTAGAAGACCTCTGTATTTTTAAATGCACTGGTTAACTGTACGGCAACAATCTTAGAGTAAGCCGAAGTACCGTCGTAGTCTACTTGCTTCAAACGATAGTAGACGATTTCAGCATTCACCCCTTCCAATCCGTCTACGAAATTGTAGTAAGAAGTGGCAGTAGTTGTTCCATTTCCGAATACTCGATCGATAGCAGTAAACTCAACACCATCAACTGAACGCTCTACATCGAAGTAGTCGTTATCTGTTTCAGAAGCCGTTACCCAGTTTAATGCTACGGCCTGTCCTTCTAATTCTGCATTAAAAGCACTGAGCTCAACCGGTAATGGAATTACATTAGTTTGAGCAAATGAAAGTACAGATGACAATACATAAGACTGGCCATTTTCATTCGTTCCATTCGGATCTTGCCCGTGTCTGGTTTCAATGGTTACATCTATAGTAGAGGTATTCATTGGAACAGCTTGCAGAGTTCCTTCGATAAAGTGGGTACAACAGCTACCCGCTTCTGGTCCATAAATCACTTCATTAAACGTTTGGCCACCTGCCTCAACGGTCAAACTTAAATAACGACCATCATCGGTCATCTCCGAAAACGGAAATACAAATTCCAAATCTGCTTGTTGTGCCAATGGCTCTACCTCAATCTGAAAAGTATTTTTATGATTATACCCTCCTTCATTAATTACAAAACCTGAAGCGGCAGGAGCAGATGCATCATCTCTAAACGTGGTTAGGATAAAAGCGTTCAAGCGATTCGTCGATGCAGTGTTGTTGTAATAGATATCTGTAGCTGTACCTGGAAAAGCGGCTCTAAAAATTCGAACACCATTAGCACCTTCGGGTTGAATTACATCTACAGTGACTTGATTGCCATCTTGATCCTCAAAGGTAGCAGTATCGCCTGGAGTTCCTCCTTTATACACCACTTCGGCAATCACTTGTCTTAAATTGGTTGGATCTACAGTAGCATGCTCAGAACCATCTCGTTCAATTGGAATGTTGATGACTTCAATAGCTACTTGATCATCGGCCGAGTAATCAAATGTATCCGGAACAACATTAAAGTCGTTGATTTGAACATTGATTTCTTCAGATCCTAGATCTTGCCCACCTTGATTTGTGTATGAAATTTTGATTGAATGCCAACCTGGAGAAGCTAACCAATAGGCATCATCAGCTCCATCATCATCAGCAGCAGCCTCAGCTCCTTCTGGGAAAGTAAATGGTGCCGCATCATCCTCTACACTTTCTCCATCAATTTCAATGATATAATCTAAAGAAGTGTTATTAGTAGCATATTCAAAATAGTAATTACCCATGTGAGAAATATCATAACTTCCCCCATCTTCTAAGTAAATTACTTCCGAACCATCAGCACTTACAATTGTAAAATCGAATTGTGCATATAGAAATTGGCTACAACTAATAAGAACCATGCAAAGTACTAACTGTACACCGTTCAATTGTGTAATTTTTTTAATCATCCCCTAATATTTAATTCACTCCCCCAAGTGTAAAAAATTGGAAATACTTATTTACGGTACGTAATTGTGAGAAATCCCCTTCTCAATTCAACTCATCCCCCGATGAGCAGGTGCAAATATAGAAAAGATTTTGATTTTTATCCACAATATGAACATTTCTACACTATGCCTATAAAATCAATACTTGGCTGGCTGGTTTTTTGAGTCGGCATTTTGGATAAACTCCCGGATATCGTCGTTCGCTTTTTCTAAATCCTCTTTTCTTAGATACATCATATGTCCGCTTCGGTAGCCTCTGAAATACATGCGGTCTTTCATTTTCCCACTCGGATCGATTTGCCACATGGTGTACTTGCCTTGGAAGTAAGTGGTTGCTCCATCGTAATAGCCTGATTGTACCAGCACCTTTAAATAAGGATTCGCTGCCATAGCCTGTCTTAGATCTTCACGTACTTCGTTGTTTTCAAAATTCCAAGGGCGGACCGACCCAAACATATTGTACTTCACATCGGTTTTGAAGTTGAGGTGTTCACGCAGGTAAAAATTAATAGCTGGAGTGAAGGAATGCAACCAAGACGTCAATTCTGGGCTGTAATCTGGTCGCGTACCGACCTCCACCCGATCAATGCCTAAATACCGAGAATCGAGGCGTCCAATGGTTTGACCTGTTTCGTCTCTCAACAGTTCTTTCCAGAAAAAGGCGTTGCTCATGCGCAGATTCTGTTGAAGGAGCAACTTGCTATCTACGGAAGTATAATACTCCAACTTTTCAGCGATGGCTTGTCGTTCAGCTTCAGGAAGGAATCCACCTTTTGCAAGGGCTGGAATTAAAGTATTCACCGCATAGTCTTCTACTTCGGGTAGAATGTCTAATAAATCTTGTTGTTGTAGCTTTGGATCTAGGACTTTATGGTGCCATGCAGCTGCCGTGAAATAAGGAACATTTAATGCTGCGCCGACTGGCGTATCTTGCCGCAGCACTTCATAATCGGCAGGAGAAACCAAGATGACACCGTTTAAATACATCCATTGATTACTTTGGAGTTGTCCGGCCAAGCCCATTACACGTGTTCCACCATAACTCTCACCAACTATATATTTCGGGCTTTGCCAGCGGTTATTACGGCTCACAAATGTATTCATCCATTCTGCCAAGTATTCTGCATCTTCATTGACGCCAAAAAATTGGTCTCGATCTGGGTACTCACCTTCTGCATCAGCCACCATTCTAGAATAACCGGTATTTACAGGATTAATAAAAACAATATCGGCCACATCTAAGATGGAGTATGGATTTTGCTTCACGCCATACGGTTGAACGGGATAGCCTTCCTCATCGATATTTAAGATCATTGGTCCGGTATAGGCCACATGCATCCAAACGGAAGCAGAGCCTGGGCCGCCGTTAAAGGAAAATAATATAGGACGATCTTCGAAATTGGAAACGTCGGTTCGCTTGTAATAGGTGTAGAACAACGTTGCTATGGGTTGGCCCATATTGTCCCAAACCGGTTGGGTGCCGGTAGTAGCAGAATAAGTCACCGATTGCCCTTTGATAGTGGTTTTATGTTGTGTGACTACGGTAGTATCGACAGGGATTTTGCGTTCTTGGGCAAAGGTGGCGAAAGAGAAAAATACAAAGAGTAGTAAAAGTCTTACTTGCATGGGTAGTTGTTGTAACCTAAAGATACTTGGTTTCTATAGAAAAAACCCCCTCGCCTTGGCTTAGCCAAGGCGAGGGGGTTTCAATTCCGGTTTATGTTCAACTATCCTTTCCGTTTAACAATGGTTTCGCCAAGCATAATTCGCTTCGACAATTCCGGATTGCCTACGTAATAGATGAGCGACTCCCCAAATGAAGTCACTTTTAAATCGTTTTCTACTTTAAAGAAATACTCGCCTTCCCCATAAGCAGTAATCTTTGTTTCATTACTACTTACAGCCGATGCTTCTACAACACTGTCACCATAAGTCACATATTTCTGGTGATTAACCGCACCTGCTTTCATGGTTAAATGACTTTCGCCATAGATGGCCACTTTTAAATCGTTGAC
>JAHQVX010000060.1 GCA_019634125.1 Saprospiraceae bacterium
ATCTTTGTAATGGTGGGTAACCTTACCAGGCATGTTTTCAATTTGCCTGTTGTATAAGATGCGCCATACATCGTGATCGTCTGCAGTGTAGTTTGAGTATTCCTGAATCATAGCTCAAAGGTAGCCAATAAAAAAGTCCCAAGGTTTGAACCTTGGGACAAAACTATATTGGTTTTTAGCTTTAATAAACCTTTCGGCTTATGAAAACACTTTCAGCGCAACTAATTTAAAGCATTACATCGATAATTAACAAGCTTTTTACAAAAAAGTTGATTAAAAAATTTTTAAAGCATACAATTCCTTTTCTCAGTTCTATTAATTAGGTTTGCATCAATGAAATTTAGAACTACAAAAAACTGGTGGTGGGCTTGCGAAACGTCGTAAGGTCGTGACTGTTTTTGTATACCATATTTGTCACGCCTTCGGCGTGACTTTTTTTTTGACCAAATCGGAACAAATAGAACATAATCATGCAAGTAAACACTATTGTAAGCAAACATCTAGCAGATATGCATACCCCAGTTAGTGCCTATCTGAGGTTAAGAGCAAAGTACCACCCCTGCTTACTGCTGGAAAGTTCCGACTATCAGACCAAAGAAAACTCGTTCTCCTTACTATGTGCAGCACCCTTAGCCACCTTCCAAGTCGACGAATGCAGACCAACCGATGTAGAACAACTCCAAAACTTCATCAAAAGCATAGAAAGCCAAGCCGATTCGTCAATTGCCCAACGCTTTAATAGTGTCTTTGGCTATGCTTCCTCGGAAGCGGTGCAAAGTTTCGAAAACATCCAGTTCCAAAATAAACCTGGCGTTCAGATTCCAAAGTTGCTTTACCATTTCTTTCGGTTCATTCTAGTGTTCAACCATTTTAACGAAGAACTTTACATCATTGAGAACATACCAGCTGGTCAAAACAGTCAAAAAGACCAACTAGAAGCACTCATTTTCAATGGAGAAATTGTTCATGGACCATCTTTCAAAGCGAAGGGTGAGCCCACTTCAAATATGTCGGACGATGATTTTCGACAATTGGTTCGCACGGGCAAACACCATTGTCAGATCGGTGATGTCTTCCAAATTGTACTCAGCAGGCGTTTTCAGCAAGCGTACTCTGGAGATGTCTTCAATGTGTACCGAGCGCTTAGAAGCATTAACCCATCACCTTATTCGTTTTTTTACGATTATGGTGATTTTCAAATTTTTGGGGCTTCACCAGAAGCCCAGATCATCATCCGAAATCAAGAGGCCGAAATTCACCCAATCGCAGGTACATTTCGAAGAACTGGAAACGATGAAGAAGATGCCATCAAAGCTCAAGAGCTTCTAAAGGATCCAAAAGAAAACGCAGAACATGTAATGTTGGTGGATTTGGCTCGAAACGATTTAAGCCGGAATGCCAAACAAGTAGAAGTATCCGAATACAAACAAGTTCAATACTTCAGCCATGTTATTCACCTCGTTTCCAAAGTAAAAGGACTACTAACCGATCAGCAAAAAAGCATTCAAGTGTTTGCCGACACTTTCCCAGCAGGAACATTAAGTGGCGCGCCCAAATACAGGGCAATGGAAATCATCGATGAGTTAGAGCCCACTATGCGCGGCATTTACGGAGGGGCGATTGGTGCATTTGGATTGAATGGTGATGTGAATCATGCCATTACCATCCGTTCGTTCTTCGCCCAAAACCAAGAACTGCATTATCAAGCAGGAGCGGGCATTGTTATCGATTCGAATGAAGACAATGAAACACAAGAAGTGTATAATAAATTAGCCGCCCTAGGCAAGGCGTTAGAACAAGCAGAAACGATCTAAATGCAGAAGAAAGTACTCATTATCGACAATTATGATTCCTTCACGTACAATTTAGTGCAGATCATCGAAGAGCTTTTAGGCTATAGCATTGCTGTTGTTCGCAACGATGCGATGTCGGTAGACGAAGTGAATGCATTCGATATTCTTTTCTTATCGCCCGGACCTGGTGTTCCAAAAGATGCTGGAATATTGATTGACGTAATTAAGACCTATGCGGGGAAAAAGCCCATTTTTGGAGTTTGCTTAGGACTCCAAGCCATGGCCGAAGCCTTTGGAGGCGCATTAAGGAACTTATCCAGGGTCTATCATGGTGTAGCTACACCAGTTACCGTGATTGATAGTGAAGAAAAGCTTTTCGAAGGCATTTCTGATGAATTTGAAGCCGGAAGATACCACTCTTGGGTGGCTACAAAGGCCGATTTACCCGATTGTTTTACCGTTACAGCGTATGATAACGATGAACAAGAAATTATGGCCATTGCGCACAACGACTATTTGTTGAAAGCGGTGCAATTTCACCCTGAAAGTGTGTTGACACCAGATGGTAAAAAAATGATTGAAAACTTTTTAATCGAAGCTGGAGCCTTATGAAAGCAGTTTTAAATCTTTTAGCTGAAGGAGAGCAACTCAGTCGGGTTGAATCGAAGGAAGTTATGCTAAAACTCGCCTCCGGCGAGTTTTCCAACGAGGAAATTGCCGCCTTCTTAATGGCTTTAAATATGCGGCCGCTAGTAGTGGATGAACTCCTCGGCTTCCGAGATGCCATGCTCGAGAAGGCGTTGCAGGTAGACCTTTCAGAATTCGAATCCATTGATATTGTAGGCACGGGGGGAGATGGAAAAAACACCTTTAACATCTCCACTTGCACGTCTTTTGTAGTAGCTGGCGCCGGTTACAAAGTAGCTAAACACGGCAGTTATGGCGTGTCTTCGGTAAGTGGCTCTGCCAATGTGTTGATGGAATTAGGCGTTGGTTTCACCACGGATAAGTCCCTATTGAAAACAGCATTAGAACAAGCCAACATTTGTTTTTTGCATGCCCCTTTGTTTCATCCAGCCATGAAACATGTAGTTCCTGTGCGGAAAGCCTTGAAAGTAAAAACCTTGTTTAACTTGCTAGGGCCATTATTGAACCCCTCGCAACCTAAATTTGGCATGATTGGCGTGTATAAACAGCCGCTTGCGGCTGTTTATGCCCACTTGCTCCGCCAAACCAACATGACCTTCAACGTAGTTCATGCCCTAGATGGCTACGACGAAATCGCGTTAACAGGCGACACCTTAAGCGTCGATAATACCCAAGAAAAAACGCTTCGACCCCAAGATTTTGGTGCTGATCAAATCCAACCAGAAGCCATTTTTGGCGGGAATACTGTTCCTGAGGCTGCCCAAATTTTCAGCACGATCTTGAACAATGAAGCACCCGAAGCTCCAAAGCAAGTGGTCTTAGCGAATGCAGCGCTAGCCATTCAAACCATTACAAGAAAGCCGCTTTTAGAAGCCAAACAAGAAGCGCTGGAAGCTATTAATAGCGGTCGAGCCCAACAAGCATTAAAAAAACTTATTGAAATCACCAATCAGTGAAAAATATATTAGAAGAAATCGTCGCCCACAAAGCGAAAGAAATAGACAGTCTTAAGCAGCAGTTCACCACGGCCGATTTTGAAAACGGCCTCTTCTTTGAACGCATTGGAAAATCTTTGGCCAAAGCGCTGAAGGAAAGAAAAGCTCCTGGAATTATTGCTGAGTTTAAGCGCAAAAGCCCTAGTGCCGGCACCATTAACGCAGAAGCTAAAGTGCAACAAGTTGTTAAAGGCTACACTGCAGCAGGCGCGGTGGGTGTAAGCGTGCTCACTGATGAGCACTATTTTGGAGGTAGTTTAGACGACTTGCGGTTAGCGCGTCGTGTACTGGAAAAACCCGTCCTACGAAAAGACTTTATCATTGACGAATTCCAAATTCTCGAAGCTAAAGCCAATGGCGCAGATGTTATCCTCTTAATTGCTGAATGCCTAGATGCAGGTAAAGTCAAACAATTGGCCACGTTTGCAAAATCCATCAATCTAGATGTACTGATGGAAATCCATAGTGCAGCTCAATTAGAAAAACTCTGCCCTGAAATTGATATTGTAGGCGTGAATAATCGGGATCTCACCACGTTCAACGTCGACTTAAATGCTTCGCGCAGCCTAGCCGAGGCCATACCGAACGACTTTGTAAAAATCAGCGAAAGTGGTATTAGTCAGCCCGACTCCTTAAACGACCTATGGCAACATGGCTATAAAGGCTTCTTGATGGGTGGCCATTTTATGGAAAAACCCGATCCTGTAAAGGCTTTCGAATTGTTTGTAACAGAACTAGAAACGACCTGAAATAGCGCATATGAAACCAGATCACCTCATTAAGGTTTGTGGCATGCGCCAGCCCGAGAACATTCAAGCAGTAATCGACGCTGGAGCGGATTGGATGGGCTTTATTTTCTATCCGAAAAGTCCCAGATTTATGGACAATTCTAGCTTCATTAAATCAATTACTACGGTTAAGAAAGTAGGTGTGTTTGTGAATGAATCGGCCAGTTTTGTTCAAGATGTGGTGGAAGAATATGGGTTGGACATGGTGCAACTTCACGGCGAGGAAGCGCTTCAAGTCGTGGATTCCATAAGTACCTTTGTAGAAGTCATGAAAGCCTTTCGGATCAAAACAGCTCAAGACTTTGAGCTGGTTGACGCTTATGTCCCCTTTTGCAACTACTTTCTTTTCGATACGAAAAGTGAGTTAGGCCATGGAGGAACAGGTCAACAGTTCGACTGGTCATTACTACAGAATTATACAGCAGAAACGCCATTCCTACTGAGTGGTGGTATACGTTTAACGGATGTGGACCGGTTGAAAAACATTGAACATCCAGCATTAATAGGTTTTGATATTAACAGCGGGTTCGAGATCGAGCCTGCCTTAAAAGATGTTGAACAGATTAAACAGTTTATTAATCATTTGAAGCAGAATTGATATGAATTACGGAGTAGACGAACATGGATTTTACGGCGAATTTGGAGGCGCATTTATACCAGAAATGCTCTGGGCAAATGTAGAAGAATTGCGGTCGAAGTACTTGGATATCATGTATTCTGATTCGTTCCAAAAAGCTTTTAAAGACTTATTGCAACATTACGTTGGAAGACCAACACCACTGTATTATGCCGAACGACTATCCGCAAAATACCAAACAAAAATTTATTTAAAACGCGAAGACCTTTGTCATACTGGCGCACATAAAGTAAACAATACGATTGGTCAAATTTTAATGGCAAAGCGCTTGGGTAAAAAGCGAATTATTGCAGAAACGGGCGCTGGCCAACACGGTGTTGCTACAGCCACCGTTTGTGCCTTAATGGGCTTGCCTTGTATCGTGTATATGGGCGCGGTAGACATAGAGCGACAAGCGCCGAATGTGGCTAGAATGAAAATGTTGGGCGCCGAAGTTCGGGCGGCGGAAAGTGGTTCCAAAACGCTTAAAGATGCTACGAACGAAGCCATTCGTGATTGGATTAACCATCCGGAAGACACCCACTATATTATTGGTTCAGTGGTGGGACCACACCCATATCCCGATATGGTAGCCCGCTTTCAAAGTGTCATAAGTGAAGAAATGAAATGGCAGTTGAAACAGGTCGAAGGAAGGGAACATCCTGATTATATATTGGCCTGTGTTGGAGGCGGTAGTAACGCTGCCGGTGCATTTTACCACTACATCGATGACGAGCGCGTTCAGCTTATTGCTGCTGAGGCTGCTGGACTAGGAGTAGATTCCGGGGAAACAGCAGCTACGAGTGCTATTGGCACGAATGGCATTATCCATGGGAGTAGAACGTTGCTCATGCAAACCGAAGATGGTCAAATTGTAGAGCCCTACTCCATTTCTGCCGGACTCGACTATCCCGGCATTGGTCCGATGCATGCAGATCTAATTTCTCGCGGGCGAGCGAAAGCGTATTCCATTACCGATGCAGAAGCATTAGAAAGCACTTTAGAATTATCTCGACTGGAAGGAATCATACCAGCATTAGAAACCAGTCATGCCTTCGCATGCTTACCAAAAATGGATCTGAAGCCAGACGAAATTCTTATCATCAATTTATCGGGAAGAGGCGATAAAGACCTGAATACCTATATGACAGCCTTTGAGCTTTAATTATTTGACTCCATGAATCGAATTGACGCATTATTTCAAAGTGACCAGAAAAACTTGCTAAACATCTACTTTACTGCAGGTTTTCCGGAAAGAGACAGTACCTTAAAAATAATACAGGAACTGGATAATGCAGGTGTTGACCTCATTGAAATCGGCATGCCCTATAGTGATCCATTAGCTGATGGGCCAACCATTCAGGAAAGTGGAAGTATGGCGTTGAAAAACGGTTTTACGCTGGACCTGCTCTTCGAGCAGCTCCAACAAGTGCGTAGCATCACGAATAAACCCTTGATTTTGATGGGTTACTTGAATCAACTCATGCAGTATGGCTTGGAAGCGTTTTGCCAGCAAGCGCAAGCTTGCGGCATTGATGGACTTATTATTCCGGATATGCCATTGGACTTATATGCCCACCAATATCAATCAATTATTGAAGCTCATGGCCTCCACAGCATCTTCTTAATTACACCGAGAACGCCAGATGCCAGAATTCGCAAAGTAGACACCTTAAGTAAAGGCTTCATCTACATGGTGGCAGACAGTTCTATCACAGGGAAAAAGGGTGGGATTTCAGAAAAGCAAGTTGAATACTTTGAACGCATTAATGCGATGAATCTAAACACACCAAGGCTTATCGGCTTTGGAATTTCCGATCACGCTACATTTTCAACGGCATGCAACTATGCTCAGGGTGCGATTATCGGAAGTGCCTTTATCCGTCATTTAGATGCGGGAAACGTAGTGGCTGATTTCGTAAAGATGGTGCGCGGGGAATAAAAAACCCCTAGGCTTTGCCTAGGGGTAAGTAAGAAAAATTGAAGGCTTAATCGAATAAAAATCCGAGCTGCAAACCATATTTAAAGGCCACATTGTCTTCACCGGAGATGTTTCCATCATTAATTGCCTCATAATCTAAGCAGCTCTCACATGAAGGATCCTCTACTAAGTTGAAGCTGCCCCCGTAATAGTGAAGGCCACCATATAAATCTAGCGACAAGGTATTATTCAAAATCCATTCTTTCCCAATGTCGAAACCGCCATGAACATAGCTGTAATCTTCATATTCATCAATCAGGAAGCTTGGGTTGTCAAATGAAATTGAATTATAGCCAATATTTGGGCGTAAATAGCCTCCGTGCAGAATGTGTGGTGGTCGGTAGTCGTTTTTCTTGAACAAGCCCCCGAATTTCAGCTTATAGGCGGCATTCAAACCAAATCCAGAGCGTTCTTCTTCATTATTTATTCCAGCTCCGTGGATGGCAGCGCTGGCTGACCAAGAACTCTTTGGATCAATTGCCCGCTCATAAGTTAAGATCGTCGCTGTATTCGCGATTGCACTAAAATTGATCATGATATTATTCTGCTTGTCATCTATATAATAACTGGCGTCGTCCCCTGGAGCCACTTCCTGCTCTTTTCTACCATACTCAAACTCAATCTCCCGGATTAAAGAGCGGTTCATTTTAATTTCCACTTTATTAGGATCATCTATGTGGTAGTAGGTCACAAAATCATCGGCTAATTCTACAATTCGAACTTCGATTTTTTCGCCATTCTTTTGCTCAATAACATCCTGAGCATTAACGGTAATGTGTAAACATGCAGTCATTAGAAGTACTGCAAACGTGTAAAAGGTTTTTTTCATAGTCAGTAGTCTTAATAATTAGAACGTAGTTCCTAATACGATGGTTGGTTCACTATAGTTACAAATTCTACTTTGCTGTTAGGGAGTATTAGTAAACTAGTGGCTAGTGAGAAGCTGACTTTACAACCAGCCTTGTTCTTGCATCCAGTCGTCGTTGTAGATCTTACCGATGTAACGTGATCCGTGGTCGTGAAACACGATAACTACATAATCTTCTGGAGTCAGCCGATCTTTGAGTTGCATCAAGCCTTGAAGGGCTGAACCACAAGAATAACCAACGAAAATGCCTTCTTCTTTGGTGATTCTTCGAGCCATAATAGCGCCTTCTTTATCTGTGACTTTTTCGAAGTAATCAATAACCGAAAAATCGATATTGTCTGGGATAATATCTTCTCCAATTCCTTCAGTAATGTAGGAGTAGACTTCATTATCGTCGAACTCCCCGGTTTCGTGGAATTTCTTAAGGGCTGATCCATAGGTATCAACACCCCAAACTTGAACAGCTGGGTTTTGCTCCTTAAGGTATTTACCTGTTCCGCTGATCGTCCCACCGGTACCAACACCTACGATAAAGTGCGTGACTTTCCCTTGCGTTTGTTCCCAAATCTCTGGCCCGGTTGTTTCGTAATGAGCCGCTTGGTTACTTAAGTTAAAGTACTGATTGGTATAGAAACTATTCGGAATTTCTTCGGACAATTTCTTAGCTACAGAGTAATACGATTGCGGATCATCGGGTGCTACATTGGTTGGACACACGATAACCTGCGCACCGAAGGCGCGGAGAATGTCGAACTTCTCTTTACTCTGTTTATCGCTAGTAGTAAAAATGCACTTATACCCTTTGGCCAAAGCCGCAAGAGCAAGCCCCATACCTGTATTTCCGGAAGTACTTTCAATAATGGTTCCGCCTGGCTTCAAAATACCTTTGGCCTCAGCATCTTCCACCATCTTAAGGGCCATCCGATCTTTAATGGAGTGGCCCGGATTAAAGGAATCGACCTTGGCATAAACAGGGCAAGGCAAATCCTTCGTAATATGATTTAATCGGATCAATGGTGTATTCCCAATCGTGTGTAGTATGTGGTCGACCGGCGCCGGAGGCGCCGGTTTTGTACGCGTATTCTCCATAGGCTGCAAAAATAGATAAAGTTTGTTATTAGTGTAACTAGTGGCTAGCGCCTTGGTGATTTGTCTGCTGCGCAGCTGGTTATTAGTATATTGGTAAATCAGTGTACTAGTGGCTAGTCACCTATCTTTGCTTCATGTATCCATACTTACGCACCTTATTTCACCTCCAACGAGGTAAAGCCAAGCCTCCACTCGAACACCCATTCCAAGAAAGCATCCTGAATATGCGCGTTTGGCCACTCGACATTGATATTTTCATGGAGTTGAATAACGGCAGATACCTGACCCTCATGGATATTGGCCGATTCGAAGTCGGCACACGAATCGGTTTGTTTAAAATCTTGAAAGAAAATAACTGGGGCCTTATGGTTGGTGGTGTAAGTTCTAGGTACCGATATCGCTTGCGGCCCTTTCAGAAATTCAAGTTACACACGCGCCTCATTTACGTCAGCGATCGTTGGTTTTATTTCCATCAGAGTTTTCGGCGTGGAAACAAGATGCATGCATCTTGTTTGGTTCGAACCGCTGTTACTTCTAAAGATGGCATTGTCCCAACAGCTTTTGTCGCTGAAAAAATGAATATACCCGATGCCCTCTTCGACAAGCACAACCAGCCCTTAGAATGGATCGAAACATGGGAAGCTTCCGACGATATCCATAAAAAAGTCATGGAAGAAGATTTGCTTTTCTAAACCCACTTGCACGATTTAAATTCAGACCGTTATTTTTAATCAAAATATCAATAATGGTCAGAGCGCTTTTCTTTTCCCTTTTATTCTTTTTTGCCCAATTTGCCGTCGCGCAAATCGACGAAGATGATCTAGGGGCATGGTATATGTACATCTGGAACACCCAACTCAACGACAGTAATTTTGGCTTCCAAGGCGATGTACAGTATCGGAACTTTGATATTTTAGGCGATCTGGAACAGCTCTTATTACGTGGCGGGGTGACTATTTCGCCAAAGGATAGCCCGGCAAAATTCACTTTAGGCTACGCCAACATTACAACAGGAACTTTCGGCGACGACGATACCACTTCAGGAGAAAGTCGAATTTATCAAGAAGCGCTCCTACCCCATAAGTTAAGTGATCGCTTCCGGCTCACACACCGGTTTCGGTACGAACAACGCTTTGTGGAAGACCAAGACTTTAGAACGCGTTACCGCTATGCCTTGTTCTTAACTATACCCTTCAACCAAGAAGCTACCTTAAACAAAGGCGATTGGTATTTGGCAGCATACGATGAACTCTTCATCAATGGCCAGCGTGATATTGCGGACAATAGAACCGTGGAACTTTTTGATCGAAATCGATTGTACTCTGCCTTAGGCTATGTGCTCTCCCCGTCGGTTAAGCTTCAAGCTGGATTTATGGAACAAAGCACAGACAATATCAGCAAAGGGCAGCTTCAGTTCAATGTGATCCATTCCTTTTAATTTTTCAGTCTATTCCACTCCCAAGTGACTTGGTAAGGATACTGTTCGTAAACACTTCCATCTTCATTAAACGTGTATCCTTGTTGATAGAAGTCCAGACCAGATTCCATAGCTTGTTTACCTGATTCAAATTGCTCAAGTCGAATCAAAGCCCCTCCTTTGTAGTACAATGCATCTGAAAACTGAGGATACTCAGTTAAAACCTTATCAAAATAGTTAATTGCATTGGGGTAATCGAATGTTTCCAGGTATGCAATTCCTAAATAAAAATCATCTAAAAAGTGTCTATGAGTTTCGCCATAGGTTTTCAATTGATAGGCCTCATCTAATTTTAGAATTTCTAAGGCTTTTTTAGCTTGACCAAGTTGAAGGTAGCAGAGTGCCTCATAAAATTCATGGGAATGGTCTTGCTCCGAATGGTGCCGAGCAAAACGTTGGCGATACGATTTGATATCTTCTAAAGCACCCGTATAGTCTTTCTGAAAGATCGTTTTCAAATAAATACGCCGGCCTAAATAGCGCTCTGGGTCTAATTCTACTGCTTTGTTGAAATACTTCAAAGCCAGCTCATAGCGTTCTTGCTTCCAGTAGGGCATTGCTTTTTGCTGCCATAGATAGGCTATAGTAGGATCTTTTGCCAAACCTTCATCAATACAGGCTTGCCACTTAGGATTGAAGATATGGTAGTTCCAAGCGCAATCATTCAAAGTCTGCTGAACAATAGCTTCTTGCGTCGGGGATAACGAAAGCGCTGTTACTGATTGAGACTCATTATTCTTATTACATCCCAGCAGTATTAAGGTGAAGACTGAAAAGAAAACGCGCTTAAGCATTCACAGCCATCGGAACCTTAGCAATCGCTTGTTCTAGATCTTCGATCAAGTCGTTAACATCTTCTACTCCAACGCTGAGTCGGATCAATGAATCGGTAACTCCTGATTTTAATCGTTCTTCTCTTGGGATGGACGCGTGTGTCATACTTGCTGGATGGCCGATCAAAGATTCTACGCCACCCAAGCTCTCTGCTAACGAGAAGTAATGGGTATTGGAAAGCACGGTATTTGCAGCTTCGATACTATCATTTTTAAGCCCGAAGGAAAGCATTCCCCCGAAGTCGCGCATTTGCTTGGCAGCAATTGCGTGGTTGGGATGCTCTGTAAATCCTGGCCAGTTTACGTAAGCCACGGCTGGGTTGTCTTTCAAATAATGGGCGATGGCCGCACCATTTTCGCTGTGGCGTTGCATACGTAAGTGGAGTGTTTTTAATCCCCTCAAAACAAGAAAAGAGTCTTGCGGCCCAGGTACAGCTCCACAACTGTTTTGCAAGAAGGCAATGTCTTCGGCCAGTTGATCGTCTTTGACGATCAACGCACCCATAACTACATCGGAATGACCGCCTAAATACTTAGTAACAGAGTGCATGACTAAGTCAGCCCCTAAATCCAACGGCGTTTGTAAGTAAGGCGTTGCAAACGTGTTATCTACGCCTAATAAAATAGTATTCGCTTTCGCCAACTCAGCCATAGCGGGTATATCTACAATTTTGAGCGTAGGATTCGTTGGCGTTTCCGCCCAAATCAGCTTTGTTCGGGGAGTAATGGCCGCTTCTACTTCTCGCACATCGCTCATATTCACAAATGTGAACTTGATGCCGTACTTTTCAAAGACCTTGGTGAAAATTCGGAACGTACCGCCATATAAATCGTTTGTACTAATGACTTCATCGCCAGGATTCAGCAACTTCACAACCGTATCAATAGCACCCATCCCACTCGAAAAGGCAAAACCATGTTTCCCATTCTCCAATTCCGCCAACGCGTTTTCCAAGGCACGTCGAGTTGGATTGTGGGTTCGTGAATATTCATAGCCTTTATGCTCGCCTGGAGCGCTTTGAACATATGTACTGGTTTGGTAGATAGGTGTCATGATTGCACCGGTGCTTGGATCTGGCTCTACGCCAGCATGTATGGCTTTTGTACCGAATTTCATTTGAATACTTGTTTGAGCAAACTTAAGGACTCTATTTGATTTTTTCTTGAGCAAAAAAACATACTTATAAAAATATTCGTATATTTATTGTAGTGAAAATTTTATACATATTTATTCTATCGTTGATAGCATCTGTTTCGTCGGCTCAGGTTATTGACACCAGCGATCCGCAGCTCATGGACAATTGGATCAATGAGTTAAATAATACCAGGCCCGACACTCCAATGGAAACCGTGATCGGTAGTCCGTTCTTAAACGATAAATTCGAGAAAGCCACCATAAAAACCCGAACACAAGGCGAATTTCAAGGCATACCGATCCGCTATAATTTACACCAAGACCATATTGAATATATCAACAATGGCGAGGTCATGGTCTTATTTTTCGGGGCGCAAGTTATGGAAGCCCACTTAAATGGTGTGATTTATAAATACCTAGAGGCTTCTGGACAAAAAGGCGGCTACCAAGTCATTTATGAAGGAGAGCAAGTGTCGGTCTATAAAAAACAAGCTATTATGTTGCTCCCGGAAAAAACAGGCTATGGAACAGTTCGAACCATTGAGGCGCGCTATAAAAAGGCTCCCGACAGCTACCTCATTATTGATGCTTCGGGGAAGGTGACGTCCATTAAAAACAAAAAAGAGCTGAATAGCTTTACCAAGCCTTATAGAAAGGACGGAAGTGTTCCGAAAAGTTTAGATGATTCGAGTATGTTGGCCTTCGCACAACGCCTCGACCAGAATGACTAGGCTACAACTTCTTGAGGAACTTTAATTGAATAACTTCTTCACTCGTTAATGCCCGCCATTTCCCTCTGGGGATTTCGCGTTTGGTGAGTCCAGCATAAATGACTCGATCGATCTTAAGGACTTCGTAGTCGAGTTGTTTTAATCGAGCACAGACTTCATCGGGGCTAAGTAGGGTTTCTAAGCCAATTTCAGAAGCGATATCCTCTGGAAAGCCGATCTTATCGAAACCGGAAACTTCTTGCGCCTCAAAGGCTTTATTTAGCGTGATTTTGAAGATTTGGGGTATGTCAGTAGCCTCTGCCTTGGCTTTGAAGTCGAGGTCATCGGTAAGGAGGACTAAGCCCATGAACTCGGTGTCTTGCACGCCAATCACTTCGACTTTTTGCTTCACGGCTTCTAAGACGGTAAGCGCAGTGCCCTCTTGTCGGCGGAAATGCACTTTTTTAGGCTTGTTGTATAAGATGTAGTGGTATGTAGGTAAGACCACATTGCCTTCGAAACGAACGTCATCCCCTGGTTGAACTTGGAAGCCCATTTGGGTGATGGTTGCTCCATTCACCTCTACTTTTCCAGCTTTGATGAGTTCATCGGCTTGGCGGCGGTTACAGATGCCTGCATTGGCGATGTATTTATTCAAACGAGTAGGCATAGTGCAAGGTAGTGAATTTAAAAAAGCTATGGGCGTTGCCCATAGCTTTTCCTATAAGTGTGTTTTGTTGTATTTTCTTATCCTAACGCTGCAGCTCCACTTACAATCTCACTAATTTCCGTGGTAATCGCTGCTTGGCGGGCACGGTTATAGCTAATCTTCAGTTCGCGCTTCAACTCGTTGGCATTCTCGGTCGCTTGATCCATAGCCATCATTCGAGCACCATGCTCGGAAGCATTGTTGTCGAGTAAATAGCGGTGGAATTGCGTTTTAAGGATCTTCGGCACGAGTTTTTCTAAGAGCGCTTGCTTCTGCGGCTCAAAGATGTAATCGGCTTGGAAATGCTTCGCACTTTTCTGCTCTGGCTTTTCCATAACGACTGGCAAGAACTGCTCCGCTTTGATGTATTGTACGGCAGCGTTCTTAAACTCACCAAATACCACTTCAATTACATCGTACTTGCCATCGAGGTAGGTTTGCATGATATACTCAGAAGCTGTTCGGCTATTGTCGAAGCTCAAATCACTGAACAACGTGATGAACCGGTCATCAATATCGATGGCTTCGGCTTTAAAGGCATCAAAGCCTTTTTTCCCGATGGTCATTAACGATATCGTTTTGCTGGCGTACTTGTCTTCGATGAGTGCTTTGGCTTTCTTAATGAGGTTGGAGTTAAATGCACCACAAAGTCCTCGATCTGAAGTCACCAAAACGATGAGTACGTTGTTGGGCTCACGAACCTGAGCGAAGCTCAGGTTACCTAAATCCTCGCCCTCACCGAGGCTTCCTAAAACATTTCCAAGCATTTCCTGAAGCTTGAGCGTGTACGGACGCATTTGTAAAATCGAATCAGACGCCTTTTTCAATTTAGCCGCCGATACCATTTTCATCGCCTTGGTGATCTGCTGTGTAGAGTTCACCGAAGTAATCCGCTCTCGAACTTCTTTTAATCCTCCTGCCATGGTATTAGTTTGCGTAAGATCCAGCTAAGTCTTTGCCTACAGAAGCCAAAGTTTCTTTGGCTTCGTCGGTTAACTTACCTGATTTTAAAGTCGCCAATACATCTGCATGTGCTGCTTTTAATTGGCTTAAATATTCTGCTTCGAAAGCACGTACCTTATTTACAGGCACATCTTTCAATAAACCGTTTGTTCCTAAATAGATGATCGCAATTTGCTCCTCTACCGAAAGTGGCGAGTGCTCGCCTTGCTTTAATACCTCTACGTTTCGCTTTCCTTTCTCCAATACATTCATCGTAGCAGCATCTAAGTCCGAACCGAACTTCGCAAATGCTTCTAGCTCTCGGTACTGCGCCTGATCTAATTTCAACGTACCAGAAACCTTCTTCATACTCTTAATCTGCGCACTACCACCTACACGTGATACAGAAATACCTACGTTAATCGCTGGACGGACACCGGAGTTGAATAAATTCGACTCCAAGAAAATCTGACCATCAGTAATCGAAATCACGTTGGTTGGAATATATGCCGATACGTCACCTGCTTGTGTCTCAATAATTGGAAGTGCTGTTAAAGAACCACCACCTTTTACTTTTGATTTCAATGAAGCGGGTAAATCGTTCATCTGTGCGGCAATTTCATCGTTATTGATGACTTTTGCTGCCCGCTCTAATAAACGTGAGTGTAAGTAGAATACATCACCTGGGTATGCCTCACGACCTGGAGGACGCTTTAATAATAACGATACCTCACGGTAAGCCACCGCTTGCTTAGACAAATCATCATAAATGATCAATGCCGGGCGACCTGTATCACGGAAATACTCTCCAATGGCACAGCCTGCGAATGGTGCGTAGAACTGAAGTGGTGCAGGATCAGAAGCGGTTGCAGTAACCACCACCGTATAATCCATAGCGCCGTACTTCTCCAATGTTTTTGTTACTTGAGCCACCGTAGATCCTTTCTGACCGATGGCTACATAAATACAGTAAACAGGCTCACCTCTATCGTAGAACTCTCGTTGGTTAATAATGGTATCGATACAAACAGATGTTTTACCTGTTTGACGGTCACCAATAACTAATTCCCGTTGACCTCTACCAATAGGAATCATAGAGTCAATCGCTTTAATTCCAGTTTGAAGGGGCTCGTTTACTGGCTGACGGTAGATTACACCCGGTGCCTTACGCTCTAGAGGCATTTCAAACGTCTCACCAGCGATAGGTCCTTTCCCATCGATGGGCTCACCTAATGCATTCACTACTCGGCCTAACATGCCTTCTCCAACTTTCAGAGATGCAATTCGACCAGTACGTTTCACCTTGTCGCCTTCACGAATTTCTTCTGAAGGGCCCATAAGTACCACACCAACATTATCTTCTTCAAGGTTTAATGCTACAGCTTGGAGGCCACTCTCGAATTCAACGAGCTCTCCACTCTGAACTTCACTTAATCCATATACACGGGCAATACCGTCACCAACTTGGAGTACTGTTCCAACTTCTTTTAATTGCTCAGCTGAAGTAGCGCCTGAAAGCTGCTCTCTTAATATTGCTGATATTTCATCGGGTCTTACTTCTACCATGATATCTATTTTATGCGGTGAAACGCTTTTTGATTTGATTTAAATTATTTTTTACACTAGCATCCAAAATCTTCCCATCATATTCTACAACAAAACCACCAATTATACTCGGGTCAATGGCTTTTTCTAACTCAATGTTCTTTAATTGAGCTTGATCTTTTAACTGGCTAATGATTTTGGCTTCTGCTTCTTGAGACAACTCTTGAGCTGTGGTCAATTGCACTTTAGTGATGCTGTTCAACAAATTGTACTGCTCGATATAAGCTTCAACAATATGCTGAATATCTTTCTCTCTGTGCTTCTTCAATACTAAGCTGAGGAAGTCGTAGGAAAGGCCTCCGATCTTCTCTTTGAAAAGTGAAGAAAACACTTTCGCTTTTTTATCGCCTTTGATGATTGGACTTTCTAAGAACAAGTCGAGTTCTCTACTTGAGCGGATGGCCTCTGCCAAATATTGCATGTCCTCAAAGACAGCATCCACAGAACTTTGTTCTTTGGCTAAGCCCAAAAGTGCTTTCGCATAGCGTATGGAAACTCTGCTTTGTGGCATTAGTTCTTACTGAAGTTAACGTTATTCAAAAGGGAATTCACCAATTGCTCTTGATCCGATTTATTGGTTAATTCTTTACTCAATACTTGTTCGGCGATCTCTACAGCAATCTTTCCAACCTCGCCTTTAATCTCGGCCACTGCTGCATTTTTCTGAGTAGCAATTTCTTTTCGCGCATCTTCTAAGATCTTAGATGCTTCCACTTTTGCTTCTTCTTTCGCCTCGGCAACGATTTTATTTTTCACATCGTTAGCTTCTTTAAGGATTTTGCTTCTTTCTTCTTTGGCTTCTTTAAGCAATTGCTCGTTCTTAGAAGAAAGGGCTTCCATTTCAGCGCGTGCACGCTCTGCCGACTTCAATGCCCCATCGATAGATTCTTCACGGTCTTTCAATGCTTTTGCAATTGGTTTGAAGGCGAAACGGCCTA
>JAHQVX010000061.1 GCA_019634125.1 Saprospiraceae bacterium
CTCGGGCGAAAAGCCCTGCGCAAAGATTCCCTAAATTCCCAGATGGCACACTAAAACTCACTTCCTCCCAATTGTCTAGTTGTTGGAAAGTATGGAAGTAGTAAAAGCTTTGTGGCAACAATCGCGCAATGTTAATGGAGTTTGCAGAAGTCAGGTTTTTTTGACGTTTCAAGTCCTCGTCTAGAAAGGCCTGCTTCACTAATTGCTGGCAGTCATCAAAAGTGCCATTCACTTCTAAGGCCGTAATATTTTGCCCTAAGGTGGTCATTTGCTGCTCTTGCAACGTACTTACCTTACCAGAAGGGTAGAGCACGCATACATTGATGCCTTCCAAACCTAGAAAGGCATTGGCTACCGCACTACCCGTATCCCCTGAAGTCGCCACTAAGATGGTCAGGGCTTCATCGTTTTGTTGGGCAAATACTTGCAAACAACCAGCGAGAAAGCGGGCACCTACGTCTTTAAACGCCAATGTAGGCCCATGGAATAATTCCAACACATGTAGTTGACGATGAAGCTGGACAAGTGGAATTGGGAAATTCAACGTTCGTTCAATGATGGTGGCCAATTCACTTTTACTCAAGTTCTTTTTAACAAACGGCCAGGCAACAGTCTCAGCCACTTCATGGAGATGAATTTTGGGCAGATCATTGATAAAGCTTGGGTGTAACTGTGGGAGTTCTTCAGGGAAATATAAGCCATTATCGGGCGGTAAGCCTTGGCTTACCGCTGTTCGAAAATCGACGGCTGCTGCGGTGTTTTTCGTACTGTAGAATTTCATAACGTGATAATACCTTTAGGGTTGACGGCACTTACAAAGCAGGTGTATGCCATACCAATTGCATTCAATTCATCTTCCATGGCTTGGAGCACTTCTTCGGCGGTTTTTTGGCCACGACTTAACGCAAATACAGAAGGTCCCGCTCCGGATATACTGGCGCCAAGGGCGCCAGTATTTAAGGCGGCTGCTTTCATTTGATCGAAGCCCGGAATCAATACCGCACGCATGGGCTCCACTACGTGATCGCGTAAACTCCGGCCAATTAAGGCATAGTCGTTGGTGTACAAGGCACTTACAAAAGCCCCAAGGTCTGCCCATTGCCGAATGGCGGTTTTTAAGGGAATGTTTTGTTTCAATACTTTCCGAGCATCTTCCGTTTTAATATCGATTTGCGGGTAGATCAGGCTGACGTATAAATCGGGTGGAGTGGGCAATTGAATGATATCATCGCTGGCACGAACTAGGGTAATTCCCCCGAGTAGTGCTGGCGCGGCATTGTCGGGAATAGGCGCGCCGCATGCGGCGCGCTCACCTTCGAGGGCAAATGGGAGTAATTCTGCAGTAGACAAAGGACTGCCGAGGAGCAAGTTGGCTGCATACACACCGCCAGCGGAGCTGGCGGCACTGCTGCCTAAACCACTTCCAGGGCGTACATTTTTCACAATTTCAATATCAAATCCCAGTTTGCTGCCAATAGCCTCCAAATAATGCTGAATAGCCACTGTCGCGGCGTTCTTAGTAGCCTCCATCGGTAAAGGAACTACGCTTTCTTGACGGGTAATCACCAACGCAGAATCGCTACGCATGGTCAACGTAATCGTTTCCCCAACATAGTCCAAAGCCATGCCTAAGGTATCGAAACCAACACCTACATTTCCAATCGTGGAAGGGACTTGAACCGTTACGGAATTCATGAACGCCAAACTTTTAAAATATCTCCAAATACGCCGGAAGCAGTAACTGCTGCCCCTGCACCTGCACCTCGAATAACCAGCGGACTCGGATAACGATCGCTGGTTAACAATACAATATTATCCTTTCCACCTAAGTTAAAATAGGCCGAATCGGGGCCGACTTCTTGCAAGGCTACTTTCGCCGATTGGCCATCAAAAGTAGCTACTACTTTTAGTTTTTTTCCGGCGGATGCCGCATTCTTGTAGAGGGCTTGGAAGTAGTCTTCTTTTTGCTCTAAAAGGGCATAGAATGCATCTACATCTTCGGCTTCCATACTGCCATCGGGCAAGAATGAAATCGTTTCTACTTCGTCTTGATCCAAGGCATATCCTGAGACTCTGGCAAGAATTAAGATCTTACGCTTTACATCCATACCAGATAAATCTACTCTAGGATCTGGTTCAGTATAACCTTCTTTCTGTGCTTCACGAACTACATCGGCAAAACTTCTTGAGGTATCGTAGTTGTTGAAGATGAAGTTCAAGCTTCCTGAAAGCACGGCTTCGATCCCTCGAATCTTGTCGCCACTATTGACCATGTCTTTTATGGTGCTGATAATCGGTAAACTAGCGCCTACATTGGTTTCGTTGCGGAAGGTGACCCGATTTTTTTGAACCGCTTTAATGAACGAATTATAGGCTTCAAGTGGCGCTGCAGCTGCGATTTTATTACAGGTAACGATAGAGAAATTGTTCTGCGCAATTTCCGTGTACAGCTGTGCAACGCTTTCTGAAGCGGTATTGTCTACGAAGATGCTGTTGCGTAAGTTCATAGTGCGCATCGCTTCCAGAAATGCTTCATGGTTGGCCACAACATCTGAGTGGTCTAAACTGGCTTGCCAATTGTTTAAGTCGATGCCTTCTGGGTCAAGAACCATTTTACGCGAGTTGGAAAGGCCAACGACTCGAATATCGACATGGTCGTTTTGCTTGATGAAATCTCGTTGTTGGGCGATTTGTTGGAGTAGCTCAGAACCCACTAAGCCGACACCCATAATGAATAAGTTGATAGTGGCGTAGCTGTATTCGAAAAAAGTTTCATGGAGCACATTCACAGCTTTTGCTAAATCATTTTTATGAATGACCGTAGATACATTCCGTTCGGTAGAACCCTGCGCAAGGGAGATAATGTTGATCCCGTTTTTGCCGAGGGTGCTGAATAATTTTCCAGATAAACCCACCTGATGACGCATGTTATTCCCAACTACAGATACAATAGCCATGTCTTCATCGACACGTATTTCTTCGATGCTTCGATCTTTAAGTTCTAGCGCAAATTCTTGTTCTAGCGCGCTTAAAGCAGCCGACTTGTCGGCTGCGCTAATTCCTACCGTAATCGAGTATTCTGAAGAAGCTTGGGTAATGAGAATGGCACTCACATTGCGATTGGATAACGCTTGGAACATTCGATAGGAAAAGCCTGGAATACCAATCATACCACTGCCAATTACACTAATTAGCGTAATATTTTTGATGCTAGTTATTCCTTTTATAGAAGCTTCATGATCGTCTCCATTTTTGTAAATCTTTGTGCCCTGGCTTTCTGGCTCAAAAGTGTTTTTAATATAGATAGGAATTTCCTTCTCCTGAGCTGGGATAATGGTGGGCGGATAAATCACTTTTGCGCCAAAATGAGACAATTCCATCGCTTCTTCGTAGGATACACTTTTAAGCGAAACCGCTTGATTCACCAATTTTGGATCAGCTGAGAGGATACCATTTACATCCGTCCATATTTCTAGATGTTCGGCATTTAAGCAAGCTGCAGCAATAGAAGCTGTATAGTCCGAACCGCCTCTTCCCAAAGTAGTTGTAATGCCTTCTTTGTTGCTGGCTATAAATCCGCCCATCAAATAAATGTCGTGACCAGAAGTGTTGGCTAAGAAGTTGTGTGCGGTTAATCCTTTATCGATCTTGGCTTTAAGGAATGTAGAATCTGTCTTAATGATATCTCTACTATCAAGGTGCTTAACATTTAAGCCACCAGCTTGAAACGCTTTGCTGATGATGTAGGAAGACAAAATTTCTCCTAAGCTGGAGATTAAGGCAATAGACTTATCCGATAACTCATTTAAGGTCCTTATCCCTTCTAAGATGCTTACGAGTTTGTTGAATTTAACTTGAACTTCGGCCAAAACCGCACTTTGCTCAGAATAGGGGATCAACGCTTTGATGGTCTCCACATGCCGTGTTTCGATGGCAGATAGTGTCGCAGAATAGTCTTCCTTATTCACTGCGAGTCGGGCACATGTCAACAACTTATCGGTAATGCCTCCAAGTGCGGACACTACCACAACTACAGGAAATTGTTTCGAAGCAACAATGTCCTTTGCCTTTAGAATATTTTCAGCGGTGGCCACCGAAGTGCCACCAAATTTTAATACGATCATGAGTTATTGAAATATGAGAAATGAACAACGAAGAATAAGTGCTACAACCCCAAAGGGGTTACAAATGTAAACATGGAAAATGTAGCTAAGTGTGTCATTTACAACAAACCTAATTCAAAAACGTAGATTCTCAAAGAACTAAAAGATATTTTTGCAGCTTCATTTTAAAATGGGTTTATGCGCGCAGCCATACTTACAATTGGGGAAGAAATACTAATTGGCGATACCATCGATACGAATTCTGCGTGGATGGGACGACAGTTAAATTTATTAGGCATTGATGTACGAAAAGTGATTTCGGTAGGCGATCATGCGCATGAAATCGAACAAAGTTTGAACGAGGCCAAAGCAATCGCCGATTTAATTTTGATTACAGGCGGTTTAGGACCGACTAAGGATGATGTGACTAAAAAGACCTTGGCGGATTATTTTGGAATGCAGTTGGTTCAGAATGCTGCGTTAGAAGCAGATCTTCGAGCATATTTCGAACGAAGGAAACGCAAGTTCTTGCCGATGCACGCGGCCATGGCCAGTCTTCCAGAAGGTGCCTTGTTATTGAACAATCCATTAGGCACTGCTCCTGGAATGTGGTTCGAATCGGCGGATAAAATCGTGATTAGTATGCCTGGAGTTCCATATGAAATGAAGGCGATAATGACGGAACAAGTATTGCCCAAGTTAAAGAGGGAGTTTTCACTACCTGTGATTGAGCACAAGTATTTCTACACGGCAGGTAGGGGCGAATCGCAATTGGCCGACAAGATTGCCGATATTGAAGCTGGGCTTCCGGATGGCTACTCCATTGCCTACTTGCCTGGGAAGGGCAAAGTAAAAGTTCGTTTAACGGGAAGAGGAAATGACTTACTAGTGGTCCGATCTGAATTAGAGCGCATTGGAGGGGCTATATTCGAGCGATTAGCCAAGTATACGTACAGCCAAGAAGTGGGCGAGCATGTGTCGGCCATTGCGGAAATGATGTCGGCCAAGGGTTTCACCCTTGGCACTGCAGAGAGTTGCACGGGCGGCAATATTGCCCGCCAAATTACAGCGCTCTCTGGGAGTTCGCGCTACTACAATGGAAGCATCGTAGCCTATTCCAATGATGTCAAAATGAAATTGCTCGATGTCAATGCCTCGACCCTTGAAGAACATGGCGCAGTGAGTGAGCAAACCGTTCGAGAAATGGTAAAAGGAACTTTAAAACACTTAGCGGTAGATTACGCGATTGCCACCTCTGGAGTGGCCGGACCTACTGGTGGATCGCCAGAAAAACCCGTCGGAACCGTTTGGATTGCTGTTGGGAATAGCGCGCACACCGTGGCCAAAAAGTTTACCTTTGCAAAAGACAGAGGTATCAATATAGAATTAAGCAGCGTCGTGGGCTTGGAAATGTTGCGAAGAATGCTGCTGGGTACATTAAATCTAAAACAATAATATGGCTGAAATACAGCTTCTTATGCCCGAGATGGGAGAAAGTGTGACCGATGCAACCATCACCAATTGGTTGGTGAGTGAGGGAGATCGAGTAGAGGCAGATCAAGATATTTTGGAAGTTGCCACAGATAAGGTAGATACAGAAGTGCCTTCGCCTGTGAGCGGAGTCATTGTTAAGATTTTACACCATCCTGGTGAAACGGTGGAAGTTGGAAAGCCTTTGGCGATTATCGCAGCAGAAGGTGATGTTCCAAATGTGGTCGCTTCCCCAGCGGTTGCTGCTGAAGCAGCAACCGACGCAGAGCCTGCCATTGGAGAGGCCGAGTTGAAACACCCGCAACCTCCTTATATCCCAGAGCCTGTAGTGGAAACACCAGCAGCAGTTGCTGCGGTTTCAACTGACCGTTTTTATTCACCATTGGTGAAATCTATAGCCACTGAAGAAGGTATTTCTCAAGTAGAATTAGATGCTATTCCAGGTACAGGTCTAGAAGGCCGCTTAACCAAAGACGATTTAAAGAACTATTTGTTGAACCGAACCGTTCCGAGTCCCCAAAATGGATCGGTCAGCCCTGCGGTTTCTGCGGCAGTTCCGAAGATACCTGCTCCACCCGCTGCGCCGAAGGCGCAGCGTGCCTTGTCCGATGATGTTGTTGAAATGGATCGTATGCGCAAACTCATTGCCGACCATATGGTCATGAGTAAGCAAGTTAGTCCGCACGTCACCATCTTTACCGAAGCAGATGTAACGAACCTGGTGAACTGGCGCAATAATGTTAAGGATGAATTTCAACAACGAGAAGGGGAAAAACTCACCTTTACACCAATTTTCATGGAAGCTATTGTGCAAGCCATTAAAGACTTTCCGGGTGTAAATGTTTCGGTGGACGGACATAACATCATTTATAAAAAGGATGTAAACATTGGAATGGCAACTGCATTGCCGTCTGGAAACCTAATTGTTCCTGTCATCAAGCAAGCCGATAACAAGAACTTAGTCGGCTTGGCGAAAAGTGTGAATGACCTCGCCAATAGAGCACGGAATAACAAGCTAAAGCCAGACGATACGACCCAAGGAACATTCACGATCACTAATATTGGTACATTCGGTAGCCTTATGGGTACGCCGATTATCAACCAACCACAGGTCGCTATTTTAGCTTTGGGAGCCATCAAGAAAAAGCCCGTCGTGGTTGAAACACCTGCCGGCGATATGATTGGAATTCGTCAAATGATGTTTTTAAGTCTAGCCATGGATCATCGGGTTGTGGATGGGATGTTAGGCGGGCAATTCCTTAATCGGGTGCAACATTATATGGAGAACTGGGATCCGAATAAAGTGATATAGTGGAGCCAACCAAGCAATTATTACTGAACTTACTGCATGAGCAGACCTCACCGTTATTTCGACTAGTATCGGTCAGTGATGCAGAACATGTCAAGTATCGGAGTTTCTCGAATAACATTGTGGCTTTTCATGTGGGGGGAGGATATGTTTTATCGGTCTCTCACAATTTAAGGACGTTGGCACCATTGCTCCGCTCCGCGGATCAACGACACTTCCAAACCATCCTTTCCCATTGTACTTCCGAACAAGCAGCTACACTCGAGCAGTACTATAAACTCGATCCGAAAACAGAGAAGTTCCATGCAGCCATTCGAAATTCGAAAAGTTTTCAAGCCGTTCAGCAAATCTTTAAGGCCATTAAATACGATAATCGTTGGGAAACACTTTATGCCAACAAGGTGAACCAGCCACACCTCATTATCGAGTTTGAGGAAAAAGCGTTTTATAAGCAGCCCTTGTTGACCAAACAATTTCCTCAAGAACGCTTCTTCTACACACCGAAACAAGGGATTTATTCGTACATTCTTCCTTTAGAGCTCAAAAAAATATGGTACTCAGCAGATATTGCGCTCTATAAGATTGTAGATACACCACAAGCCATCATCGAGCAAATACCGGCATTGCCCATTTCTTACGAAATGCTTTTACCACCACAGAAATTGATTTGTTTGCAGGCTGCACCAAATTCTATGCTAGGTAGAATGATTAATGAGTCGCGCATGGAAGGCTTGGTCGACCAACACAGTGTGATTCCGGATGGATTAGGAAGTACCTATGTTCATAGAGGTTTACGCTACCTCTTGAAAGGCTATTTCCGATTTGGTTCCTCAGGAGCGCCTTATGTGATTTATGATGAACAAGCCAAACAGTTTAAAGTCAATGCCATCCAATCTGAAGCCAGCCCCATTCAGTTGTCTATCAAAAATGACCGGAAAGGGAATTTCCAGTATGTCAATGCGATAGCGTCTCCGTTTTATTTGATTCGAGATGAACTAGCAAAAGCTATGGCTTAAAGAATTGGAATCTTTCTGATTTGCACCTATCTTTCAAGAAGAATGGTACAAAAAATTAACTGGAAGAACTTTTGGGTAGATATGCTCGGCATACTATTAGGAATTACGATTGCTTTTCAATTACAAAGCTGGAAAGAACGTCAAGGAGATCGCAAACTCACCAAGCAATACCTACAAGGCATGACTACAGATTTGGAGGATGATATTGCAAAACTGAATTACCTAGCAGATACGACACGTTACTCTTTTCGTCAAAGCATGAAACTCAATAACAACTTGATTCGTGGGAATTATGAAGGCGATTCCATTTTTATGCAAGTCATGTCTTTATTTGAAGTGAATGAGTTTCTACCTACCAAAACGTCCTACGAAAGTTTAGTCAACTCTGGCGATTTGACTTTGATTAAAGATTTTGACCTACGCCAAGATATTACGAGAGTATATAGTACGATTTATGACGAAGTAGAATTTTATGATAACACCCATACTGGGCTATTCGGGACTATTATCTATCCATACATCAATAAAGAAATTTCATTTACTGGAAGTACCCGTTTTGGCGACAATTCTTTTTTAGCAACCAATGAGTTTGTGAATTTATCTTTTGCGAATCGATATTCGTTGTATAATCAGTTAGTTAGCTATGAAAAAGCATTGAAGGCGACCACAGATTTAAAGGCAAAGATTGATTCTACGCTTCAGCGCTAATCTCTGATTTCGGCAATACTTTTAGCCATTTGTGGAAATATGAGCAGGTGAAACGGGTACATGAGCCACCAATAAATGCGCCCACCGAGCCCTTTTGGTCGGAAGGTGGCTTCTTGCCGGAGAACGCGTACATCACCAATAGTATCTACTTTAAATTCGAGCCAGGCTTCGCCTGGTAATTTCATTTCTGCAAACAACAATAAGCGCTTGTTGGGCTTGTCTGCAACCAAAACTCTCCAAAAATCCAACGGATCACCGGGTTCCAGTTCTTCCGCGTTTCGTCTTCCTCTCCGGAGCCCAACTCCGCCAATCAACTTATCGAAAATGCCCCGAAGTCGCCAGGCCCAGTTTAGAGAATGCCAACCGTTCTCCCCGCCAATACACCATAAATTATGCACGACTTCATCGGTAAATTCATTGGGGAAAGGCACTTCGGTAATATCCTTGAAGCAACCGGCAACGGGCACTTTCACGAAATCTGAATAGTTGGTGTTTACAATTCCACTGCTTACGGCATCTTTCCAACTACTCACTACCTCATTATCTTGAATGCGTCCTAAAGCCATCTCTAATGCATTGATGTAACTAATTTTCTCAATAGGTACAATGGGTTCTATGGCGTTGTCTTCGGCCACCACATCAATGTGCATGCTGTTGACTAGGCTGACCGCTAATCGGTAGGAGGTAGAGGTGACGAAGAACAACCAGTAGGAAGACAGTCGTGGAGTCATTACTGGTAGGGTAATGATGGCGCGCCAAAGTCCTCGGACTTTGGCGTATTGCAACAACATCTCCTTATACGTAAGTATGTCGGGACCTGCAATGTCAAAACTTTTATTAAACGTCTCTGTTTGCAACATCACTCCTTGCAAATACTGCATGACATTTCTGATGGCAATGGGCTGACAACGGGTTTTCAGCCATTTTGGTGTCACCATGACGGGCAATTTCTCCACCAAATCTCGAATAATTTCGAAGGAAGCACTTCCAGATCCAATGATAATACCTGCCCGTAACGTGGTTAATGGGACTTGACTTTCTAATAAGATTTTTTCAGTATTTAAACGAGATTCTAAATGCTTGCTCAGCTCCTTTTCATTCACAATACCACTTAAATAAATACATTGTTGGATGGCGGAGCTGTTTAAAAAATCTCGAAAGTTTTCGGCCATTAACTGTTCTTTCTCTGAGAAATCGCCCGTTCCACTCATGGAGTGGACGAGATAAAACGCCACATCATAATCTTTGTCGAGTTTATCTAACGTAGTTTTTTCTAACAGGTCGGCTTCAATAACGCGTACCTTTTTCGAATCGAGCCATTGCTGGTCAATAGGAAAACGCCGATGGTCACGAACCACACAATCAATACTATGATCTTGTTCGCGAAGTGTGACCAATAATCGCTTGCCAATATAACCTGTGGCGCCTGTCAGTAAAATCTTCACTTTTTAAAGTTACATGAATTGGGCTGCTTTGCAGATAGTTGTTTTTGTTTGCTACGCAGTTAGTTATTAGTGAATCAGTATATCAGTGAAACAGTGAATTCGTCATGCTTTGGACTTAAGTTCATAGTCACGCATTCTAAGTCTTTGAAGCGAAAACTCCCAATTAACGAATAACTATTCACTCATCACCTAGTGCCTAGTCAACTAGAGTCAATCTGAGCCTGTAGAAGCGCCAACCATTTGTTTTAGTTCGTTTCGGTATTGGCTTGGACTTTTTCCTGTGTAGGCTTTGAATTGTTTCGTGAAGTGGGAGAAGTTGTTGAAGCCGCTTTCTAAGCTGACTTCACTGATGCTCATAGGTTGTTCAGCCAACAGCTTCGTAGCATGTACGATTCGGTATTCATTTACAAATTGGGTGAAGGTTTTGCCGGTTAGTTTTTTGAAGTAGCGACTAAATGATGGAACGGTGAGGTTGACTTCTTTTGCAATTTCTTCAAGGGCAATCGGTCGAGTAAAATGCTCACTTACAAATCGGTAAATATCATTAACACGTTGGTTGTCTTGCACATCGACTTCCAAGACCATGTGTTCTACATTTAACAATTGATAATCCGTTGAAATAGCCAACTGGTGGAGAATGGAAAGCAAGTTGATCAAGCGCTCGAACGGGTCTTGATCAATTAAATCGATAATTTCTTTACCCATAAGGTCTTTGAGTTCGCCTTGGAATGAAATTCCAAGTCGGGCCCGATCGAAAAGCTGCTGAATCGACTTCATTTCGGGTGTATTTAAAAAATCAGCGCCTAAAAAATCGGGCAATACTTGAATGACGGTTTCTGCTTTAATTCCCGACAAACGGTCCGAAAATCCCGAATGGGGAAGGTTCGAGCCAATCAGCACCAAGTCACCATTAGTGAAATACGATAAATGATTCCCAATGTGCCGTTTCCCACTCCCTTCTGGTAAGTAGACCAACTCAATCTCGGGATGAAAATGCCAAAATTTCTCATCGCTGGTTCGTGTCTGGCTAAACTGACGAACAGTAAAAGAACTTCCAAAATTCTTACTGATCTTTTCCAATGTTGGTTTTGCCGATTTCATGCGTTCAAGTTATATGCTAATGTGTATAATAGACACTCTTTTGAGTAAGCACTACCCATTATGGTAAAATAGCACACAATTTGGGTAAGCGAACACAACCATAGTGTTTTATTTACACTTAGCTTTGTTTTGTAAATTTATAAAACTACTGGTTATGAAAACATGGATTAAAACAATAGTATTAGGACTAGCACTAGTTGGAGCTTTAGAAGCAATGGCTTTAACAGGTTCTGCCCGCGTTATTGTAAACGAAGGTATGACTTTTGACTTAGTGATTGCCAATGCCACTCAGGATTTTACGATTTCACTGAAGTCGGATGAAGGGACTACGTTTTACAGCAAAGATGTGGCTGGGAAAAGTCATTTCTCAACGCGTTTTGATGTACATTTTCTAGATAATGGAAATTATGTGCTTCAATTAGAAGATGCAGATCGTATTCAGGAATTCCCAATTGTAATTGAAGGGAAGTCCGTAAATGTATCGGCGGCTCGTTCGTTTGATTTATTAAAGCCAACTGTAACCACTAAAGGCGAGTTCATTTATGTAAATGCGCTTTCTGTTGATCGTGTAGCACGACTTCGAGTGAATGTATATGATAATGATGATTCGTCGTTGATGACAGACACCATTGTTGGAACAAACAACATTGGGCGAATTTATAGCATGGAAAACTTACCTTCAGGCAGCTACAAAGTGGTCGTATCTACTGATGGTAAAGTATTTGAGCATACTATCGAGAAATAGATAGTTTTTTGTTTATTCGATGGGAAACCCCCTCGGCAAAGCCGAGGGGGTTTCCTTTTCTACAGAACACCATAGACGCCTTCGCAAGAGCATTGATAGCGGCAGAATCAATTTTACTTCATTCCAACTACAGTACTACATGTTTTGCCGTGGCTTGAAAGCCTCGATAATAAATGATGGCATCTTCATCATCGCGTAAACTATCGAAGGCATGTGCCGTACGTTCCACCAAGTTTAAATCAATCATTTCGCTTTCTAAGAGGGCATCTTTTGCAGTAAATGTGAGATCTTTGAAATAATCAACAAATACCGCTCTTTCTTTAGGATGGCGTTTGTCCCAATATTGGCCAATATTGTATGTGTTAATGTCTGTAAAACCTAGGTCGAAGAGATACGAACCCAGCTTTACACCAATATCTGGATCTCCATCCATATCTCGTTGGAGGTCGGCAAAGGCATCCCAAAATTGCTTGATGTACTCATTTTCTGGGTAGATATAGAACGATGGGTGAAAGACTTCCGAAGCAAAGATTTGGCCACCGTGTTGTAGTAATTTTTTGGATGCAGCTAATACATTTTTCGGGGAATGAACATGTTCTAACACCCAACAAAAATAGATGCCATCATAGAGTCGATCTGGATTAAAGTTGTGTATGTCTGCTTGCAGGAATTCTACCCGATGTTCGAATTCGGGATAGGGTTTGAGATTTTGTTTGGCTTTTTCGATTTGTTTCCACTCTCGATCTATGGCCGTAATCTTTAAGTGTGGGTACTTCTTGAGTAAGATGAGGGTTTGTGCACCTACACCGCATCCCACTTCAAGCAATCGATTTACAGCAGATAAATCTAACGAGGCGTGAACCATATTTTCCAAGAAGCCGGCTTGTAATAGGAGGCGTTCTTGCTCGGTAGCATCATAACCGTGAACATATCGGGCACTCATGTTTTGGATTGTTTTATGAAATTACCCTTTTTTATGGAATTGTTGGTTTAAATCATTTGTAAGTGCTCAATTTGAAAACACTTGAACCAAGCATGTTTAAGGAATCGAGTAAATGGTCTTTCTGCATTGGCTAAAACTTCAAAAGTAATCTGTTGAGTCCGATTAGGTGCTTTCAGTTTAATGTTGAAATAATTAGCGCCCGGATGTAAAATCTCCGAATAGGTATTGATGGATTGAATTTCCTCTTTCCGAATAGCAACAGCGACCATTTTATTCACTTTATACAATCGAATGACCAAGCCATTTGGGAAAAGTTCAATATTCGAGAAGTTTAAATCCGGATTCATATCTGCGGCAACATCTAGCAACGAATTTCCAGCACAATACACCAATTTTGGGGAACCTGTTCCTCCGGATTTAATGCGCTCCCAGAAAGTGAATTTTCCGCCAAGGTAGGCGTGCATTTCACCTGGTAGGTCACCGTTCAACTCAATAAAGTCTGCATACATTAGGCACCAACAGGTTTTTCTAACCACATTTCTCTGTAAGTTCCGTCCTGATCATACTTATTGGCTTGCAATTTAGTATTGAACTTGCGGCCAGGCCTAGGGTCGTTACCTATTCCAGATACATAAAGCCAATTTCCGTAATTAGAGCACGGATCATAATCAATAAGTTGACTTTCAAAATAAGATGCGCCCATTCGCCAATCGATACCTAGATCGTGGACGAGGAAGGAAGCTACGTTTTGTCTGCCCCGATTGCTCATAAAACCAGTTTGCTGGATTTCAATCATGTTGGCGTCAACAAAGTCATCTCCAGTTTTACCGTTTTTCCATTTTTCAAAAATTTCCTCATTTTGGGAAGTGATTTTCTTCTGGGTTTTCAACCCAGAAGAATGGAAGATCCGGTTTCCATGTTTCATAGCGATAAATTGGAAATAGTCTCTCCATAGTAATTCAAATATGAGCCAGTACGTAGATTGGTTTTTAGTGATTTCTTTCTCAAATTTTTTGATTTCCCAGTATATCCGGCGCGCTGAAAGCGCGCCGTTTGCCAGCCAAGCAGAGAACTTACTACTGTAATCCGCTCCAATCAGGCCATTTCGAGTTTTCTTGTAGGTGGCAATGCTTTCTGTCTCCCAAACATAATGCTGGAGTCGCTTTAAACCTTCCGCTTCTCCGCCTTTGAAATCAATCGCCGCTCTATGGTCTTTTGGGAGTGGCTTGGCGAGGAAGAATTGCTCTTTAGGCAGGGAAGTAGGCACTATTTCTGGGGAAGAAATTTGATCGGGTTCAGGAATTTCTTTTCGAATAGGGGCTTGTTTTTCTACTGCTTTTCGGAATTGCGTGAAGATATCGGGGAGATAAGCTACGTAAAAGGGGAGATCTGCTGGGTGCACCATCGTGGTGGTGTGGTAGAAATGGATCTCCGAAAAGCGATGTACAGCTTCTTCAATTTCGATTTCTTCGCTGGTATATGCCTTGGGTGCGAAGATGTGCTGTGCTTCATACTGAGTCACTAATTTTTGAAGCACTTCCTCCGTCTTACCTGTTTGAATAATTAAATCACTGCCTTTTTCTTGCAACGCATTCTTGAGGGCTTTTACGGTCTCGAATAGAAACCGGCCCCGGAAGGGGCCGGTTTTGCTGTGGCCCCAAACATCTTTTCGGAATTGACGGGTGTCGAATACAAATACTGGAATAATCTCGTCGCATTGCGCTATCGCTTGCGATAGCGCCTCATTATCATGCAACCTTAAATTGTTGCGGAACCAAACAATACCTTTTTTCATACATTTCAATTACAATTGAAAGCATGGCTTGGTTTTCACAATTCGTCGACTTTTTTCAAGTTTTTTTCAGCTTGCTCTAATATCGCCAGTTGCTGCTCCTTACTTTGCTTATCCCACAAGCGATACATCATCCCAATTCGAGGGTTTTTACCCAACTTCTCCCGATGCCGATCGTAAAAATGCCAATACAAACTATTGAACGGACAAGCTTCATCGCCTAACTTTTCTTTCTTTTTATAAAAACACGACCCGCAATAATTACTCATCTTATCGATGTAATTGGCCGAAGAAACATAAGGCTTTGTACCCACAATCCCACCGTCGGCAAACTGGCTCATTCCTCGTGTATTTGTGATTTCTACCCATTCTATGGCATCGATGTAAATGCCTAAATACCAATCATCTACCTCATCGGGATGAATTCCTGCCAGTAAGGCGAAATTGCCTGTAACCATTAAGCGTTGAATATGATGGGCATAGGCATAATCAAGAGATTGCTGAATAGCATGCTTCAAACAGTTCATTTTGGTGTTGCCTGTCCAAAACCAATCGGGTAGCCTACGGTCATGATTGAAGTAGTTCAACGTTGAATAGTTAGGCATCTTTGCCCAGTATATGCCACGCATATATTCTCGCCAACCAATAATTTGCCGAATAAAGCCTTCTACTTGTGCAATGTCGGCATGATCTGGATGGGCACGCCATTTCGCTTCTACTGTTTGCACAACTTCGAGCGGACTTAACAGCTTACTATTTAAACAAAAAGACAACCTGGAGTGGTAGACCGACCAACTGGAAGTCGACATGGCATCTTGATATTTACCGAATAAGGGAAGAAGCTCTTCCAAAAAGTAATCCAAGGTTTGTACACCTTCTTCCCGCGTTAATGGCCAAGTGAAGTACTGGGAATCAATCTTCCCAACCGTGTAAACTCCTTGATGTTCAAGCATTTCCACGATCTTCGACACATCTCTTCGAAAGAAAATCGGTGAAGTGGGCTGATGGTCTTTTGGTAGTTTTTTTCGATTTTCATGATCGAAATTCCATTTGCCCTGAACAGGTTGATCTCCATCCATGAGTACATCAAATTGGCGACGCATTTTCCGATAAAACGACTCCATTATAAAGGTTTTTTTTCCTTCAAAATGCTGTGCTAAATCTGTTCTCGAAGTCATGAAATGCTCGGTTTCTGTTGAACCTGAAGGAATTGACAGGGATGCACAAAACAGCCGGAGTTGTTCGTCAAGTCGGTATTCATCAGGCAGCTGATACTCAAAGCGTTGAATGGCGAATTGCTCGATAAGTTGTTGTAAATGCTCTGTTAATGAATGCTTATTTCCTCCATCATCTAATGAAATATACAATACTTCATGGCCGAGTTGTTGCAGCCGCTCACCAAATAAACGCATAGCCTGGAAGAAGGCCACTACTTTTTGGATATGATGCCGCACATAATCGGTTTCTTGACGCATTTCTAAGAGCACGTAGAGTACTTCCTCAGAGGGAGATTCAAACCAGCTGTGGTTTTCGTTGAGCTGATCGCCTAAAATGAGGCGCAGGGTAGTGTAGCGTTTTTGCATTAGAAATAGATCAGTCCTTCGTCACGATTTCCAAGCACTTGTGCAGTGTTGGTAGAATGCCTAAGTCCAATAATATAAGCGAGTAAAGAGTCGAATTGATGCCAGTTTACGGGTAAGCGGGCTAATTCGATGGAGAATTGTGCGCAGAGGGCTTTAATGAGTGCTTCTTCCGGTGTTTTCCCGACTTTATAGCCTTTCGGTTTTAGTTGGAGGAAGTTGGCCAAACCCGCAGGGTAGGCCTCGTAAAAGGTCACACCATCAGCTGAAAGCTGATGGTGTAAACGCATAGCTCGAGCTGTTAACCCGCCAATAAACATGGGCGACATCGCTCTAGTCGCCCGGTCAGCTGCCCTATAAAAAAAGTCTTCTCCTTTCCCAAAGTAGGCTTTGGGTAGACTTAATGGCGCATCTAAGAAAATAGCGCTTGGATGATGTTCCCGGACAAATCGTAGAATCAATTCATCTGCATTGTGCTTTTTCTCACTTTGCACAAAATAGAGCATTCCATCTTGCTCATAGCAAATTACGGTAGTACCAGCCAACTTCGAGCCATAATCAATGCCAACAAACATCCTAAACCTTTAAACTTGACAAGCCACCATCGATATGAAAGATTTGACCTGTCGTCCATTTGGCTTTCTCTGAAATGAGAAAGGCCGCCATTTCGGCGATGTCTTCGGGCTGACCAAATGCTTTGAGTGGATGTCGTTCTTTGGCGCTTTCTTGCTGACGCTCATTACTCAACAACCTGCCTGCTAATGGCGTTTCCACCAAAGAAGGCGCAATGCAATTCACTCGAATTTTCGGTGCAAACTCCGCAGCCAAGCTTCTAGTTAGTCCCTCTACAGCGCCTTTCGCAGCACTGATACTGGTATGGTAAGGTAATCCTGTTTGAACGGCTACCGTAGAAAACAATACGATGGAAGCGGAAGCGCTTTTCTTGAGTAAAGGCAAGAATGCTTTAATAGTCTTCACACCACCTAAAACATTTATAGCATAGTCTTGCTCGAAATCTTTAAGTTTTAGCGAAGAGAAGGGCTTAAGGTTAATGCTTCCTGGGCAATAGATCAAGCCATCTACGGGCTGGTCAAAAGGAACATCAATCGTTTCGTCTAATACATTTAGTGTGAAATGATTTGTACCAGTGGGAATGGTATTATTCCTAGAAAAGATACTGATTTGGTGTCCTTGTAATTGAAGCAATTCCGCTGTTTTAAAACCAATTCCTGAGCTGCCTCCAATTATAACGTAATGTTTATTCATAGTTGTTTTTTGTTTCGCCTGCATCGTTCACTACAGAACTTCACTTGCTCCCAATCTTTCGCCCATTTCTTTCGCCAAGCAAAAGGGCGTTTACACACAATACAAGTCTTATGAGGCAAGTGTTGTTTGCGCATAGCAATTATTCACTAGAAAAGTACAAGTTTGTAAGCGAATTAGTTTTTCCCCTCAATGTGGAAAACCTAGGCGGGCTTCACCATGTAAAGCCTTTTCCATTCACTATTTTTAGGACTTAGAGGAAGATTAGATATGGCAGAGAATCAACAGCAAGTTACTTATACTGAAGATAATATACGGTCGCTCGATTGGAAAGAGCACATGCGACTTAGACCTGGTATGTACATCGGGAAGCTCGGAGATGGTTCATCGAAAGATGATGGTATTTACGTATTACTGAAGGAAATTATTGACAACTCCATTGATGAGTATGTTATGGGCCATGGTAAGCGTATTGATGTAATTGTAGAGGACCATCGAGTCATTGTTCGTGACTTTGGGCGAGGTATTCCATTAGGAAAGGTTGTTGATTGTGTATCAAAGATCAATACGGGTGGGAAGTACGACTCGAAAGCATTTAAGAAGTCTGTTGGTTTAAATGGCGTTGGAACAAAAGCGGTAAATGCCTTGTCCAATTACTTTAAGGTGGAGTCTTTTCGAGACGGAAAAACGAAATTGGCAGAGTTCGAAAAAGGAGAAATCACCAATAATGCTCGTGTTGCAAAAACCGATGAAGGCAACGGTACAAAAATGACGTTTCGCCCCGACGAAACCATTTTTAAGAACTTTAAATTTCGCCCCGAGTACTTAGAAGATTTACTTTGGAATTATGCTTATTTAAATGCAGGGTTGAGCATTTATTTAAATGGTCAACGCTATTATTCCAAGCGGGGTTTACTCGACTTACTTGAACGGAAAACCAAGCCAGAAAATTTACGTTATCCGATTGTTCACTTAAGTGGAGAAGACATTGAAATTGGCTTCACTCACCACAATGAATATGGTGAAGAATATTATTCCTTTGTCAATGGTCAAAACACGACCCAGGGAGGAACACATTTAACGGCTTTTAAAGAAGCCATTGTGAAAACAGTGCGTGAATTCTATAAAAAGGATTTTACACCGCAAGATGTACGAGCTTCCATTGTTGCAACCATCAGTATACGTGTTCAAGAGCCAGTTTTCGAATCTCAAACGAAGACTAAATTAGGGTCAACTGAAATGGAGCCAGGAGGAAGATCGCTTCGAGGCTTTATAAATGATTTTGTAAAAGAGAAGCTCGATAACTTTCTACATCGAAATCCAGATGCTGCCGAAGCATTATTGAAGCGAATTCAGCAATCTGAGCGGGAACGTAAAGACATGGCTGGCATTCGTAAATTGGCCAATAAAAGAGCTAAGAAAGCCAACCTGCACAACAAGAAACTTCGAGATTGTAGAACCCATTACACCGACGAGAAAAAAGAAAACAATCAAGAGAGTACGATATTCATTACCGAGGGAGATAGTGCCAGTGGAAGTTTAACGAAAGCTCGGAATGTAGATACACAAGCAGTGTTCAGTCTTCGTGGTAAGCCTTTGAACTGTTTTGGACTCACCAAGAAAGTCGTGTATGAAAATGAGGAATTCAATTTATTGCAACATGCTTTGAACATCGAAGAAGGCATTGAAAGCTTACGCTATAATAAAGTGGTTATTGCTACCGATGCCGATGTAGATGGCATGCATATTCGCTTGCTGATCTTGACGTTTTTCTTGCAGTTTTTCCCAGATTTGGTCAAGCAAGGGCATATTTATGTGTTAGAAACTCCTTTATTCCGTGTCCGTAATAAGAAGGAAACCATCTACTGCTATTCTGAATCTGAGAAGCAAGCAGCCATGAATAAGCTGGGAAAAAATCCTGAGATTACTCGATTTAAGGGACTTGGAGAAATTTCTCCAGATGAGTTTGAGCAGTTTATTGGGGAAGATATCCGTTTAGAGCCAGTTATCATTACTCCCGAAGTAAACGTAAAAGAATTACTACAATACTACATGGGCAAAAACACGCCTGCTCGTCAGAAATTCATCATTGAAAACCTAAAGGTGGAAAAAGATGAAGTGAAATCGGAGCTAGAACCAGCGGAAGCTGAAGCGGCTTTAGTTGAATAGGCGTTCGGCCAATGTACTATCAATAATAAACGGATTATCGTTTCCTTGATTGGCTTTTATTCGATCATTTCTCGTTTGCTCTCGATCATCTACTGGATCTTGAGCATGCCAGTCTAAAAGGGTGTCACGCATTTGATTAAAAAACGCGGCGTTGGCTGTATCGTTGTGAATAACAACAAAGTAGAAAACGGCACGTGCAATATCCCCTTTACGTATTTCACGCGGCTCCCAAGCAGTTCCTTCATCTAACTCAGACCAGTCGTTGATATTTGAAGTAGGTATGGAATTACTTTGTTGAGTGCCGAGGTACCACTTATCGGTTTGGTTGTCGGCAACTTCCGCAAAGCGGAAGTTGCTTCGGGCAGAATTCACCGAAGATAGTGCTGGAATAATATGGTGCATGTCAGACAACGCCGGAAATAGCTCTGCACCCATGCTACGTGGGAAAATATGCTCCGTATTAATACTGGCAGCACTCGCCGCCTGAATTGCCGTAGAAAACGAATCGTAATCTAATTCTACTTCATAACCACTGTAAATCGCATTGATCTTCCCATCAAAAACATCTACTTCCGTGTATAAAATAGTAC
>JAHQVX010000062.1 GCA_019634125.1 Saprospiraceae bacterium
GTAAAATCATGATGGATACGAGAGATCGTATTGAGGAGATCGGTAAAAATAACTCCGGAGAACCCGATGGGAAAAGCCTTTATGGTGATTATGTTACCAAGGAAGAGTTAATGGCTTGTACCACATGTAATGCTTGTGTGCAGGAATGTCCGGTAAATATTAACCCACTCGATATCATCCTAAAAATGCGTAGATATGTGGCTATGGAAGAAGCGGGTACGCCAGGGGAATGGAATACCATGTTCACCAGCATGGAAAATAATTTCGCTCCGTGGCAGTTTAGTCCGGATGATCGAATGAAGTGGACCGAAGAAAGTTAAGTATGACCAATAAAGAAATATTAGAACAAGTTCCTGCCTATTATCAAGGCTACGTTGCAAAAATTGAAGCAGAAAGTGTCCATGAAGCATTGGGAATGACTTTTGAGCGGGTTTTGGAAATCTTTTCTGAACTTTACGATGAACAGTCGGGTTTTGCCTATGCAGAAGGGAAATGGACAATCGCAGAATTATTCGGACACCTAATAGATTCGGAACGTGTTTTTGCTTATCGGGCATTACGATGGAGTAGAGGCGATAAGATGGATTTATACGGCTTTGATCAAGATCAATACATTCAAGAAGGCAACTTTGATGAGCGGGAATTTGCAGGAATTAAGGAAGAATTTAAGGCCGTAATGGACGGCACAGGTTGGTTGTATGATGGGTTTGCAACTCCTCAACTAACTATTGTTGGCAAAGCGAGTGGGGTAGAAATGAGTGTAGAAGCTTTGGGCTATGTGATTGCTGGACATCGCCAACATCATTTAAATATTTTGAAAGAACGATACCTTTCTAAGGACAACTAGAACTATGGAAGACAAATTACTAAATGTGCCAACGATGGCACAGCTAATGGCCGAAGGGAAATCTCCTGAAGTCGTATTTTGGGTAGGATGCGCGGGCAGTTTCGATCAGCGTGCTCAGAAAGTAACCCGATCATTTGTAGAGATTTTAAATCATGTGGGAATCGATTTTGCGGTTTTAGGCACAGAGGAGAGTTGTACAGGTGATCCTGCGCGTAGAGCAGGGAATGAGTTTGTATTCCAAATGCTGGCTCAGCAAAATATCATGGTGATGAATGGCTATGAGGTGAAGAAAATTGTTACGGCCTGCCCGCATTGTTTTAATGTGCTTAAAAATGAATACCCTAAGCTGGGTGGTAGCTATGAAGTGATGCACCATAGTTCTTTCCTTCAAAGTTTGATCAATGAGGGCAAGCTCGCAGTTGAAGGCGGTGCCTTTAAAGGCAAGCGAATTACGTTCCATGATAGCTGTTACCTTGGTCGGGCGAATGCTATTTACGAAGCACCTAGATCGGTATTAGCGGCCTTAGATGCGGAGTTAGTAGAAATGAAAGCCACAAAAAGTAAAGGACTTTGTTGTGGTGCAGGTGGTGCACAAATGTGGAAAGAGGATGAGCCAGGCGACAAACGCATTAACATGGAACGTACAGAACAAGCCTTAGAAGTACAACCATCTGTAATTGCAGTGTCGTGTCCATTCTGTAATACTATGATGACCGATGGGGTCAAGTCAAAAGAAAAACAGGAAGATATCGCTGTTTACGATTTGGCCGAGTTAATTGCACAGTCGTTGTAGTTATTTCCAAGCAATTTTTTCTTCAATAGGTGTGCGCACTCGGTGGCGTTCGTGCTCGGTGTAATAGCCTAAGTAAAAGAAGCCCATACAATGTTCGTCTTCGCCTAAATCTATGACTTGATTTGCATTTTCTAAAGCGCTTTTTGGACTACTCCAATAGCCCCCAAGCTCAAATTCGCTTAACGATAACCAGATATTTTGAACAGCCATGGCGGTGGCTGCAACCTCCTCCCACTGGGGGACTTTTCCGACATCTTTCATTACAATCGCTATGACGGCACCGCTTCGTATGACCTTTTCTTTTTTCTTTTCGAATTTCAATGTATTGAAACTATCTGGAGTAGTGTTGGCCTTGTAGTCACTTTGCATGAACGTAGCTAGATGTTCCTTGGCACTGTCAGAATGAAAGACTACAAAGCGCCAGGGTTCTGTAATTCGGTGTGTCGGCGCAAATTCAGCATGCCGTAACACTTGGGTAATGATAGATGGAGGTATGGCTTTTTGAATGAAGTGTTGTGGGAAAACCGATTTTCGGTTGGCGATTAAAGCATTTGTCATAAGTACGTAGTTAGTAATTAAACAGCAGAAATTGGAGTTGGGTTCCAATAAAAAACCCACCCCTTTGGGGTGGGTTTGCGCTGAGTATTATTTGTGATTAAATCACTGCATCTACAATGCCATAAGCCACACTTTCTTCTGCATTCATCCAAAAGTCGCGGTTGAAATCCTTCATTACTTTATCGAAATCCTGACCACAATTCTCCGCTAAAATTCGCGCACTAATCTCCCGAATTTTGATAATTTCCTTCGCTTGAATTTCAATATTTGACGCCTGACCTTGTGCGCCACCACTGGGTTGGTGAATCATCACACGACCATGAGGCTGTACAAAACGACGCCCTTTCTCGCCTGCCGATAACAATAAAGATCCCATAGAAGCAGCGAGGCCGGAACATACAGTACTTACTGGACTCTTCACAGACTTAATCGTATCGTACATGCTCATGCCAGAAGTGACGTAACCTCCTGGACTGTTAATCACTAATTGGATTTCGTCGTTACTAATCGAATCTAAAAACAATAACCGATCAATCACATGCTTGGCACTCTTATCGTCAACCATTCCCCAAAGGAATACCTTTCGTTGTTCCAATAGCGCCTCATCAATGCGATCTTGTATTTTTCCGCGTTTCTTTTCCATGTAAAAATTTGTTGACGTAAAACTAACTGGAAAATTTTGAAAATAAACACAGGCAAATTCAACGGAATAACTTGGTTTCTTTGGAGAAGTTTTCGGAGATGTGCCAGAATTCGATAACCTAACCACTAATGCTGATGCGGGATTTACGTATTTACTGAATTCTAATTTTCAATTTGACCTCTCTTTTGGATCTGGCATTTCTGAGCGCTACAATTTTTATTCTGGCGGCTTTAGTTGGCGACTTTTAGAATAGCCTTCAATGATCGGGTTTTGATTTAAATCGTATTTTAAAGATCTAAACCCAGAACATGCAAATCAAAAACAATTACTCCAAACCCATTTGGTGGTGGTCGTATAAACCGAAAGACACTACTTATGCTATTGCATTAGCCAAAGGGGAGATTCCAGCAAATACCACCAAAGGCTGGCGAGACGATTCTTTCCCCAAGTATAAACTCCAAATAGCCCGAGATTGGAAATCTCTTGGTATTAATAATTACACAACAATTCTTGATCCTGGTGAAATCTACACCCACGACAATCATTTTATTGTTGATTCGAAGGGCAAAGCCTCTAAAGCTGCCATCCATGTCTCCGAGCTTCCTACAGAAGAACGGAGAATGGTCACGATTCAATTTGTAGATCGTAGAACAGAGCGGGGTAGTCGCGAAGAAGAAGTCACTACTGAATTTTATAAAGCGTTTTCCAAAAGCATGACAGAATCAGAATCAAAAGAAGACAGTCAAAGCTGGAAAATTGGAGGAAAGATTGGTGGAACCATTAAAGGGGCTAAAGTAGGCGCCAATGTGGGCTTTGAAAGTAAGGTGGTGAACACCATTGGAAGTCGTTATGAGGAAGTGGTATCGCAGGCATTTACTGAAAAACGAACTACTGTGCTGACATTTCCACCTAAGAAAATCTCAGTAATTAAAACAGTATGGATGGCCTTAATTAAAACAGGGAAAGTCACCTATTTTGGCTATCAAGCCGATTTTTCTGTGCCTGTTGGTGCAGAAACATCATCTACTCTTGTAGTAGAAGCGGCGTACAACAAACCAGAAGACATGGATGAAGAAAGTCGCGCTGCTTGGGATAAACTAGTTGGCGGCTAAGCAGTATTTTACTTCTCCCGCATAAATATGTCAATAGGAACTCCCGTAAAGTCGAAATGTTCCCGAAGTTGGTTCTCTAAGTAATTCTTGTAAGGCTGCTTTACATACTTCGGATGGTTGCAGAAAAAGGCAAATTGAGGTCGGTCTGTAGGCAGCTGAGTCACATACTTGATTTGGATGTAAGAACCGTGGTAAGAAGGAGGTCTATTCTTCGATATTGCTTCTAACATGATTTCATTCAACTCAGAAGTGGGGATGCGTTTACTTCTATTTTCATACACTTCCATGGCTTTATCTAAGGCTTTTAACACCCGTTGTTTCTCATGAACAGAAACAAATACCACGGGTACATCATTGTCTGGCGCTAAGCGTTCGCGGATATTGGCTTCGAAATCTCGAGCGGTATTGGTACTCTTGTCAATAAGGTCCCATTTATTCACTACCACAACTACGCCTCGTTTCTTTTTGCGTGCTAGACCATAAAGCTTTAAGTCTTGCATTTCCATTCCAAATTGAGCATCGATCATCAAGAGAACAATATCGGAATCATCAATGGCTTTAATAGCTCGAATTACCGAATAAAACTCTAAGTTCTCGTGTACTTTACTTTTCTTACGAACACCCGCTGTGTCAATAAGAATAAGGTCTTTGTCGAATTTGGTATAGTGGGTGTGAATGCTATCTCGAGTAGTTCCTGCGATATCGGTGACTACATTACGCTCTTCATCGAGTAGGGCATTAGTTAAACTTGATTTGCCTACGTTGGGTTGACCAATAATAGCTATACGAGGGATTCTATTTTCTTCTTCGCCATCTTCATCAAGGGGAATGTGCGCGACTAATGCATCCAAAATTTCACCCGAGCCTGATCCAGAGATGGAAGAAATGTTAAATTGATTTTCGAAGCCCAGGCCATAAAATTCTGCGGCATCGATTTGTCGTTTTTGGTTATCGACTTTGTTGACGGCTAGAAAAACCGGCTTGCCGGTTTTTCTGAGCAGATGTGCTACCGCATCATCTAAATCAGTGATTCCCGTTAATACGTCTACCACGAAAATGATCGCATCCGCCTCATCAATTGCAATTTGAACTTGCTCTCGAATCGCTTTCTCAAATACATCATCACTATTCGGCACAAACCCTCCAGTATCGATGACATTGAAGGTCTTACCATTCCAATCACTCTCGCCATAATGCCGGTCACGAGTTACTCCACTTTGATCATCAACAATGGCCTTTCTTTCGCCAATAAGCCGATTAAAAAGTGTACTCTTTCCAACATTAGGTCTCCCAACTATAGCAACGGTGTAACTCACGCTCAAAATTTGAGGGCAAAAGTAGGGAGATTATTCTTCTTTCGTGCACACTATACGCCAAGTTGGATAAGTTATTGTTTCTGCTTTGTTTACCCATTCTCCAACCCAATTAAATCCTGCAGTTGAAATATTAGAAAAGGTCAATCGAAAATAGCCTTCCATGCCATTGGGTGCCGTTTGATCTCTGTAGAGTACAATATTCCCATCTTCATGCTTTGTGCCTTCCCAGCTAGAAAGTGTTGCTGTTGGCGTATTTGAAGCGAAATAGTGTACGTACCATTTCGTGCTATCCACATTATACTGACGAATAGATCCAGAGTGATTTCCATCTGCCTTTAAAGTCAAATCCTGCACAGCCATGCCGTTCATGATGTATTTAAACACCCATTGCATATCGGTAGGGCCATCCCAGTTCCCTTCTTTATTTCGAACTTCGGAGGTACAATTGCATTTTCCTATAAGTGGCGCCCAATCACTGAGTTCTGCTGGGGCTTCAGGATTGATTTGCCCATAAGGGAATTCAGCACTCGGTTCATATTGATAGCCTTGACTGTGGCTAACTAATGCAATAACCGTAAAAGAAAAGAGTAGAAGTGTATGTTTCATAGCGTTTGATTTGTATTAAGAACAAATGGATGATGGATGTGCTACATTTTGGTTTTTGGAAAAGGCATGAATGTATAACTTTAGGCCATGCAAAACTTACCCAAACTGCTTTGGACACCTACGGATGACTTCGTGAATGAAAGCAATTTAGCGAAGTACGCGGCTTGGCTTCGTCATGAACAAGGGATAACCTTTGATAATTATGAAGAAATCTGGAAGTGGAGTGTTACAGATATCGAGCGGTTTTGGGAAAGCATTTGGGATTACTTCGAAGTAATTAGCCATACTCCTTACAAGCAAGTATTGGATACTAAGAAAATGCCCGGTGCGAAGTGGTTTAATGGGGCGACCTTGAATTATGCCGAGCATATTTTTGCTCGGAAACATGCGGATGCTCCTGCAATTATTTACAAGACAGAGAATTGTGAGGCTTGCGAGCTGAGTTGGGCTGAAGTAGAAAGCCGCACAGCTTCGCTGGCGGCTGCATTCCGAGAATGGGGCTTGCAAGCCGGTGATTGCGTTGTGGGCTACATGCCAAATATTCCGGAAGCAAGCATCGCATTCTTAGCCGCATGTAGCCAAGGCATGATTTGGAGTTCTTGCTCGCCCGATTTCGGGGTAGAAAGCATTGTGGATCGTTTTAAACAAATTGAACCCAAAGTCCTCATCGCTTGTGATGGATACACCTACAACGGAAAACCATAC
>JAHQVX010000063.1 GCA_019634125.1 Saprospiraceae bacterium
GAAAGTATCGAAAAACGAAAGATTAATATAAGAAACGGAGGAGAGGAAACTGAATTTATACTCAGCTTCTTTAATTACAGTCGATAAGCTTTACTTTGTAATTTTAGGCCTATGGCTGAAAAGCAAAAAAAGAAAGTCGGCTTATTCTTTGGGTCGTTTAATCCTATTCATATTGGGCATTTAATTATTGCCAACTCGATGCTTGAGCATACTTCACTAGATCAAGTTTGGTTTGTGGTTTCGCCTCAAAACCCATTCAAAAAGAAAAAGAATTTACTCAATGAAGTCGACCGACTTCGATTGGTAGAGCTGGCTATTGAAGATCAGATCGCCTTTAAAGCATCTAATGTAGAATTTAGTTTACCCAAACCTTCTTATACTATTGATACGCTAACATATTTAGAAGAGCAGCAAGGGGCAAATTTTGAGTTTAGCCTCATTATGGGTAGCGATAACTTAGAACACTTCCATAAATGGAAAAATCATGAAGCCATCTTGGAACATTACCACATTTATGCATACAACAGACCAGATAGCTTATCGACTGATTTTCACGACCATACTTCGGTGACTTTAGTGGACGCTCCACTTATGCACATTTCAGCTACATATATTCGTGCAAGTATAAAAGAAGGAAAATCAATACGTTATTTAGTAAGAGATGAGGTTTTGCAAGAAATTAAAGCCAAACAATTCTATAAGTAGCTGATAGTCAAATCTCGATCACCCTACTTTTTTGTTAAGAAACTGTTAATAAAAAGCTGACAAATCAATTTGTATATTCAAGTCCTCCGACAGGCTTTATATTAGAATAAAATTTATTTAATAAGCGTTTGTAAATTGCCTTTCCTTCCACACTAAAAAAGGACTTACAAACGCACTTTGTTTTGTAAAGAACCAACATTAAGGTTGTATACATTTTGTAAAGAAATTGTTAAGTTGTTCATTTACAGTATAGAAAGATGTGGGTTTTGTGTGAATTATTTAGGTACAAATGTTGTTACTTTATTAGACAAGCTTAATTTTGATAAGCTACTAACTTATACACGCTACTAATAATAATGATAGTAGAATAATTTTATAATAACTAATAATTATTAGCACCAATGATTGCGTTAGAAACTGCACAAAAAAATATTAGTTCGGTTGGATTTTTAGATGTAGAAATTGATCCTACCTTAGACTTGTTTGAAGAAATTGAAAAACTTAAGAAAGAAAAAAATGCCATTCTTCTAGCGCATTACTATCAAGAAGCCGATATCCAAGACGTTGCCGATTATATCGGAGATAGTTTAGGATTAGCACAAAAAGCCAAGGAAACCGATGCGGAAATGATTGTTTTTGCTGGTGTTCACTTTATGGCAGAAACTGCAAAAATCCTCAATCCTACAAAGAAAGTAGTCCTTCCAGATTTAAAAGCGGGTTGTTCTTTGGCAGATAGTTGTCCGCCCGATGAATTTGCTGCATTCCGAGCCAAATATCCAGATCATGTGGTGATTTCTTACATCAACTGTACAGCGGCAATTAAAGCGCAAACCGACATTATTTGTACTTCTAGTAATGCGAAATTCTGTGTACAAAGTGTGCCAGAAGATACTGGAATCATCTTCGCTCCTGATCGCAATTTAGGTGCCTGGTTGCAGAAAGAATTGAATCGGGAAATGGTATTATGGGACGGCTCATGTATGGTGCACGAGATCTTTTCCTTAGAGAAAATCATTAAGCTGAAAGAAGTTTTCCCAGAAGCAAAAATCATTGCCCACCCTGAATGTGAGAAGCCGATTTTAGATATTGCGGACTTTATTGGAAGCACGAGTCAACTCCTTCGATTTAGCAAAGAGAGTGAGCATAAAGAATTTATCGTGGTGACCGAAAGTGGTATTATTCATCAAATGAAGAAGAATGCTCCGGGAAAAACGTTCATTCCTGCTCCAGGTACGGAAGAGACATGTGCTTGCAACGATTGTCCGCACATGAAGCTCAATACACTGGAGAAAATTTACCTCTGTATGAAGTATGAAATGCCAGAGATTTTAATGGATGAGTCGCTTCGTTTAAGAGCGAAACAACCGATTGATCGTATGTTGGAAATTTCCAGACAAGCTGGCTTGATTTAAAAGCCGACTATACATTTCAATTGTCCTTTTACCGCCGCATCTAAGACGATGTAATCGTCTTGGAGTAAGATGTCGTTAATCGATATTTTATCAATATATCCGTCCATCTTCGTGTATTCACCAATAGTATAGGATTTAATTAGATTCGTTAGATCGAAAGTGAGTTGGGAAATATCATTGGTGATTTCATACTGCAAGCTTTCTTTAAGGTCTTTGTTATCCTTCAACAACTTGACTAATTCATCGACCACGAAATTGTTGCTTTCTGAGGACAATTGTAGTTGATCGACATAAATTGTTTCGGTGTTATTGTTGTATTTGGGTACGCCTTTCAAGACGAGTTGACCACTGATCTTTCCGCTAGTAAAATCGGTGTTTAATTTGAGTTTATTTCCAGCTTTTTCTACCTTAAAATTGCTGAGTTGTATCGGTGCTTTTCTTCTTGGAATCTGGATTTCTACTTGAGAATAATATTCATTTAAATAGGCTTCCATCGCAGCTAACTCTAGGAACAATGGAATATTCACTAAGGAATAATCATTGTCGGTTTTTTTGATTTTAGTGACTTGCGGCAGTTCATCTCTACATTCTGGAATAGGTTCATTTCCGAGGTAAACACTGGCGGTACTGGAGACTTGAAAGTGGGTGCCTACAATGCCTGGACCGATAGGTTTGATCGCAGTGGCTTCTGCTTTTTTTGGAAAGAGGCTGGCCCACATGGTAAATGGTTCGTTGGTGATGTGGTATGGGACACGGAACGTGTCCCATATATTTTCGGCAATCCCTCGCGTATCGATCAAGCTGGTGATTTGTTCTTCAATTTGCTTATTGATCATCGGTAAGGCTTCGTCTAGGCTGCTTTTAAGTTGTTTTTCGAAACGGATGGGTTGGCCCAGCACAGAAATTTCTGGTGCTTCTAGAATGGTGTAATCTGTTTCAATAGTGGTTTTAAGCGACCAATCCGGCTCATAATCCACGTCTATTACAGAATGGAGTTGTAGCCGGGAGGTCATGTCGTATTTCTTGGTAACGGGCACCGCTAGCGGTGCCCGGGCCTTTGCTTTGATCTCAATGAGTAAGGGAAGGTCTAAGTGGAGTTTGCCTTCTTGAGGGTACAACATGGCTTGACCTTCTTTTTTTACTCGGTAGCCTAAGACCAATTCATTGTTGACTTCTACATTATCTTCTTGGTACATCCAACCTAATGTCTCTAAATTGGAATTTAACATGGGTTCAAAACTGGTAATATCAATTTCTAATCCCAATCGCAAAGCAGAGGGTTTAATTTCATAGGTTGTTACTTCATCTTTAAACAAGCCAGAATTCCCATCACCACTAGTAGAAGTACATGATTTAAATAGGAAGAAGCTCGCAACAACAGTTGCTAGAAACATCAATAGAAAAACCCGTTTTACTGTCATAGAAAAGAAGAAATGCTAAAAACAAAACTAAAACGCTTGGCAGTAAAATAAAATTCTCAACACTACAAAAAAGTCCTATAAGTCCCGAGTTAACAGCTACTTAACATGCAAAAAAAAATAGAAACACACAACTATTTTTTCGGTGGCACGGATTCCTGTTGATAAGCCTACTATGGCTAAGAATAGCGGGCAATAGCACCGTTTTTAACACCATTTTTTTATTGTGAAAAACCCATACAATAAACAGAAAAGCAGTAAACTATACTTTAAGTTAAAATTGTATTATTTAGGGCCGTCCTGTTGATAAAACGAAGCCTACTTCTTTAGAAAAGGCAACTCTCTGAGCTAACTTAGCTCTCCTTGTCTCCAAGGGAATTTTCGTAATAATCAAAACAAAACATTGATGGATTCAGTAGCTGATCAGAACGTATTTGTTGAGCCAATTCTTCGGGAAAATAAAGACCGTTTCGTCATTTTTCCGATCAAACATAGTGATATCTGGGAGTGGTATAAAAAGCAAGAAGCTTGCTTTTGGACTGCAGAAGAAATTGATTTAGAACCAGATTTGAACGATTGGAATAACAAATTGAACGATGATGAACGCTACTTTGTCAAACACATTCTCGCTTTTTTTGCTGCCTCTGATGGTATTGTAAATGAAAATCTAGCGGAGAATTTCGTCAATGAAGTTCAGTATTCCGAAGCTAAGTTCTTCTATGGCTTCCAGATTATGATGGAAAATATCCATAGCGAGACCTATTCACTTCTCATCGATACATACATCAAAGATGAAAGTGAAAAAGACAAGCTCTTCCACGCTATTGAAAACTTCCCGGCAATTAAAAAGAAAGCCGATTGGGCCTTGAAATGGATTGAAAGCCCAAGTTTTGGCGAGCGCTTAATTGCCTTTGCTGCAGTAGAAGGTATTTTCTTCTCAGGTAGTTTCTGTTCTATTTTCTGGCTGAAGAAGCGTGGGCTTATGCCTGGCCTTACTTTCTCTAATGAGTTAATCAGTAGAGATGAAGGCATGCACTGTGACTTTGCTTGTCACTTGCACAATCAACACTTAATCAACAAAGTACCCCAAGAACGCATTAAAGAGATTATTTGCGATGCGCTGAATATCGAACGTGAATTCATTACAGAATCCTTGCCTATCGAATTAATCGGAATGAATGCCAAACTCATGACTCAATATTTAGAGTTTGTCACCGATCGTCTTTTAGTAGCTCTTGGTTGTGACAAGGAGTACAACGTTGAAAACCCATTCCCTTGGATGGAAATGATTTCATTGCAAGGGAAAACCAACTTTTTTGAAAAACGCGTCAGCGAATATCAAAAGGCAGGAGTGACATCCAACAAAGAAGATCAAACGTTTTCATTAGACGCTGATTTTTAACCCAACCACCTGCTTCTGCAAGATGCACTAAAACACTTTTTGGGTGTGCTTTGCAGTGGTCATGGTATGTTGTGGTTTTGTGGATAACCTCACAAAAAGTCCTTTCTAACTTGTAAAGGCAAGAACCATTTAATAACGCTCAACAAAAGAAACGAATGTTTGTAATTAAACGATCAGGGAAAAGGGAACCTGTTCATTTTGACAAGATCACCTCTCGAATCAGTAAGCTCTGTTTCGGACTCGACAACAAATTTGTAGAACCTACAAGAATTGCCCAAACTGTTATCCAAGGATTATACAATGGAGTAAGCACTACGGAAATCGATAATCTCGCTGCTGAAACAGCAGCGAGTATGGCTGTTATCCACCCCGACTATGCACTACTTGCAGCTCGAATTGCTGTATCTAACCTTCATAAGAATACCGCAAAATCTTTCTCACAAACCATTGAGAAACTACACAAAAATATTAGTCCAAAAACCGGTAAAGCGGCACCTCAAATTTCAGATGAGGTGTATGAAATTATCATGGATAATAAAGACCGCTTAGATGGTGCAATCATCCATCACCGCGACTTTAATTACGACTATTTCGGCTTTAAAACCCTTGAGCGTTCTTACTTGATGAAATCAGATGGGCGAATCGTTGAGCGTCCTCAGCATATGTTAATGCGTGTTTCTGTTGGGATTCACAAAGAAGACATCGATGCTGCAGTTGAGACTTACAATCTGATGAGTGAGAAATGGTTTACCCACGCCACACCTACTTTGTTCAACGCAGGAACGCCGAAGCCTCAAATGAGCTCTTGTTTCTTGCTTACCATGAAAGATGACAGTATCCCAGGTATTTACGATACTTTAAAGCAATGTGCTGAGATTTCTCAAAGTGCAGGTGGAATTGGTGTAAGCATTCACAGTATTCGAGCCAAAGGAAGCTATATTAAAGGCACAGGAGGAACAAGTAACGGTATTGTTCCAATGCTACGTGTTTTCAACGATACTGCCCGATATGTTGACCAAGGAGGCGGAAAGCGTAAAGGTGCATTTGCTGTTTACATGGAGCCATGGCATGGTGATATTTTTGACTTCTTAGAGTTAAAGAAGAACCACGGAAAAGAAGAAATGCGTGCTCGCGATCTCTTTTATGCGATGTGGATTCCAGATCTCTTTATGAAGCGCGTGAAAGCGAATGGTCAATGGACGTTATTCTCACCAAATGAAGCGCCAGACCTTCACGAGACCTATGGAGAAGAGTTCGAGAAGCTGTATGAGAAATATGAAGAAGAAGGCCGTGGGCTTAGAACGGTAAATGCGCAAGATTTATGGTTCCGAATTTTAGATGCTCAAATTGAAACCGGTACTCCATACATGCTCTATAAAGACCATGTAAACCGTAAGAGCAACCAAAAGAATTTAGGTACGATTAAATCGAGTAACCTATGTACTGAAATTGTTGAATATACCTCCCCAGATGAAGTTGCAGTATGCAACTTAGCATCCATTAACTTGAGCAAGTTTGTGAACAAAGAAGTGCCAGGTGGTTATGACTTTGATGAGTTGTATCGCGTCACTAAGATTGTTACCAAGAACTTGAATAAGATCATTGATGGTAATTACTATCCGGTGCCTGAGGCGAAGAACTCTAACATGCGCCACCGTCCAATTGGATTGGGAGTGCAGGGCTTAGCAGATGCATTTTTAATGCTTCGCATGCCGTTTGAGAGCGATGAAGCCAAGTTGCTCAACAAAGCTATTTTCGAAACGATGTACTTCGCTGCTGTAACTTCTTCTATGGAGTTATCAAAAGTAGATGGCCCTTATCAAAGCTTCAAGGGATCGCCAATCAGTGAGGGTAAATTCCAATTCGACTTGTGGGAAGCAGAGCCAACAGGAAGATGGGATTGGGATAGCCTACGAGAAGAAGTGGTAGAACACGGTGTTCGCAACTCCTTACTTCTTGCGCCAATGCCCACAGCATCTACGTCGCAGATCTTAGGAAACAACGAATGTTTCGAGCCATATACATCAAATATCTACACTCGGAGAACTCTATCTGGAGAGTATGTTGTGGTAAATAAGCACTTGCTGAAGGACTTAAACAAAATGGGTATTTGGAGTGAAGACTTAAAGAATGCTATTGTAGCGAACAATGGCTCTATTCAAACCATTGAGGGTATTCCAGATGAATTGAAAGAATTGTACAAAACGGCTTGGGAAATTAAGCAGAAGAGTTTAATTGATATGAGTGCTGATCGAGGTGCTTTTATTGACCAGAGTCAGAGTTTGAACGTATTCATTCAAGACGCGAATTACTCTAAGCTTACGAGTATGCATTTCCATGCGTGGCAAAAAGGCCTAAAGACGGGAATGTATTACTTGCGTACACGTCCGGCAGCTGATCCGATTAAGTTTACGCTGGATATGACTAAGCTAAAACAACAACCTGCTCTTGCAGGAAACGGGGGAACTTACATGACCTCAGAAGCAACAGACAACGCAGAAACTGCACAACCGGCAATGTTTAAAGAGCCGGAAGCCACTTATGTACCGGAAGTTTCGAACACTTTAGGGGACAATGCACCAAAAGCATGTTCGTTAGACGATCCAGATTGCTTAAGTTGCGGGAGTTAAGTATTCGAATAACTCGTTAACGGAACCGCCCCACTGCCAAAGGCAGTGGGGCGGTTTCATTTATACAATAGCTTGGGCTTAATTGATATCCTCACCCTTCTTCAACTGCTCGATAAAGCCTAACAACACATTCTTATTTGGCTCATTCGGCGCGCGTTCCACCGCAATTTTTGCATGCTTTAACGCTTTCTTATACTCGCCCTTGGCAGAGTAAGCTCGAGCCATACCAAAATCAACCGGCCAAGTATTTGGATGTTTCTCCATATTCTTTTCGAAAATCTCAAGCGCAAGGTCATGCTCTCCTTGACCAATCATAATTCGACCTAATTGATGCACCTGGAATACACCGGCATCTGGCAAATCAATCGCTGATTTGTAAATAGCCTTTGCCTCGTCTGCTTTACCCATCGCCATAAGTACGTTTCCTTTCGCACTAAGCGTAGTGAAATTCGACTGACCAAAAAATGGATTGTTAATCGCTAAATCTGCCCATTCTAA
>JAHQVX010000064.1 GCA_019634125.1 Saprospiraceae bacterium
GCTGAAAAGAGTACCTTTTTCATGCGTTTGATTTTGGGTTAATTAATTCGTACGTAAAAGTGGGAATTAAAGTAAAGAGTAGTTCAAAAAAAACTCAGGGTTTTAAAAATTCACTGTTTTCAGTGAACTACTATTTTTTGCGTTGTATTCCCCTTCCGAGTCCAAATATAGAGAAAAGTTGTTTGTGGTTAAGGTTAAAGAAGTGTTAAATTTACAAATAGCAGATGAAGCCTAGGAAATAGGCTGTATTTTTTTATATTTGCAGCCCATTTTGGCCTCGTGGCGCAACTGAATAGCGCATCTGATTACGGCTCAGAAGGTTGCAGGTTTGAATCCTGCCGAGGTCACAGAAGAAATCCCCAGCCAAAGGCTGGGGATTTTTCGTTTCTAGACTATATTTTTTAGGCACTAGCCAATAGCCATTAGCCACTAGTTGACAAGCAACGAGTAGACTAGTTGACTAATTCACCAATATACTAATCACCAACTGCGCAGCAGACCAATAATCAACTGCTCAGCAGACTAATATGAGGTACTAGCCACTAGTTGATAGAACGCGGATGACACAGAGTGAGCGGAATAAAGCGGATGAATAGGGCTTCGACAAGCTCAACTTGACGCTAATTCACCGCTTCACTGATTTACCGATTCACCAATTTACCAATATACTAATAACCAACTGCGCAGCAGACCAATCACCATCTGCGCAGCAGCCCCAACTCTATACTGTGAACTTAAAACGGTCAACTTTCTCCCTTTAAATGACCAATAATCTTCTCGGCATGATCTTTCGAGTTCTCGATGAAATACTTATTGGTTTTCCTTCCGCCGCAGACTACTCCCGCTAAATACAAACCCCGCACATTCGTTTCATGGGTCGACTCCTTATATATAGGCGTACGAAATGCATCGTCTTGGAACTGAATGCCCGCTTGTTCTAGCAATGAATAATCGGGTAAATAGCCGGTCATGGCCAGTAAAAAGTCATTTTCAATGACTTTTTCCCCAGATGGAGTAGCGATCAATAGCTCGTTCTCACGAATTTCTAATACCTGACTTTCAAAATAAGCCATAATACTTCCTTCAGCAATCCGATTCAAAATGTTTGGGCGAATCCAATACTTCACACGATCACTAATGGCCGTTCCACGAATAATCATTGTTACATCAACGCCTTTGTGGTAAAGCTCTAAAGCTACATCGCAGGCACTATTGGCAGCACCAACAACAGCTACTTTCTTTCCTAAATAAGGATGGGCTTCGTCGTAATAATGCTTTACCTTCTTTGAATCTTCCCCTTTTACATCCATTAAATTGGGTAAGCCGTAAAATCCAGTGGCAATGACAACCGATTTTGATGTGTAAGAAGTCTTTGCACTTTTAATTTCAAAATGATCAGTATGGCGCTTGATTTCTGTCACCGCTTCATAATTTGAAATGGACAACTTCCACCGTTCAATCACTCTTCGGAAGTATTCTAAGGCTTCTGAACGGGTAGGTTTATCGCCATGGCTAATAAATGGCACCCCACCAATCTCCAGTTTCTCCGAGGTAGAGAAAAAAGTCATGTTTGTTGGAAAATGATAGATGGAATTCACAAGTGCGCCCTTATCGATGATTAAATAGGATAAACCCGCTTTTTGGGCTTCTATCCCTACTGTAATGCCCATAGGGCCAGCACCTACAATGATTAAGTCAAGCATTTAATTGGTTAGTTTCTGCAAATATTCATCAATGAATTCGATTTTTTGCTTTCTGCGGTATTGCATCACCCACCGTGGATGAGGAAGTGGAATAATTTCCTTGAACCATTGGTTTTCTTTGTTGAGTCGGTTAAACACTTTAAAATTCGTCCCTTTGCCCAAACAGAAGGCCTTATCTCTATGGCAACCGAACTGAATTTGTGCATTGATCGATTCAATAACAAAGGGTAAAGTGCTACGCAGCGTCTCAGCATCATCATAATAATTGTAGTTCTTCCCATCTTTTATCAGCCCTAATGGACAAAGTGAAGTGATGTAAAACTGTTTATAAAATGCTTTAACCCCTCCATAAGCTGCAATCATCTCATGAATGAACAAAGCAGATAGTTCGTGTTTTTTGGTAAAAGGAGAATCGATGCCACACTTTTTTTCTAGTAATATAGGATCGGTAAAAGCGACTCCAGTGACACCCGCTCCAAAACGTCCAGGATTGATTCCAAACAAATAAGTTCTATGACCTGCATCAGAATAAAATTTATCTAAGAATTGAGAGAAAATAGATAGGGTAGTGGATGCTTGATATGCATCGATCCAACCGATGTTTTTTGGCAAATTCATGTTAGGTTTTAATTCCCTATGAAAGGCTAAGACCTGTTGTCCGAAGGCGATTTTTTTCTTCACTTTTCTTTATTACCTTTAAGATACGCTTTTAACGAGCCAATCGAACATCCTTTCCTTATTGCTATATTTTTTAGCCAGATTTTTTACACTTTTCCTTCCTTTTAGCCAATTAATCTACTTCCGCAAAATTTTATTAAGTATTGAAAAATAATTGATTAGCTAATTTTTGAGTAAATTTTTATCGAAACTAGTTTATAATTTAAACTAGTTTGCGTATGTTTGTATTGTCAAAACAAATTTTACCATGGATACGCAAAAAACAGACTTTACACCTCAAGATAGTTTGGATATGATCCAACGTGTTATCGACAAAACCCGTTCTAAATATGAAGAAAATGGCGTATGGGTTATGATTTGGGGATTGGGTGTTATGATTGCAGGAATTTCTCAATATTTAATGATTCGAAACGGGATGGGAAATCTCGCTGGTTATGCTTGGGTTGTAACCATGATTCCACTGTTCATTATTAACATGGTTGTGAACTTTCAGAAAGGCCGCCAAAATGTACGTGAAAATCGGAAAGGAATTGATGCTATCGGAGTGGCTTGGTTAATGGCTGGTTGTATGGCTATGTTGTCTGGATTTATCTTTAATAGCAAATTTGGAGCTTCATTTACAACTGTTATGTTTTTACCTTTTTGTGTTGCAGCTGTTGTTACAGGCCTCAGTTTGCAAAAGCCTGCTTTAATCTTCATGTCGGTGCTTTCAGTCGGTATATCCTACGCTGCTCTTTACATTCCGTGGATGTATCACTCGTTAGTAGCTGCAGGTATCGCTTGTGTACTGTTTTTTATCCCAGGCATTATTTTATGGACCGATTACAAAAAACGTCACCGTGTTTAAGGACCTGAATCCCATATTGCATTCTCAACTCCGGTTAGCTATTGTTTCTCTTCTCGTTGCAGAAGGAACCGTGGATTTTTCCAGGATTAAAGAAGTGACTAATGCGACGGCAGGAAACATCAGTGTCCAAATAAAAAAACTACAAGAAGCCAACTATATTTCAGTAGAAAAAACCTTTAAAAATAATTATCCAAATACACGTGTAAAGCTTACAGGTAAAGGATTGTCCGAATTTGAAGCCTATGTTGAGGCTTTAAAACGATACATTGACTTATCCTAATTTTTTTACCCTTTTGGTTTATAACATAAACTACTTTATTAACTATAAAACTACAATTATGAAACCTTTACTATTAACCATTTTAGCCAGTTGCATTGCTTTTTCTTCTTTAGCGGGAATCGAATTATCAGGCATCCAAGCAAAAATTGACCAAGCACAAACCGAAGCATTTAAGACACAAGACACTGAAGCTATTGATGCAATTATTGAAAGCCTAGAGGATACAGATAATCCAAGTGGGACACATTTAGCAGATTACTGGACGGCCTATGCCTATTACCAAAAAGCGGTATACCATGCATTTGGAGAAAAATCAGAGAAAGAAGCCATGGCTGCTATAAAAGCTGGGAAAAAGATCATTATCGATCTTGGTGCATCTCGAAATAGCGAAGATTTTGCGTTATTAACCAACCTTCAAAGTATTTCTCTTCAGTATGTACAGGGTATGAAAATTATGGCTGAGAGTGGCGCTGCTGAAGATTGGGCTGAAATGGCGATGCAAGCTGGCCCCAACAATCCCAGAGCCTTTTTTGTAGCTGGTCAATATGATTTCTATAAGCCAGCCTTTGTAGGGGGTGGAAAGAAAGCCGAGAAGTTGCTTACGAAGGCACTTGAATTATACAAGGAGGAAATCGTGAATCCTGCCTTACCAAGTTGGGGTTTTGCAGATACGTATGCAATTCTAGCGCAAATGCACGCAGAGAAGCAACCAGAAAAAGCTGCAGTGTTGGTAGCCGAAGGGTTGGAGCGTTTTCCGGATCATTATGGACTGTTAGAGGTTCAGCAAGAATTATCTAAGTAACCCACTAAAAACTTCGATGATGCGCACATTATTTATGGGTATTGGAATCTTCTTATTATGGATGACTAGCCCCGCCCAGCAAGCTGGGCGGGTAGCTGGTCGGGTCCTCCATCCAGATGGACAAGGCTTGTTCGGAGCTACCATCATATACTCGGGCAGCCAAAAAAAACATACCTTCTCCGATAACAACGGCGCATTTAGCTTCGATCTGTTAACGATTCAACCAAACGACTCCCTCGAGATCCGCTTTGTGGGTTTAAAAACCCAGAAAGTAGCTCTGGAAGCGCCTACCGACGCACTCCTTATTTTGATGGAATCCAGTGAAGCTCAGAACATCTCAGCCGTTTCCGTTATTGCAAAGAAGGCCATTGCCGAGGAATTTTCTGTAGAGCAAGTCGGCCGAATGGATGTCTACTTCAATCCATTAGCGAAAGGCGATCCGCTGAATGCCATCCAATTACTCGCAGCCAGCACCGATACCGAAGAAAGTGCTTCTCCAAGCTTGAGAGGTAGCGCACCCAACCGCTCTATTGTAGTGGTAGATGGAGTGCCCGTTCGAAACCCGGTTCGCTATACTCAACTCAATGGCGTTGGTAGTTTTAGTATTTTAAATACAGAAATGCTGGAAAGCCAATATGTATATGCCAGTAATCCCCCCTTGGCTTATGGAAATAGTTCTGCAGGACTTATAGATATTCAACTTCGAGAAACCGATGTTCGTGATGCATTCACCGTAGGTGCCGGATTAGCCCAGGCAGGCGCCAGTTTCACTAAAACTACCAAAGACAACAACGGCTACTTTACGGCCTATTCGAATGTGAATTTCCCCCAATTGTATCGAACCGTGAACGAAGCCGCCACCGATCAGCTCAACGACTTTGGTAGTGTTGATCTAGGACTACGCTATTTCAGAAAATGGGATGACTATAAAAAACTGAGTGTTTTCAATTATTCAAACACCGAGAATTACGATTTCTCCTTTAGCCTGTTTAGTCATAATGGCTCAGCTATTGCGAAACAAAAGCGGAATTTTTCTGTGGCGAAGTACCAATGGGGGAATGAAGTCAATACGTGGAGTATCAATACTGGGGCCGACATTACTAAAGCTGATTTTGCTTACGGCAACTTGATTTCAAATACTCAACGGGAAGAAACATTTGCCGGTCTCAATTTTCGGAGAAACAATCGATATTACGTTTTTCAAACGGGTCTCAGCCATCGTTGGAGTTCGGATGATTTTGAGGAACAATTACCTCAATATTACTTCGCCATGGCAGACGATAAGCCTTCATTCAGAACTGATTCTCTACTTCAACAGCATGATATTCAGGGCTTTGCTTATGGTAAGTTCTATTTAGGGAATTTTACATTTTCTGGTGGAATTCGAACCAACATTCCAGCTCAAACCGATCAGGAACAGTTTGTGAGTTACCAAAGTGCAACAAAATATGCCTTTGATAACCGCCATAATGTGTTGTTATCTGCGGGAAAGTACCATAATTACAATTATCCAACCGGACAAGCTCGAAATTTAGATTTGCTTTCCAGCGACCAAATTTCACTGGAGTATAATTACTTAAGTGCTAAAACAGAGGTGAAATTGGCGGGTTTTTATAAAGAAGAGACGAATAACCGACCAGTCACAGATCGATATGTGGAAGATGTGGATGGCAACCAATACATACAAGGAGTGGAGCTGTCGTTGAAGCAAGATATTGGTAAGCGATTCACTCTAGATGTAGCCAATACTTTTTTAGATGTGGAAGTTGAAAATGAAGGTCAACGCGTCGCCGCTCGCAACGATTTAGGTCACCTTGTTAAGGCCGGATTAACCTACTTCAATAACGATGTGTTCAGTTTTGGAGCCAGTTATGTGGCGCGCCCTGGTACACGCTACACCGATATTACCGAAGGCTACTACATCAGTGAAGTGGATGCTTTTGCTCCGGTTTTCCAATCTCAATTAAATGGCAGTAGATATGGGCGTTATGAGAATATTAGTTTGACCGCGAACAGGGCTTTTGAATTGAAAAACGATCGGTATTTAGTATTGTATAGTGTGTTAAACAACTTGTTAGCGCGGGAAAATGAAAGCAATGCGGTGTTTAATGAAGACTATTCTGAAAAGAGTTTTGAATTTTACGGTAGGAGGTGGGCCTATATCGGTGCGCAAATTGAGTTTTAATCGGCTACCTTTGTACTATGGTCATAGAATTAGATATTTCTTGGAAAGAAGAGGTGTTCGACTATCATCCCAATTCAAGAGCTTGGGTGTATCAAAGTAATCGGTTATTGTCTGACGCTGAATGTAGCGCCTTAGAATCGGAACTTACTCAATTTGTTGCGCATTGGACTGCTCATGGCAGTCAGCTTACGGCAAAGGCAATGGTCTTATACAACCGCTTTGTGGTATTGGTGGCGGATGAGTCCCGAACAGCCGCAAGCGGCTGTTCGATAGACGCCTCCGTACACTTCCTCCAAAAAATGGAAGCTCAATTCGATATCCAACTCTTCGATCGCACCCAAGTAGCCTTCGTGAATGCAAATGGGCAAATCGAGACCATTCATTTTACAAAAGTTAAGTCGGCGCTTCAGAGTGGTGCGCTCTCAGCAACCAGCCTGATCTTCAACAATTCCATTGCAACAAAAGCAGCACTGACTGAGCAATGGCTCATTCCACTCGAAGCCTCTTGGTTGAAGAAGTACCTCTAGTTCCCCATAAAATAGCGTTGTTACAAATGGTATAGCATTCGTTACATATGTGCGCTTGCCCTTGGTGTTGATGTTTCATCTTTGACGGTAGAAGTAGTATCTTTTATCAGTAAACCCAATTCATGAAGCCCATTAAGTGGATCATCAGCACTATGCTGCTTTTTTTCGTTTTTGCAGCTCCAGCACAGCAAGAAGTCAAAGATTCTTTGCTGCAAGTACTGTCTAACCAACGCGCCGATTCCTTCAAAGTACAAACCTATAAACAATTATGGCGGGCTACAATCAGTGCCAATCTAGACACAGCCTTGGTCTATGCAGATCAAGGATTGGAATTAGCACAACGCATTAGCTATCCACGTGGTATTGCAGATCATTCGGTCTACAAGGCTTATGTCCAGGATAAAAAAGGCGAAAGTCCAGAAGCTATTGCTACATTGAAAGCGGCACTTTATCAACTCGAAAATGCATTCGACTTTTATAATGGGGAAGTGTTTGTTATTGAATGGTTGGCCAATATTTATAGAGATTCCAATGAGGTAGACAGCGCACGAGTGTACTATACCAAGCTGGCTGAAAGAGCAATTGGGAACAATGTCAATCATCAAATTGCTGCCCATCAAGGCTTGGGAAGCTTTTATCAAGCCGAAAATTTATACAAGCCAGCGCTGTATCATTTTCAAATTGCCGATTCAATATGTAGAGTACGAGCTGTCGATAATAACATCTGTACCAGCTGTACATCCAATATTGGCATTATCCTTTCTGAAATTCGCGATTTTGAGAAGGCCAATGAATATTTCGAGTTAGCGGAACAAGAATATAGAAGTCGAAATGAAGAGATTTTAATCCAGGAGCTAAATCTCTATCGTGCCGATATGGCCTATAGACAAAAGGACATTGATCTGGTGGAAACATATGCCCAACGCGCCCGTGATTATTTCGCGAAAGATAGCTCTATTGTGAACTGGGAAAAGGCATTACGTGAATTGACCTGGGTGGAAATTCATAGAGAAGAACATAGTAATGCTGAAGCGTTGTGTTTACAGCGGCTCGAACTTTTAGAAGCCAATCAAGATAGCTTAAGAATGGGCTATGCTTTTGCTGATTTGGGAACAATTTACCTTCGGTTAGACGACGATGAAAAGTCCCAAGAGTATTTGAATATTGCACGAGCAATTGCGAACCAAAAAGAAGATACCGATCTTAATCAGCTCTGTTTGAAGTTTTTAGTAGATGTGCTGGTTAAAACGGAAAATTGGCAGGGTGCACTTGAAGCCACACAAGAATGGTCAGAAACGTTACAAAAAATCAATCGAGACAACGATACGCGCATGGTTAAAGAAATGGAGATCACGTACGATACGCGTAATAAAGAACGGGAAATTCAATTGCTGGCTACCCAGAATCAACTCATCCAACAGCAACAAAAAGCGCAGAAGCGCACGTTATTGTTCGTAGTTGGTGCATTGTCGATCTTATTGGTGTTATTGTACTACCTCTTTCAATTAAAACAACGTACCAATACGAAGTTGAAGGAAGTAGATGTGTTGAAATCACAGTTTTTTGCGAATATTTCTCATGAGTTCCGTACGCCGCTTTCTTTAATTCAGGGGCCTTTAGAGCAGGAGATGGAGCGCAACGATTTGGATGATGAGCAAGCGCGTAGATTTCATATTATGCACCGCAATACCAACCGCCTTCGGCGGTTGGTAAACGACCTGCTCGAACTTTCTCAGTTACAAGCTGGGCAGCGACAACTTAAAGTACAGCCCGTGCATGTTAGTAATCACTTCAAAACCATTTTTGCCAATTTTCAGTCGAAAGCAATGGCTAAGAAACAGCAATACACCTATTCTGTCAATGTGAATTCGGAAATTGGCTACTACGATCCCGATGTAATTGAGAGTATTACATATAACTTACTGTCTAATGCCTTTAAGTATACCCCATCGGCAGGTAGTATTAAGGCTCGGGTCGACGAGGTGAATGCGGGAATTCGCATTGAGATTCAGGATACGGGAATGGGCCTGACCAACAAAGAACAAGCGCAAATATTTGAGCGCTTTTACCGAATAGATAACAGCGATACAGCCAGCGCCGAAGGCGCTGGTATAGGCCTAGCACTCGTTAAAGAACTCGTAAAGACCCAACTTGGAAGTATAGAGCTCCAATCTGAACTTCAAAAGGGCAGTACCTTCATCGTAGACCTACCAATAAATAAGTCTAATTATGCTTCTCAGCAAATCGCCACAGAAGTCCTGCACTTAAATAGGGATAATACTTTCTCAGCTTCGGAGCATTCAATGTATTCTGAAACCGAACAAGATGCACATGTCCTACTTATCGTAGAAGATAATGCCGACTTAAGAGCGCATATCGCTTCCCTTTTTAAAGAGAAATTCACCATTATTCAGGCACCAAATGGACAAATTGGACTGGAAAAAGCAATTCTCCGAATTCCTAATATGATCATCACCGATATGATGATGCCGGAGATGGATGGACAAGCATTAGCTAATGCGTTGAAAGATGATGAGCGAACCAGCCATATTCCTGTCTTAATGCTAACTGCAAAAGCTGAGCAAAACGATAAGCTTCGTGCACTTCAAATTGGAATTGACGATTACATTACTAAACCATTCAACAATCAAGAGTTGGTGATTCGAGTCCAGAACCTCGTTCAACAAAGAGAAAAACTCCGTCAGAAGTACAGTTCAGATGCAATTCTGGATGCGAAAAAGGTCACTTTATCTAGCACGGATGAACGATTTTGGCAGAAAGTTGAAACGGTATTAAAACAACAGCTCACCGAAAGTGATTTTAACGTGGAACGATTTGGAAAGCACTTGAATATGAGTAGGATGCAACTACATCGAAAATTAAAAGCCCTTACGGGATTGTCTACATCCGCCTTTATCCGAAAACAACGCTTAAAGTTAGCAGTCAGCCTTATTCGAGAAAGAAATACAGATATCAGCGAAGTGGCATACGCTGTCGGATTTAATAATTCGGCGTATTTCTCCCGTTTATTTAAAGAGGAATTTGGAAGTTCTCCATCCGAGTTCCGCCATCAAATCCATCAATAAATTCTGTGCTGCTTTACACATGTTACATTTTGACAAGGAAATGTTACGTGATTTAAAATGGTTTGTTCTTGCTTGCATTCCCTTTCATTACTGGGTTGTAGCGTTATTTGGTTTCTTTAATTGCACCCTAAATCACCCCTCAATTCCCCTTTTTTAGTGATTTTTTTGTCGGTTACATAAGTACAATCATTGGTTACAAATGGGCAAGTACTTGCCTAGAAAATCATTGACTTTTGGATCAAGCAAAACCCAAACAGCTTGAACCTAAAACATCGAATCATTGTCCAACGCATGGAACGTGTAATCACGTTCCACCTTGCTGAACCTGAGTTCAATGTAGAAAAGCTCTGTGCGCACGTGGAACTAAGTCGAATGCAAGCCAATCGCCTCTTGAAACGTGCTTATGGAATGAGCCCAGTTGCATACATAAAATGGCGTCGACTGGAACGTGCGGCTAATTTGATTCAAATTGGTGACTTATCGATCCAAGAAGTTGGTCGTGCCAGTGGATTCAATTCACCAGCTTATTTCAGCAAGTGTTTCAAGCTTCAATTCGGGTGTAGCCCAAGTCAATTTTTAACACATAAAACAAAACAGCTATGAAACATGTAACTAGCCTTTTGCTCGGACTCCTCCTGGTAGTAGGTGTCCAAGCCCAACAGGTATTTAAACACACTGCCACATCGTCCAATACGAATAACAATTGGACGACTATTGATCATCCAAGCACCAACAACAACCCCAATGCCATCTTGGTAGTCACTTCCGATTACGGAACCACAGGTCCTTACGTCAACAAATCATTGGGCGTGTGGTATTACAACAACCGATGGAATATATTCTATCAGGACCAATCCGCTATGGCTCGGAATGCCATTTTCAACGTAATGGTTGCCGAACCGGCTTCGAATGCATTTATTCACCAAGCTACTGGCAGTTCCATTTCAGGCAGTTCAACCCTTATAGATCGCGCTGGTTTGAATGGAGTGTCTACAGCAAAGTTATTAGTAACACAAAACTATGGAACGAGTGGGCCATACAATAATCGCCCATTAGGCGTGTATTACTTTAATGAGCGATGGATCATCCGCAACCTTAGCGGGTCTACCATGCCGCTTGGCGCGAAATTTAATGTAATTCGAGTGGATGAGGCGTTCACTGCAACCTCGAATACCATAACGAGTAATTGGTTTACTATTGAAAATGCCTTTACCAATGACAATCCAAATGCGTTGGTATTTGTAACCCGAAGAGGCTCAGATAACCGAAATCCTAAGGAAGTAGGAGTTTGGTATAATGGGGGGAACTGGCATATCTTTAATCAAGATCGGGCGGCTATGCCCCAAAATATCACCTTTAATGTGGCGGCATTTGGTGGAGATGAAATTCGTCCGCCTGCACCGATTCCATCTGGAGCAACAGTAGTATCCCGTGACGACTGGTTTCGACCACTTGATAATATCCTCCGAACAGCCTTTATTCGAATCAACAACTATACCCCCAATCAAAACGAGTTCAATGCTACTGGTGAAAGGGCATTTCTTCTACCAGGAGATTCTTTCTTTAGGATGCGGGCAGCAGGAAGGGATATCAGAATGGCTTTTAATATTGACATGATTGAAGGCGGACCGGATAACCGCTGCAAGGCGTATATCAATGATTGGAACACGAATTCAGCATCTTCGGCTGTAGACGGTGGACGTTTACGTGTCTTAATGTCTTTTGAAAATGCAGGTATTGAGTTGGTCACCAATTGCTATAACAATGCTTGTTGCGAAGGCAACCCTTTTTGTCCTGGGGCAGGCTGTCCGGACTATGAGTTGAATAATGCAGCCATAGACTTATTCCTCACTCCGGTGATGCGGGGAAATCGCCTCAGCTATACGAGCGAAGTCAATTTTAGAGCCGATGTGGGCGAACTGGGTGATGACCCATGTACAGATAATTTCTGGGCCTTTCTATGCGATTGGGATTTGGTGCCGCGAAGAGGCGAAAGACAGAATATGATTCGAAATGCCATTCAAACGGAAGTGCGGAATCAATTGGATGCCCCAGCAATTCGGGCCATAGTAGAGGGCGCATTGGCTGCAGCTATGCCCGAGGGCGAGTTTTCGGATGTTCGTATTGATGGAGATGGAAATTTAGTATTCACACCTTAAACACATAATAATGAATAAGTTTTTTATGATGATCGTCTTGTTCACCGCCCACTTGTGGGCGGTGGCGCAAGTCGGCGTAAACACCGATTCACCGGATCAAACCCTAGATGTAAATGGAAAAGTAGAAATTGGCGATGATTCGAGGACTGCAACAGCAGGAACTATGCGCTTCAATGCCTCTGATTCTGAATTTCAAGGCTATAATGGCTCAAGTTGGGTCACTTTTGGTCAACGTGGTGGGCCTATTCCAGAAGGGGCTATCCCAGTTTATGGCTTTGCTACTCGTTTCATAAACAGTACGGGTGCTATCACTATCCGACGTGCAGATAATGATGCAACTGTAAGTCAAGTGCCTACTGGGCAATTTTTGATCGTTACTGGTGTTACATTAACCTCATTTGCTGGAACCAATACCGGTTTTAATGTCGTCTCGATTGGTCCGAGTTCTAGTTCAGGTGGAACTCCACTGGGAAGTAGAAATTACATAGTAAAGTTTAATGCGAATGAAGTCAAGACCCTACAAAGTACGCTATCGCCTCTGTTTATTGCACGAGAGGGAGAATTTTTTTCGATGTTTAATACGTCTACTAGTACAGCAAATGAAGCATTTATCCGTTTACAAGGGTTTCTAGTCGATAATTTAGATTATTGAAAATACGTGTTAACACTATGTTGATAACCAATTTGTTGTGAATTCGTGGATCGTAGGCGTAAGTCTAGAGTTTTCCACATCACCAAAAACAGTGAATTTTCAAAATAACTAAAAACCGCAAGTAATAATCTGTTAAAAAACAATACCTTAGTAAAGCAAAGCAAAGCACTAGAAGAGGAAAAACCTGGCACTCAAGGGGGATGTGTCGGGTTTTTCTGTTTTATAGCATTTTGTATGCTTCCAAAGCATGTTTCAAACAGTCTACAGCCTTCTCAAGCTGACTTTTATTCAAGACATAGGCTAAGCGAGCTTCATTTAAGCCAACATTTGGGGTGGAATAGAATCCTGCAGCAGGCGCTAACATGATGGTATAGCCTTCATGTTCAAAGTCGGTGAGCAGCCATTTGCAAAAATCTTCAGCACTTTCAACCGGCAGTTGCACAATACAATAAAAGGCCCCACCTGGTTGGGGTACAAACACTCCGGGTATATTGTTAAGTGCACGAACTACGTAATCACGTCGGGCCACATATTCTTCTTTCACTGCGTCCATATAGCTAGCGGGGACATCCACCGCCGCCTCGGCGGCGGCTTGTTCAATGGCAGGTGGACTTAACCGCGCTTGTGCAAATTTTAGAGCCGTAGCCAACACGTCTTGATTACGCGTTACCAAGCAGCCAATTCGGGCGCCACATGCACTGTAGCGCTTGCTGATACTATCTACAACTACGGCATGGTTATCTAACCCATCTAAATTTAAAATAGAGTAGTGCTCCACACCATCGTAAGCAAACTCACGATAAACCTCATCCGCAAAAAGGAATAAATCGTGCTTAAGCACGATTTCTCGAAGCTGCATCAACTCTGCTTTCGAGTATAAATAACCAGTAGGATTATTTGGATTGCAGATCATGACTGCTTTTGTCTTAGGCGTGATCCGTTTTTCAAATTCTTCTATGGCTGGTAAGGCAAACCCATTTTCAATCGAGGCTGTAATGGGTTTTACGGTAATGTTTCCGGCCTTGGAAAAGCCATTGTAATTGGCGTAGAATGGTTCTGGAATAATGACTTCGTCGCCCGGGTCTAAACATGAAAACATGGCAAAGTATAAAGCTTCAGAACCGCCAGTAGTAACAATGATATTTTCAGGTCCGACGGCAATTCCTACTCGATCGTAATATTGGGCCAACTTGCTTCTATAGCTAGGGTTTCCAGCACTTTGTGTGTAGGCTAACACAGACTCGTCGAAATGGCGAACCGCGTCCAGCATGGCTTTAGGTGTTTTAATATCGGGTTGGCCAATGTTAAGGTGAATAACATGCTTGCCAGCCGCTTTTGCAGCATCTGCAAAGGGAACGAGCTTTCGGATAGGAGAAGCGGGCATGTCGTGTCCGCGGGAACTGATTTTAGGCATGATGCAAAAATAGCTTTTTGCACGTTACGGTATAAAAAAACCCGCGCCAAAGGCGCGGGTTTTAATTTCATTCGAAAAACAATTAGTTCTTCTTGAATAAAGAATTTTTCTTCTTAGTTGGAGTAGTCTCAACCACTTCCGGAGGTAATACCTCACCTTTAATTGTTAACAAAATAGGTGCGTCATAGCCTTGAGCATATACCTTAATTTGCTTGTTGAATTTTCCAATTCGATTCTTCGTGCTGTACTTTACTTGCATAGTTTCTTCACCACCAACTGCAATTGGCTCTTTCGGATAAGAAGGTGTTGTACATCCACAAGATGTTTTTGGTGGATTCAATAAAAGTGATTTACCAGAAATATTTTTGAATGCAAAATCTACAAAAGCATCTTCATTAGGAGTAATTTGCCCGAAGTCATGCACCACTTTGTCAAACTCAGCAAAAGTAGGTTCACCTGGCTTTACGGGTGGAACTTCTTTTTTGTGCTCATGATTATGCTGACCAAATGCAACACCAGCAAACATTAACCCTAAAAATAAAATACCTAATTTTTTCATTTTCTAATTTTTAATGTACTAAAGACAAGAACTATACCAAATTGTTACAGCTCAACGATTATTGCGCTACTGCAAATATACCACACTTATCAAAAAACAAATCCACAAGTGGTTGAGGTGGCTCTTTCGTATATTTGTAGCGAAAATTTACCCGAATGCCCAACAGTGAACATGTGATTTCTTCCAGCGAACAGTTGTCTTATCAAGATTTTAAAAACGAAGTCCTAAACGACTATCGATTAGGTTGGGAAAGTAGAGCTGCAAGTATATTAGCTCGAAAAGAAGTACTGCGGGGTAAAGCCAAGTTTGGAATCATGGGTGCTGGAAAAGAATTGCCCCAACTTGCCTTGGCTAAATTTTTTCAAAAAGGGGATTTTCACGCCGGTTATTACAGAGACCAGAC
>JAHQVX010000065.1 GCA_019634125.1 Saprospiraceae bacterium
CACCTTGATTGATGATCAACCCACTTCGAATCGAATTACTCAGCTCAATAAGCTCAACAAGCCTAGAATTATCCTAAATAATGTTGACGGGGTAGGCGATCTTAACACCGCTTTCAAAAACGTTTCGAGTGAAGATCTAATTAAACAGATTGCCGAAGGTCTGCAAGAAGTGGATGAAATTATCCAGGAGTTGGCAGAAGAGAAACAAGATCGGTTTGACTATCTAGAACTGATATCTAAAAATTTAGATACCGCCGATGGAGAAAATAAAGCCCAAATTAAACATCAACATTTGGGGGATGTAATTGATGCCTATCATGCAATTCGAGCGTTGCTTCAAGAAAGTGTCGCTTTTAAACATATTCGAGTTAATGATTTTCCTAAACACCTGTCTTTGGGAGAATTAATCCCAGCAGATAATCAAGGAGTAGTAGGTGAAATGACAGCGATGAATGATGCGCTTCGCCACCAGTTTTCTCAGTCGCCTGCGCTTAACAATAACCAAGACCAACTGTTAGAATTACGCTTTAGGATACACGGAGTTCGGAAAATGATTGAGCTTTTTGAAATTCCTGAGGGCTCTATACGAATCACGCCTTCCAAGAAAAAAGAGCACACGGAATTATGTGAGCGAGCTATGCCTTACTACTACCAGCCTGAAATGCACTTGTACTGGAGTTATGAGAAAACGCGTGCCCAGAAAAGTAATACGGTGTTAAGCTATAATGCAGAAAAGTATGCGGCTTCGAACGATGCCACCACTGCTAAGCCATTAGAAGGGGAGATCGAAGGGTATGATTTTTATAGAATTGAGGGCATATATGGGAAATCGTTAGATGAGGTTGAAGCGGAATTGGAGCCATTGATGATAGCGAACAACTTGCCGTTTAAGCTGCTTCACTTATCGGTAGATCGTGAAATTCGTTTTGTGCGACCAAAGTATTTTAATCCTTATCTCAGTTTATTCCATAAGGTATATGCCAAAGAAGTGTTGCACGACATTGAAAGTGTTAAGCAATATAATACCAGTATAAAAGAGAAAATTGATAACGACGAAAAAATCGCCGCAGTTCAAAGCGACTCAGCAGCTCAAGTTGCTTTGCAAAGTTATGCTTCTGGTCAAGTGAGCGGCTTGGCTACTCGAATTAGTGAAGTTCAGAGTCATCTTACAAAAGGAATAAATGCCTATGATCGAGTTGCGCTGAAAAGCGACTATGATGGATTTCTTACATCTACCGGTGTGTTTAATAAGAACGTGAAGAAAATCACTAGAGCTTCTTCTTTTACTCCATTAGAAAAGATTACGAGTAATATCAAGATTAACATTTTGGACTACCTCAAAAATTACCATGATAAACAACGGGAGAAAACAGATGAACGCTTCATATTGTCAAATTTTATCGAAGTTGTTCCAGGTCTCCAACCTGGCGGAGGTGTGCCAGAAGGCGGCACTTATGTAGTTGTTTCTGATTCAAGTAATCAACGAGTAGTGGCTGATTTCTATTTGCCATTCATGTTTCATGAAACTCTAGCTTTCGAACCAGAAGTAGAAGATGACGAAGTAGAAATTCGTCCACTTCCTATTGACCCGATAAAGCCTTGGGGTACTTATAATGATTTAAACATTAGTTTGATCACTCCTGAATTGATAGAGGCCAAATACATTCAAACGATGGATTTTAATGTTTCGATGGTCAATAAGATTAAACCTGAATCCTTTACAGTTCAAGAGGCGCAGAATAACCAAGATGTATTGAATTCTGCCGCTGACAATATCTTAGCATATAACTATTTGTCGATTTCGGCGGACAGTGGAATTGAAATTCTTCCAACAACATTCAATCCGATCATTGTAGATGGACAGTAAAATCCATACTGTTCTATTTGATCTGGCCATTCCGGAAAAGGGGATGGCACCTATCGCTTTTTCATCTGGAGAGCGATTAGTTAAACACGTCTTTATCCCAGTTTTGGAGCGCGCGATTAAAGACGTCATTGGGCAGCAAGATGTCGTGCTTGATGTCCTCGAGTTTGATTTGGGCGAACTGCTAATTTCGACTTCGAATACGTATAAGTCTGGTCGATTTAAATTGGATCATCAGCGTTTGTATCAACAGCTTTCTGAGCAGTTAAAAGCACAAGTCAGCTCTACCAGTGTAGAGTCATCAAAGATGAGCTCTAGTATATCCAAACTACAAACAGATTGGGACATCGTGGAGGCTTTTTTGATGCAGGGTACTGTACCTTGGACAGCCACCCATGAAAGGCTTCAAGCTGCTTTAGCTGGATTTCCTGAATTGGTGTTTGAATCCGAATTCGATTGGGAGCAGCTTTTTGAGCTTTTTGATCAGCATCCTGCTGCATATTTCCGATTTGTGGGTCACTTTGGGCAAGCCTTTGTTGGTACGGTTTTAAAGCGTATTCCTTTACGAATTCACCTTCGGATTCTTGAACAACCGAGTTCGTTATTATTGATTCAACTTCCAGACTTTGTTTGGCAAGAGTTACTAGAACAAGTGATGGAATCCCATATTCCAGAAATGGATCTCCGAATATGGCTAAACAGTGAGCTCATTAAAGTGTCCAAGGAGATTCAGATGAAATGGGTCAAGCATTTTGTTGATCCCAAGCAAGGGATCAGCATAGATCAGCTTCGAGTGCTGGAATCTAAATCTCCACAACTGGAAAAGGATTTCTTTCGGGTTTGGGTTGAAGAAGTCAGCGAGGAACGCACATCCAATGGAACTAGCTCAAAATTTGGAGAAATAACAGATGTCGTTTTGATGAATTCCTTGAGTACTTCGGGAAGCCTTCCTGCAGTGGATGCCTATTTTATTTCCAATTCAGGCTTAGTATTGCTTGCTCCTTTTTTGCCTCATTTTTTTAGATCGGCTGGATTATTAGATCAAACGGATCAGTTTAAGGATGTTGACAGCCAGCGCAAAGCGCTGGCTTACTGTTCCTACTGGTGTTATGAAAACCAACCGAGTGAAGAACACCTACAAACGTTAGATAAACTGCTCTGCGGATGGGCATTGGAAATGCCCATCCCTAAAGCAATCGAACTTCAGCCTTCGGAAAAATCTCTGGCCGACGATTTCTTAAATGCTATTGCAGAAGAATGGAAGGCCTTAAAAACTACAGACGGGAACAGCATACGTAGTAATTTTATTCATCGTCAAGGACGTCTCTCCAAAGACCTGGTGGGCTGGCAACTTACTGTCGAAGCAGCTACCATTGACATTTTGCTCAATAAATTGCCCTGGAGTATCCATATCATCAAACTGCCCTGGATTAATGAAGTTATAACCGTTGATTGGAATGTGTAATGGAGGCAAAACGCACACATACCAGGCCACTTGTTTTAAAGCCGAGTAACACCGCTAAAAACCAAACTCCTAACCCTAATAAGTTAGAAGACAACTCTCCCTTCGCTCCATCATTACTAGAGAACAGCGCATTTGAATCCGATAAAGGTGTAGATAGTTTACCTAAGTTGCAAATGGGGGCACAAGCAGGTAAGATAACCTCTCAATCATTAGCCCAACCAGAAGCAGCAACCCCAGAATTAGAAACGAAGCAAAGCCCACAACTCAGCCAATCTCTTGAGTCCATTACTGGGGAACCTGTTCAGAATACAGGCAGTCGTTCAAACTCTAATCCTGACTCGACTGTAGCACAACCCGCCCCATCAGAAAATAGCCAGGTAAACGAAGCAGGACAACAAGAAAAAAGCGCAGAAGAAAATCAAGAACAAACGACTACACCGAGCTCCACAAACTCTCTACCTTCTGCTAACCCAAATCAAGGCAGTAACGATGGATCAGACAATGAAGGTCCTAGTCAAAATAAGCACTCCGAAAACAATGCTGAATCTCAAGCCAATTCTACGGGATTAGTTTCTCCCGATCAAGGAAATACAAGTACAGCCTCTGCGCCTGCTAAAGAAAGTACTCAAGAAGAACAAATTAATACTGTAGGGACAAACAGCGCCCCAAGGTCAGCAGCAAAAGGAGAACCTTTTGCTGCCGGTACAACCAACCTCAATGCGGGAGCAGATATCGTTCGGCTCTATCAAAACTTCACGGCTAGAACCGCTCAGATGAGGAATCAAGTCCTAGCCAGCAGAACCCTTGCAAAGGCGCAAATCGCCCAAAACGGAAACACAGCCATTCAACAAGTCCAAGTAGGAATTCAATCTGTTATTGGACGATTAGTAGCGCGGTTTACAAGTGCACGTCAGCAAATCACTGCAAAGTCAGCCGCTACTCAAGGTGGTATCCAACAAAAGGGAGCACAAAGCAACGAAACGTACAGTGCACATCAAACAACAGTAGTTGAACGAGTTGGGCAGATCTCCGAAAGCTCCAGCGGCCAAGTCCGCAATGCAGGTACCCAACAAGCGGCCAAAATGCAAGCATATGGGAATAACGCTTCCTCCAATGTGGCCTCACGATCTAACGCCAATGCTACCAAAGCAGTATCTACTGCCAATAGGTTTGCAGGTCAGCATTCTGGCGATCATGCTTCTGAAGGAGCTAGTGCCGCACGTGGACATGGAACTGAAATGGCAAAATCGCTCCGCGAACAAGGAGAATTGCTCAAATCGGCCACGATGAGAGACTCTGCCTCTATGAGTAATGATCTCATTACAGGTACATCAGATGCCGCCACACAATTCGAAGCAGCATTTGGCCAGATTGGGGCCTTCTTCTCCACATTTACACCAATATTTGGAGGAGGTGTTGGTCAACTCATTCAATTATTACTTGGTCAAGCCATCAATTTAGAAACCGCCAGTACCGATAAACTTAACACCGTTGAGAATTCCTCCATTAGTGCGCTTAACGATTTATTTATTCGGTTTTCGCATTTAGTTGGTATTGGAATCACCAAAGGACAGACAGTCATTGATCGAGCTTCTGATACTCAGCTACAAATTATCGACGATGCAGAAATGCAAGTCTTCCAGCTCTTAGATGGCGTGCCTGCTGATCCAGAAGGGCAGTTTCAACAAGGCATTTTGGAAATCCAAAATGCACTTACCGAGTCACTTCTCATTGTAGATGGAGAAGTCAATCAGGCGTCTAGCCGAATGGGCGCAGAAATGCAGAAAGGTGGCCAGTCGGCGAACACTGGAGTAGAACAACTAAATACTACTACCCAAGAACTCACCGGACAATTGGAATCTAAATCCCTTGAAGGATTTGATCAACTTGATACAGAGTCTTCCGGAGTTTTTGATCGATTCGTTGCTGAATCCCTCGAGTCTTTAATGCAATCCATTGAGTGTATTATTTCTAAAGTGACTATTGTCGCAGAGTCACTTATCGAAGATTTAGGACTAGCTGAAGAAGGCGGAGAAGAAGAGTTAGATGCCCGAAACGATGCAGCTATTGAAGAACAGGATAGTAGAATGTTCTCTTTCGCAGAGTATCTAAGAGACGAAGTCACCGAATTCTTAGGTGGAGGCCCAATAGCCCGGAGAATTGTAAGTATTATACTTCTTCCCGTTGCACTTTTAGAATATTTCGTAGGGGTTATAGCTGGCATTATTTGGGCGATCTTGAAATTCATAGGAGGCCTTATCTTACTCGTAGTTGGTTTGATTGCGGCTATCCTTGCCATTGCTTTTCTAGCCGGGGCCCTATTTGTGATTTTATTCATGTGTGTTGGGCTAATCCCTGCGATAATATTAACTATCGCCGCAGTATTTATAGCGCTTGTATTACTCATTCTAGCTGTTCTAGCTGCAATAGTTATTGGCTTTTTCGTGATGATTGCCACCATCTTAATGAATCTCTACAAAGCATTCACTGATCCAACCATCGGTCCTTTCGAAAGAGGATTTTTAATTGGAGAATCAATTGGAGATATCCTATTGTTGTTATTGCCTTTCAAAGCGAAAGTGAAGTTTAGACTGCCCGCTTGGGTAACTACTCGAATTACCCCTCTACTTACCCGTGCACGATTCTTAATTCGACTCTTAAGATTATGCGGAGGAAATGTGGCCCGATTAGTTCGCCTAGTTCGATTATTCGGCAATGACTTAGTGAAATTAGAGCGTTTCTTAATCGCTTTTGGTGATGCCAGGATGTTAGAAAATGTTGTAGTTGGACTAGGTGGCCGACTTGGAGGCGGTGTAGCAAGATTAGAACGTGTATTCCCCCACGTAGATAGTGTCCTCCAATTAGCTCGGTTTGTGCGAATGATTCGAAATGGTGCTCGATTAGAAGCACTACTCACGCATGTGAAGATTCGAAATGCTGCTCAATTAGAAGGCTTATTACTTCATCCAAAAGTTAAGAATGCACTTCAACTAGAAAACCTGTTGAATAATGCAAAACTAACAGATGCGGAACAACTGATATTACTATTAACGAATGGTAAGGTGAGAAGTGGTGCTGACTTATTAGTCCTCCTAAATAACCGAAAAATTACCAGTGTAGATGAGCTCATGCGGATTGTGGAGCTTACTGAAAATACCGGTCAGGTCCGACGAATGATCCGACTTGTAGATACGGCAGAAGACCTTGAACTCTACTTAATTATGGCAGGTGGAGAAACACAAGCAGGTTTACTGGCGCAACTGCTAAGACGTGCTGTCAGAATGGGCGATTACAAGCGAATTGAAGGAATTCTGAATATAGCTAGTGGAAATGCTGCCAAGTTTGAGCAATTAGGGTCAGCAGTAGGTAGATTTGGATTACGACCAGCACCAGGACACCCGCCTGCCAATTTACACGGCTACGATGCCATTAATGTAGGCCACTTCCAACAAAGACACTCTTATGAGTTCTTTGATTTTGGACAAATTAAAGGGAATAATACGTTCTGGCCACAAGGAACAAATATTGTCGCAAAAGTGGACGAAGCACTTACTATATTTGATAATATGGTACCGCCATATAGAATGCCAGCTTGGAAGCAGCCACCAGATATTGTTACCCTGAGCGATGGAACACGTGTACAAATTGCTTGTAATAACCACGGTGGCAACCTCAATGTAGGCCAATTTTTCCCACAGGCAGATGCCGGGTTAGGAATTATTAATTTTGTTCGTGCAGAAATGGAAGCGATTGCACAACTTCTTATTCCCTAGAAATCACTAATTATTGAAGACATGGATGAATTGAATATACAATTAAGACTAGGAAGTTTTACCATAGACAAGGATTGGCAAATGGCTATCGATAAGCCCAAAAAATACAGCGATGTATTTGATGAATATGGAAATTGCGAAGCGTTTATTCGCATAAGCTCTAAAGATTTGGAAGTGAATGTTTTTGAAGATGAAATCATTCCCTTAGTCAAACACATTTGTTTCGGTTCCATTCCTACTCTTATTGAAGGCAAGAGTTTTGTGTATAGAATATTTAGTTTCTATGGCTATATACGACTTGACCCCGAAGGCGATC
>JAHQVX010000066.1 GCA_019634125.1 Saprospiraceae bacterium
AGTATTCAATATGCAAGGTGATTTATTCTTGGAAGAAGCCCTTGGCGTCACGCTGGACTTTACCAAGGCACGCTATTCAGCAGAAGCTGGGCAAAGCATCAAGCTGATTGAAAATGCCTTTTTAATTGATCAGCTCATCTTGAAAGATAAAGATGGTAATACAGCGCGCGTCAATGGGGCAATTACACATACTGATCTAAAAGATTTCACCTTAGACGTTACCGCACAGAGTAGCAATTTCTTATTCTTAGACACTGATGCCAGCGATAATCCGGTTTTCTACGGAACAGCCTATGCCGGTGGAACCATTGCTTTTACGGGTCCTGTTCAAGATGCCTTTATGTCGGTGGTGGCTACTTCTCAACCCAATACCGACATTGTAATTGTGGCAGGAGGTAGCTCAGGAACAACAGAATATAGCTTTATTCGATTTAAAGAACCGCCAAAAGAAACAGAAGAAGAAGACCAGAAAAAAGAAAAGGGCAAGTCGAAACTCACTATGCGCTTCGATTTAGATGTACGTCCAAATGCCAACTTAAAACTCCAGTTCGAAGATGAAGGCTACAATACGGTATCCGCTAATGGTTTTGGCGACTTAACCATTAACTACGACACCGAAGATCTCTTCGAGATCTCCGGTATTTACACCATCAACCAAGGGCAGTATGTGGTGAACTTACGAGAAGTTATTAATGAAGAATTTCAACTCCGACCAGGTGGGTTTGTACAATGGTCGGGCGATCCATATGAAGCAAGAATAAACATCACGGCAGATTACAGAATCCCCAAGGCAGATATTCGACCACTACTAGCCAGCATTTCTACAGTAAATGTTGGCGGTACTAACGTACAGGCTCCAGCAACTATTTCTATTGCTATCAACGGCTCACTTGATGAACCAACCATTGACTATGCAGTAGATGTAGAATCGGGTTCGTTAGGAAGTGTAGGCATTGATAATGTGATCCGCCAAATCAATGAGAATAAAACCGAATTGGAGCAACAAGTAGGCTTACTGCTTTTAGCTAAACGATTTGGAACACTAGGCTCAACGCCATTTGAAGATGGCCCATTCCAAGATGTAGCTATTAATACTGTATCAGGATTGATTACGAAACAATTCTCTTCCTTATTGACGGAAGTGGGCGGGTTGAAAAACACCACCATTGATATCAACTATCGAAACCTCAACTTGCAAGATGGGATTGATCAAACGGGATTAGACCAGCAAATTCAGTTGGCGTTGACGCAAGAGTTCTTGAATAACAGAGTGATTCTCCAATTAGGTAGTGACTTCAACTTTGGAGATCAGCTCAATAGTGGCGGGCAAGACAACGATGCTGTCACCGTTGGCGATATCATTTTCACGTATAAAATTCGTGAAGATGGGCGGGTATTGTTCCGAATTTTTAGTCGATGGGATTACGATATCATTCAAAGTGAAGACCGACGTAGAAATGGCTTTGGATTCGTATTCAAAAAGGAGTTTGAAACATTTGAGGAGTTATTACGAGGTAAAAGTCAAGAACAAAAAGACAAAGAAGCCGCCGAAAAAGCCGATCGAATTCGGAATCGAGAACAAAACAAAATCATCAAAAAGCAGGAACGACAAGAAAACCGCCAAAAACGCCGCGAACGTAAGGCGGCCAAGAAAGAAGAAGGAGTAGTTCCTGAAGAAGAAAATTAATGTTTTCTTTCTATAAGCAATTATGCAAAAAAAGGAGAATGTATTAACTTGGAGTCGACATCTGTATCTATGTTTAAACACCTATTTTTCCTAGTTCTCATAATAGGGAACTCCATTTCTGGCTACACGCAAAAAAGACAACTTTCTAGTCTACAAGAAATACGCAACGCATTTGCTACTGAGATTCCAGATTCTCTAAAAGATTATCCAGCTGTGTTCTTAATTAATAATTCCGATCATAGATTAATACCTAATTATGATCGGACGATTAAGGTAAGAAGGCATTTCCAAATCCTAATTCTTTCGGATGCGGGGAAAGAATATGCAGATGTCACTCTAAAGAATTATACTAAAAAGAATTATCACAAAATCAGGAATATTCAAGCAAGCACCTACCATTTAATTAACGGTGAAGTGGTTGAGTATCCTGTGAAAAGTGAAGACTTATATGACATAGAGAATAGTGAAGACGTTTCCTCTATTTCTTTTGCGTTTCCTCAAGTCCAGGCGGGTAGCATTCTTGAATATGTATATTTTGAAGAATTTGAAGATGTAGGTTTTCCACCCATGGAATTGTTAAAAAACATACCTACAATTAGCACTGAGGTGTCTATTCAAGTACCAAAAACAAACCTTTATTCTAGAGCTATCCTCAGGGGCCATAGCTTGAAAGCTGATACATTGATTTATTATTCGGAAAAGGATAATAATACTCCAAATGGATATAAAACGCATTACTTGAAATTCAGCAATATTCCAGCCTTTGAAACACCCACTTTTTTCATTGGCGAAAGAGATTTGCAGAGTTCATTAGATTTTCAAAACATTCAATACTTTAGGAATTATTTACTACAATTAGTAAATAGAGCAGATTTCAATTCACTAGTGAAAAGAAGAAATGTTTCATCAAAGAGTTAGTAACAGAAATTGATTTAAATCAGGATAAAGAAAGTCAGTTATATCAAGCTGTAAATCTGGTTAAAGACACATTCACATGGAACGGCGAATATGGGCTCTTAGAGAGCCAGAATCTCTCGAGTTTAAAAGAAACCAAAACTGGAACTACTGCTGATATCAATTTTGTACTCCTGAATGTTTTAAAAAGTATCAATATTAATGCAAACATAGTTTATGTAAAAAAAAGAAGTGATGGTAGGCTTTACACTAGAACAGCTAAACCATATGAACTAAGCCACCCAATTGTTATGGCTCAGATCAATGAAAAAAAGTATTTTCTCAATGCCACAGAACAAGATTTAGCACCCAATTATCCAAGTTTAGATGACATTGTTCTAAAGGCCGTTTCATGTAATGCAAGAAGTTTCGAATTCATTGATATAAGTAATAGCGTTCCCTCTTCAACACAATACATACAAACTAAAGGAACAATTAGGCATGATGGCAGTATTTCAGGCACTTTCGAATTAAACAGCAACGGTTACTTCGCGCAAAATGATCGAAGAAACTACAAGATTGAGAAAACTGATATTTTTGACAAAAGACTTAAAGATAGTTCTCTAGAACACGAATTAACTGAGATTACTCAAACTGAAAAGGTTAAAAAAAGTGGCACCTCTTTCAATTTCGATTGTGGATTTACTATTGAAGATGGTACAACTTCCGCAGGCAATAGGATTTACTTTTCCCCAATTCTTTTTAGCCCGTTGAACTCGAATCCCTTTACTGCAGAATCAAGGAAATTTCGTATCGACTTTGCATTCCCTTACAAGCAAATCTATCTTTACGAATATGAAATTCCACTGGGCTATTCCGTTGAAGAAATTCCCGAAAGTTTGTCAATGAGACTATCAAACGGCGATATAACGGCGACTGTAGGTTTTGAACAGAATGAAAATATAATCAGTGTAAGACAACAATTTCAGATCAAAAAAACCACCTTCAATAAAGAAAACTATGAGTCAATACGTGAACTATTTGATGAATACATAAATGCAGTAAATGCTGAAATTGTACTAAAAGAAGTTAGCAATTAATGATTCACATAATCCTTTAAGATCTCGTGGCCGAGTTTATCGCGTTTGGTCAGCAAGTATTTTTCGTTGTGTTGGTTTGGACGCACTTCAATAGGTACATTGTCAACGATTTCTAAGCCATATCCAGCCAAGCCAATACGTTTCTTCGGGTTATTGGTCATGAGTTTAATCTTTGACACACCGAGTTCTCTAAGGATTTGCGCGCCTACTCCGTAGTCGCGCGCATCGGCCTGAAACCCTAACTCCTGGTTGGCTTCTACCGTATCTAAACCCGATTCCTGAAGTTTGTACGCCTTCAATTTATTGATTAAACCAATGCCTCTACCCTCTTGATTCATGTAGAGCACTACGCCCTTACCAGCACGTTCTACCATATTCATGGCATTAGCCAATTGTTCGCCACAATCGCAACGCTTAGAATGCAAAATATCGCCTGTTACACAGCTGGAGTGCACACGAACGAGTACCGGCTCATCGGCCTCCCAAGTCCCTTTGACCATGGCCAAATGTTTCTCATTGGTATCTTTCTGATTAAAAGCAACTAAGTTAAAATCTCCATAGTCGGTGGGCATTTTCACCGCTACTTCTTGCTCGACCAATCCATCATGTTCTAGTCGATATGCAATCAAGTCTTTTATGGTAATCAGTTTGAGGTCAAATTCTCTGGCCACTTCTTGAAGATCTGGAAGTCGCGCCATTGTTCCGTCTTCATTGAGAATCTCTACGAGAACTGCCGCTTCTTCGAAGCCGGCTAATCGAGCTAAGTCTACAGATGCTTCTGTATGTCCAGCACGTCTTAAAACACCACCGTTCCGCGCTCGAAGTGGGAAGATGTGTCCTGGTCGGCCAAATTCTTCCGGCCTAATGTCTGGATTGATCATCGCTTGAACAGTCTTCGCGCGATCACTAGCAGAAATTCCTGTTGTACAGCCATAGCCTAACAAATCAATAGATACCGTAAAAGGAGTAGCATGTAAAGCCGTGTTCTTACCCACCATGAGGTCGAGCTGTAGATGGTTGGCCAAATCTTGTGAAATCGGTGCACAAATCAAGCCCCGACCATAACGCGCCATGAAATTGATGATTTCAGGCGTAACATTCTTAGCCGCAGTAATGAAATCACCTTCATTCTCTCGGTCTTCATCATCCACAACAATCACAAGTTTCCCTGCCTTAATATCTTCTATCGCTTCTTCAATGTTATTGAATTGGAATTCCATAAGTGTATTTCTGCTACAAAGATAATGCGCTTTTCAAGGATTTAGTTCCTAAGCTGTAAAACGATAGCCCACTCCCCAAACCGAGTGAAAATATTCGGGTTGTTTCGGATCTTTCTCGAAGTATTTCCGAAACGCTAAAATGAAGTTGTCGATGGTTCTAGTATTGGGCAATACATCATAGCCCCACACTTTCTTCAGGATTTCTTGCCGTGATACGACTTCCCCTTCTTTATCGACCAGAAGCTTGAGCAAATCTGCTTCTCGCTTGGTGAGTTGTATGGTGTCGTGTTGGTTTCGGGCTTCGAAGGTTTTAAAGTTGATGGAATTGCTGCCAAACTCGTAGACATCTGAAATACTACTCGTACTCCCGCGACGAAGCAGGGCTTTTACTCTAAGCATCAATTCTTCAAGATCGAAGGGTTTAGTGAGGTAGTCGTCGGCGCCCAATTTCAGTCCTTGAATCCGATCCGTAGTGGCGTCTTTTGCAGAGATAATGAGCACAGAAGTGACTTGATTAGTTGCTCGAACTTCTTTAAGGATATCGAAGCCATTGACGTGTGGCAGCATGATGTCGAGTAAAATCAAATCGAAGATTTGATTTCTAATGGCTTGCAGTGCTTCATTGCCATCATTGGCAATTTGCACGTGGTAGTCTTCCATCCTCAAGTTCAATGCAATGACATCGCTTAAGGTTTTCTCATCCTCCACAAGCAAAATATGTACATTTTCGTTTGAGCTCATAGGGTTGGTATGGAGATGGAGAAAATACTGCCTTGTGGGCTGTTATTGGCTACGTCGACCGAGCCGTTCATGAGTTGGGTCATGCTTTTTACGAGGAACAGGCCTAGGCCTGTTCCTTTGCTCTGGCGGACTTGTTCGTCTTCTATTCGGTAGAAGCGTTTCCAGATGTTGCGCTGTTCTTTTTCGGGGATGCCTTTACCTTGGTCGGCGATAGACAACACGGCTTTGCCGTGTTGTTCCTCTAGCTTAACTGCTATTGGGGCTGTTCCTCCGTACTTTCTGGCATTATCTAATAAGTTGTTAATCACAATCACCAATGCCGAGCGGTCGCCTTTCACCAAAATATCTGAAGAGAGTTCATCGGTAATCGCTAAGCCGGTCGCACGAGCCTCTTGAAGGGTTTTAGCCACCAAGTTAGACAATGGAACGGCTTCTAACTGGAAGCTGTATTCTTTGGCATCAATTTTAGAAGCCAGCAAAATATTATCGATCAAGTTGTTTAACCGGTTAATCTCGCTGACTGAATTATTCAAGAGCAAGTCTTTGTTCGGGGCAGAGATGTCTTTCTGAATAAGGGTTTGGAGATTGAGCTTCACAGCTGCGATCGGAGATCGCAGCTCATGGGTCGTCCCCAATAGAAAATTGCGTTTTAACTCCACAAACCGTTCTTGTCTTCGATGTAAACGTAAAATATAGAAGGCGCCGCCAAGCAATAAGACTAAGAAAACAGCACCTTCCATAAGGATCATTCGCTTATTGCGTATAAATGCACTATCGATCGACTTAAGATTCGTGTCTTCAGCTAAAAGCCC
>JAHQVX010000067.1 GCA_019634125.1 Saprospiraceae bacterium
CTTAGCTAAAACCCCCTTTATTCTAGATGAATCTCAGCTCGGCGCTACGGGCTTTTTTAGATACTACCTAACCGATCAAGTTTCGGTAAGAGGTGGGTTAGCATATGGAAAGATTTCAGGAGATGACCTCAACAAAGAAACTTCTTTTAGAAGAAACTTAAGCTTTGAGTCAGATATTATGGAAGTTTCAGCCGTGGCGACTTACGATATTTTTGATGTGGCCTACGAGAATTTTGTGCCATACGTTTATGGTGGTGTGGCTTATTTCAAGCACAATCCGAAAGCAGATTTGAATGGCACCATGGTAGAATTACAACCGCTAGGTACCGAAGGACAAGGTATTGCAGGATTTGGGAATCCCTACAGTCTCGGGCAAATCTCAGTGCCATTTGGTGCGGGTGCCAAGATGCGCATTACCGATGATTTCCTTATCATGACTGATTATGGTGCGCGTAAAACATTTACTGACCATCTTGATGATGTAAGTCGATTAGAGTACGTAGATCCAAATGTCTTCCAAAGTGCTTATGGCGCTACAGATCCAGGCCGACTTGGATTGTTGCAACAACTGGCTTATCGTGGCGATGAATTGGCTGGTGGTGTACCTTATGCCGATTTCCAATCTGAAAGCATCCGTGAACGCTTCCCTAGAAACTTATCTGACGACAAAGACTGGTATTACCAAATTACAGTGGGTGTGAGCTACATGTTTGGAAGCAAGTACACCAATCCGATTGAAAAGAATCGTAAGCGGGTTCCTTATAGAATTAAAACACAGAAAAAGAAAGAGAAAAAGGAGAAGAAAAGCTCAACGCCAAGTCCTGAATAACAATTTCTTTTTGAATACAATACTGCGCCCATGCATTGGCTAGCCAATGCATGGGCGTTTTCATTCAAGATGTGGATATCCCTGTTGCAAAACCATCTATTTTTAAACCCTAATGAAACCCAGTATTTTACTTGCCATCATCGGGCTGTACTTTTTGGTGCTTCTAGCCGTCGCCTACTTCACCAGCCGTAAAGCCGACAGTCAATCGTTTTACATCGGTAACAAGCAAAGCCCTTGGTACTTAGTGGCTTTCGGAATGATTGGCGCCTCCCTTTCTGGAGTGACTTTCGTAAGCGTGCCCGGCTGGGTCAATGCTACGCAGTTTTCTTACTTCCCAATGGTTTTAGGCTATCTGCTAGGTTACTTAGTCATTGGAGCAGTATTAATGCCCTTGTATTATCGGCTAAATCTTGTTTCAATTTATACCTATCTCAAAGATCGATTCGGCATAGCTTCCTATAAAACAGGTGCAAGCTTCTTCCTTTTGTCCCGTACTATTGGTGCTGCCTTCCGACTGTTTCTAGTCGCAGGTGTAATGCAATACATCATTTTCGATAGCTGGAATGTACCGTTTTGGGTCACCGTGGCCATTACCATCCTGCTCATCTGGATTTATACATTCCGCGGTGGTATTAAAACCATTGTTTGGACAGATAGCCTTCAAACCTTCTTTATGCTGTTGGCTGTGATCATGTCGATTTATGTCATTGCCAAGAATCTCAACTTCGGTTTTGGTGAACTTATCTCCGAAGTACGCAATTCGGAATACGCTAAGATGTGGTTCTTCGAGGGCTTGTTTCAAGATAATCGACATTTCGTGAATCGCTTCTTTGGTGGAGCTTTTATCGCACTAACCATGACAGGCCTTGACCAAGATATGATGCAGAAAAATCTAAGCTGCAAGAACATTGGAGATGCACAAAAGAATATGTTCTGGTTCAGTATTGTGCTCGTTGTTGTCAACATATTCTTCTTAGCACTTGGAGCTTTACTTTACATTTATGCCGCGCAAAAAGGGATTTCTGTTCCAGAACGCCCCGATTACCTTTTCCCGGAGATTGCTGTCAATAATTTGAATAGTGTGGCTGCTATTGTATTCTTTCTAGGCTTAATTGCAGCAGCGTATTCCAGTGCCGACTCAGCACTTACTTCGCTCACCACTTCATTCTGTATCGATATTTTAGGTTTTGATCCGAAAGATGCTAGTGCGACTTCTAAGCGCAAAAGAATCACCGTTCACATTGGGTTTTCCATCCTACTCTTGCTCTTGATTATTGTATTTGATCAACTCGGGAATGACTCTGTAATTAGTCAAATCTTTTCTTTTGCCCAGCTCACGTATGGTCCCATTTTAGGGCTATTTGCTTTTGGTTTGCTTACCAAATGGAAAAGTATCGATGCGCTTACACCAATCATTTGTATTCTTGCGCCAGTTTTGGCCTACGCGATCAATCAATATGGTTTGAAACCGAGTGAATATGACTTGGGGTATTTATTGTTGCCAGTGAATGGCGGGCTGACGTTTTTAGGCTTACTTTTTGCTTCGTTAGTAAATAGAAATCAAGTAGAAAATTAAACATCATGATTCGAGGAGGGAGTGTACTACTATTGATCTTATTTTGTTTTTTGGGCAACGCCCAAGATAGTACTGAATTTCGTTCGCCGTTGGGTATTCCGTTACATCTTTCAGGCACGTTTGCGGAATTAAGAAGCAATCATTTTCATGGAGGATTAGACATTAAAACGAATGGGAAGACAGGCTATAGAGTGTATGCAACCCAGCGGGGTTATGTGTCGCGGATAAAAGTCCAAGCCGGAGGATATGGCAATGCCTTATACATTAATCACCCTAACGGTTATACTACGGTTTATGGGCATTTAGACAAATTCAATGATGTGTTGGCCAAGTATGTGAAGCAACAGCAATACCAACAACAAAGCTTTGGCGTAGACCTCTATTTAGATGCGAATCAGTTTCGGGTGGAGCAAGGCGAAATTATTGGCATGAGTGGAAATTCTGGCTCTTCAGGTGGGCCACATTTGCACTATGAAATCCGTAAAACAGCGGGTCAAATTCCGATTAACCCGTTGGAGTATACCGCTGTTCGAGATAATATAAATCCTACAATCAAAGGCGTGCGTGTTCATGAGATGTCGCAAGGATTTTACCATGGAAAAACATACACAGAAGCTGCCCAATATATTCAGCCAGGGAAGTATCGTATTTCAGGCGATACTATTGTGGTGAATGACCCTGTGATTGCTGTGTCTATTAAGGCGATTGATAAGCAAAATGGCAGTAATAATTCGAATGGTTTCCACGACTTAAAACTGTTTGTCGATGGCCAGCTGACGTATAATTATACGAAGACGGAGGTGGCTTTTGATGAGTCGCGGTATATAAACAGTCATATCGATTATCCTGGGAAGAAAGCTGGCCTAGGTTCGTATAGCAATGCGTTTAAGTTACCGGGGAATCGGTTGAAATTCCTATCAAATGCGCCCGATGGGCGCATTTGGCTCAGCCAGTACACCAAACGTAACATCCAACTCGAAGTCTGCGATTTTGAAGGCAATACATCCACCATCCAATTTGTGGTAAAATACCAGCCACCCACTGAGCCCATGATGGCCAATACCTACTCACAACACTTCCCCTACAATCAACCGAACGCCTTTTCAACGACCGGACTCCGATTATCTATTCCTAATGGAGCTCTATACGATAACCTTAAGTTCAATTATGAGGCCGTAAATACACCTCCTGCGATAAAACAACCAATCTATTCTTCCATTCACCAAGTCCATTACGACGAAGTACCACTGCATAAGCTCATGAGTATTGGCGTGGAGGCCACTACATTGCCCGCTGAATTGCGCTCCAAAGCACTAGTAGCCAGCCTTGATCAGAGAAATCGAATTAACGTAAACAAAGGCACTTGGGAAGGGAATTACCTCGTGGCCAAAACAAGAAGCTTCGGTAAATTCTTTATTACAACAGATACAGCCGCTCCAACCATTACGCCATACCGCCAAGCCAAAGCGAAAAACTATGCTGGTAGAGAGAGCATCCAATTCAAAATCGCCGACGACCTTTCAGGAATCAAAACTTATAGAGGTACTGTAAATGGCCAGTGGATTTTGATGGAATACGATGCCAAACGCAACCTACTTTACCATAAATTCGATGGAAAAATTCCTTCTGGAGAAAACACAATTCGGCTTACCGTTGTAGATGTAGTTGGAAATACTAAAGAACTTGAATATACTTTCACAAGATAACATATCGAATGAGCCAACATATTGACAAAACCCACTTAAGCGTTGGGGACAAAGCCCCTTTTTTTGAAGCAGAAAACCAAAACGGAGACGTTGTTAAACTAACAGATTTTACCGGAAAAAAAGTCATTCTCTATTTCTACCCGAAAGACGATACGCCAGGCTGTACCAAGGAAGCCTGTAATTTTAGAGACAACTATTCAGCCCTAACAAAAGAGGGTTTCGAAGTGGTTGGCGTGAGCCCCGATAAAGTGGCCAAGCATAAAAAATTTGAAACCAAGTACGAACTTCCATTTACCTTACTCGCCGATCCAGAACTAACCATTCTCAAAGCCTACGGGGCTTATGGACGAAAGAAATTTATGGGTAAGGAAGTCACTGGAGTACTACGATCTACTTTCGTTATCGATGAAAGTGGAACGATCTCAGCAATTATTGATAAAGTGAAAACCAAAGAGGCGACCGAGCAAGTCTTAGCAAGCGTTTAATCCAGACTATTCTTCCTCATCGGCATCATAAGGCTTAATCTCTACCTTATGATCGGCTAAAATGGATTGCCACTTAATGATTTTTTTGATGTCGCTAGGATAGACACGCTCCTCATCATAATCTTCTACTACTTGACGAAAAAATTTGCGCAACTCTTCCGTACTAGCATTCGGATGTGGAATGCTCGGCTGATCAGCAATGTGGAGTAATACTTCTGCAAGTTCAATGGTTTCACCAGAATCTAAATAAATACCGATGTTCTCCAAGGGTGTAAACATGTGCTTTCTGCTCGAAATAAACGTACGTTTATTCTCTCCAAGAGGCGTTACAATTAAGCCATCCTGACGTGCACTAATGAGTTGGAATAAACCACCTTTGCCTGTAATAGAAATCACATCTTTGAATTGCATACTTGAATTTTGCGGCGAAAATAGACAAAAACCATAAATTCCGTCAGAAATCATCGGCATAAGCCAAGCTAGCTACATAAATGGTGCGGCAGCCACTGTCTAACAGCGCTTCTGCACAACTCAGCATCGTAGCCCCAGTAGTGATGACGTCATCTACCAAGAGTATGCTTTTTTCTTTAAATACATTAGAGTCGGCTTTGAAAGCACCTTCCATACTTTGAATACGTTCCCTCCTCGACTTATGTGTTTGGGTTGAATTGTGTTGAACTCGGGAAAGGCCTTTCAACTCCATAGTCCCATTAAGAACGGGAGATACACCTTCTGCAATTCGTTGTGCTTGATTATAGCCACGTTGTTGCAAGCGTTTTTTATGCAAGGGTAGGGGCACAACAACATCAACAACTGGAAGAGCTAAGTCTACCAGGCGTTTCCCCAATACTTTGCCTAGTAGGTTTCCCACTTCAGGTTGGTTCTTGTATTTCAGGGCATGAAGCATGTGTTGTAGCTTGCTGGCTTTGTTGTAATAGCATAAACTATAGGCCCCATCAATGCCTGCCAAGGGAATAAACCGGTTGGATAAAGGGTTCGTATTTAAAGGGAATTTTGTGTAGGGTAATTGTAAAAGACATAAGCTACATATGGCTGTTTCAGTAGGGCTTAAGTGATTTTGGCAACCCGCACAGAGGTTGGGGTAAAACAACTCCATTGCTGCGCGTAAGTGATCTAAAACAAACATTACTTGTTAAATTTTTATTTAATATAATGTTTTTGATCGAAAATAATTGGCTAATGGTATATTCGTAGTAGTAATGAATAGGTATTCGAATCAAGGTCTCCGTAACGTTCCTGAAAGTGTATTGCATTTAAGCATAATCAATGTCTTGTTTTTCGTGGTCACCAGTGCTTCCTTTGGGCAACAATGGTTTGGCTCACTTATAGGATATTATGTTGAATCTCCTGCTTTCAGACCATGGCAAATTGTGACGCACATGTTTATGCACGGAAGTTTCATGCATCTACTATTCAATGTTTTTTTTGGTATTTATATGTTTGGAGGCACTTTAGCCAAAGTCTGGGGTAATCAACGATTTTTAATGTATTACTTCATTTGTGGGTTTGGAGCGTTTCTACTCCATCAAGCTTTTTTACATTACAATGTAAGTGTCGGAGAAGCAATTCATCCCTTTTTAGGTGCTTCGGGTGCAGTCTATGGAGTTCTTGTAGCCTATGCTTATTTATTCCCAAACACAGAGTTGTTTGTTATGTTTATTCCTATTCCAATCAAGGCTAAGTTTGTAGTACTAGGTTTGTTAGCTATTGATATTTTTTTTGGCTTTTCTGGAATTAACAGTGGTATTGCGCATTTTGCGCATTTAGGAGGTGCATTAACTGGTTTCTTGCTATTGATGTACTGGCAAAGAAATAAAAAGCGTTTTTATTAAAATGGCCTTAATTGACGACATAAAAAGACAGTTCTCGCCCATGGGCAAGATGACAACACAATTAGTCATTGTGATTGTAGGGATTTTCTTGTTGATTAATATTCCGATTCAAATTGCCAAACTCTTTGAGTTTTCACTGAAACCCTACATTGACAATTGGGTAGCTACTCCAGACAGTTTTGAGCGCTTGATTACACGCCCATGGACAATTATTTCTTACGGATTTTTACACTATGGAATTTGGCATATTCTATTCAACATGTTGTGGCTGTATTGGTTTGGTGTCTTGTTGGAAGAATACCTTGGGAAGCGCAAGATCTTGCCTGTGTTTATTTACGGTGTTTTAGCTGGGGCATTGCTATTTTTAGTGGCTTACAATTTATTCCCTTTGTTCGATGGGAAAACAGCCATCCTCCTTGGCGCCTCAGCTGGAGTTATGGCTGTAGTTTGGGCAGCAGTTACACTGCTGCCAGAACACCGATTCAACCTCATATTTCTAGGCCCAATTAAAATCGTTTATATCGCCGCATTTATGACCGTTATCGATTTGCTCAGCCTCAGCGGCGGAAATGCTGGTGGGAACTTTGCCCACCTCGGCGGTGCCCTCATGGGCTTTCTATACATCAAGCAAATGCAACGCGGCAAAGACCTGTCCAAACCCTTCAACCGCCTTATGGATGGAATAGCTAATCTCTTCCAACCTCGTAAGAAGCTTCGCGTGAGCTATAGAAAAAGTGCCAACCGAAAAGAACGAAGAAAAGAGACCAAACCTCGTTCTTCGAAAAGAGATTACCTTAGTCGCAAAGAAAAAGTAACCGTTACCGAGACAGAGGTCAAAGACAAAGCCAAAAGGCAACAAAAAATAGATAAGATTTTAGACAAAATCTCCCAAGCGGGTTACGATAGCCTCACCAAAGAAGAAAAGGCCTTCCTTTTTAAAGTGAGTAACGAAAAAGATGCATAAATGCTACGTAGGCTGGTTTCAAAATTTTGGTTTTTGCTCTTCTTATTCGGAGCAGTGGGCTATATCTTAGGCCTACTCTCTACGCAAGTCAACCCTAAATCATTTTGGCCAATCAGCTATTTCGGCTTGGCCTTTCCTGCCTTTTTACTCATTATTCTCCTTTTCTTTTTCTATTGGCTGTTTACAAAGAATAAGAAGTTCTTCTTCCCACTATTGCTGTTGATTGTTGGCTGGCAGAATGTGACCTCGTTCTTTAGCGTGTCGCCATTCACCTCAAAGTCGCCCGATAATGCCTTGAAGATCATGTCGTACAACGTACGCAATTTTGAGCTCTATCACTGGGAAGAAAATGATGAGAAGCGCGATGAGATCTTCGATCTCATCCGGGAGGAAAATCCAGACATAGTCTGTTTTCAAGAGTTCTACAGCGGCCAAAACCACACCACTACAGCTGGTGTGGCGAAAGCGCTTGACATGCCTTATTCGTACTTCGAAGTAGGCTTGACCAATAAGAAAAATTATTCCTTCGGCATTGCCATATTTAGCAAGTATCCACTAACAAATAAAGCCCGAATAAAGCTGGGAACAAAAGGAAATTTAGCACAAAAAGCAGATGTAATTAAAGGGCAAGACACCTTATCGCTATTCAATATTCATCTAGCTTCTGTTCGGTTTTCGCGCGAGGATTATTCCTACATTGAAGAATTAAAAGACGATGCTACCAAAGCAGGTAAGCGTTCTCAAACGAAGCAAATTGCCAACAAACTCAAAGACGGAACTATTAAGCGAAGTATCCAAGCCCATAGCGTAAAAGCACGAATGGAAGACAGTCCGTATCCTGTGGTTGTATGTGGAGATTTCAACGATACGCCTGTGTCGTACGCGTATCAAGTATTGGCCGACAATATGCAGGATACCTATCAAAAAACAGGATTTGGTGTCGGACATACCTTCAATGATATCTTACCACTCTTTCGCATCGATTACATTTTAGTCAGCCCGAATTTCAAAGTGCATAATACGAAAGTGATTCAAAAAAAGATTTCTGATCATTATCCCGTTATAACGGAGGTATCACTTCGCTAATTCTACTATTTTTGCCGCTTATGAGTACATTACAGGTCACGAATTCATTGACTCGGAAAAAGGAAGCGTTTCAACCCATTAACCCGCCATTTGTTGGGCTATACGTCTGTGGGCCCACGGTGTATAATGAAGTGCACCTAGGCAATGTACGCACTTTTGTAGCTTTTGATATCATCTACCGATGGTTGTTGTACTCAGGATACAAAGTGCGTTATGTACGGAATATTACTGATGTTGGCCATCTCACCGACGATACCGAAGAGGATAAAATGCTCAAACAGGCTAAAGTCATGCAGTTAGAACCGATGGAAGTGGCGCAGAAATACACCAACGGATTTCACGATGTGATGGACTTGTTCAATGCCCTTCGACCGAGTATTGAGCCGCAAGCCAGTGGGCATATCATTGAGCAAATTGAAATGGTTAAAGAAATTATGGATGCGGGTTATGCTTATGAAGCGAATGGCTCTGTCTATTTCAATGTAGAGCACTTCAACGCTGAGCATGGTTATGGGCAATTAAGTGGCCGAAATATCGATGAGTTATTGTCGAATACGCGTGAATTGGACGGTCAGAGCGAGAAGCGTGCCCCGCTCGATTTTGCCATTTGGAAGCATGCCGCCCCCGAGCATATTATGCGTTGGCCATCGCCCTGGGGCGATGGATTCCCCGGCTGGCACCTCGAATGTTCTGTGATGAGTACAAAATACCTCGGCGAACAATTCGATATCCATGGCGGAGGTATGGACTTGAAATTCCCACACCACGAATGTGAAATAGCACAGAATAAAGGCTCGAACGGCAATGGTGGAGCCAATTATTGGCTCCACTCCAATATGCTAACCGTCAACGGAACTAAAATGAGCAAGTCGCTCGGAAACGGTTTTACACCTGCTGAGCTTATTGCTGGCGATCATGAACTCCTCGATCAAGGCTATTCGCCAATGGTCGTGCGCTTTTTCATGCTTCAAACTCATTATACCAGTACCTTAGATTTTTCCAATGCCGCCCTTAAAGCAGCCGAGAAAGGCTATCAACGCTTAATGAAAGCTATGGTTGCTTTGACTACGCTGACTTATGAAAATGGACAAGTTGATGCATCTATTAATGGAGAAGTCAAGAAAGCCATGGAGGCAGCTGGTGAACATATGAATGACGATTTTAACACGGCCATGGCATTGGCAGATTTGTTTGAGCTAAGCAACCGCATTAATGCATTGGCCAACAATCAACAACATGTGGGCACATTAGAAGAAGATACCTTTAATCAACTCAAGGCCTTCTTCCCGAAGTTTATTACAGAGGTGCTTGGCTTACTGCCTGAAACCACCGGTGGAGACAGCCATATGGATGAGGTCATGCAATTATTGATCGAAATTCGGCAAGACGCCCGTAGCAATAAGGACTTCTCAACGTCGGATAAGATTAGAGACCGCCTCAAAGAGGCGGGCATTCAACTCCTTGATGGAAAGGAAGGAACAAGCTGGGAAAAGGCATAAAATATGATTCATGAGTAATTACCGTATTATACTTGGCTTGGCGGCTATTTTATTCGTCGTTGGCTGTAAAAAAGAACCGAAAGAATCAGAGGAGAAAAAGCCTGTTCGAACGGTTGTTCGACATGACTTTAATGCCGACTCGGCTTATTACTTCGTGCAGAAACAAGTAGACTTTGGCCCGCGCGTACCTGGAACAAAAGAACATAAATCTGCTGCAGAATGGTTGGAGAAAAAGCTAGGCAGTTACACGGATACCATTCAAGTCCAGACCGCTTCAGCTACAATGTATACCGGAACGAAAATCCCCATCTACAACATTATCGGCAGCTTTAACCCAGAGGCTGAAGATCGAATATTATTAGCTGCGCACTGGGATAGCCGACATATTGCTGAAAAAGATGCAGATGAAAGTCGAAAAAATGAGCCCATTCTTGGCGCAAATGATGGGGCAAGTGGAGTAGGCGTACTCATCGAATTGGCACGTCAGCTCCAATTGGCAAATACCGAGAAAGGCATTGATATTATTTTCTTTGATGCAGAAGACTTAGGTGATCCAAACAATCAGGAAACGGATTTGGATTGGTGTTTAGGCTCACAACATTGGTCTAAAAATCCCCATGTGGCGAATTACACCGCCGATTATGGTATTTTACTCGATATGGTTGGTGCTCCCGATGCTGTCTTCACTTATGAAGGCTATTCCTATCGTTATGCTGCTGCTTTAATGACAAAGTTGTGGAACAACGGTATTGCCCTTGGTTATGATTACTTATTTGTGAAAAAATCTGTGGGAGGTATTACTGACGATCATAAGTTTGTTATTGAAAACTTGGGTATTCCCATGGTCGATATTATTGATCTAGACAACAATCGCAGTCATGGACATCCATTTGGGCATTATCACCACACGCACAAAGACAATATGGATGTGATTGATAAGTACACCTTGGCTGCAGTCGGTGAAACAGTCTTGAGTGTGCTCATGGAGTGATTACTCCGTTTCGTGAAGCTTCGGCCACATCATCAGCAGCTAATCTTATCGCGTCGGCGGCTATGTCGACCGCCCTCAAATTCGGTATTTAGAAAGATGTCTATAAATTCTTTGGCTTGTTCTTCGGAGATAAATCGGGCAGGCAAACAAATGATATTGGCGTCGTTGTGTGTTCTCGCAAACGTGGCAATAGGCGCTTGCCAAACGAGCGCAGCACGGACATTCTCATATTTATTGGCAGTCATCGCCACGCCTTGTCCACTGCCACAAATTAAAATGCCCTTCTCAAATTCTCCATCGTTCACGGCTTTCGATAC
>JAHQVX010000068.1 GCA_019634125.1 Saprospiraceae bacterium
CGTAGTTTCGGAAATTATTCCTAAAACAATTGGTGCCAGCTCTTGGAAACAACTCTCTGGATTTACCGCCACAGCACTCAATTGGATGATTGCTCCCCTCAAGTGGACTGGGATTATGTGGATTCTGCAACGCCTCACGAAGTTATTTGGCAGTAGCCACCATGGAAGTGTATTCAGTAGAGCCGACTTCTCTGCAGTTACCGAAGCAGCCTCCGATAGTGGCGCTTTGGAGAAATCTGAAAGCAAAATTATTAACAACTTATTATCCTTAAATAAGGTCTTTGTGAAAGATATCATGACGCCTAGAACCGTTATGATCACTGCCAATGAAGACACATACATCAATAACTTCTACAAAGGCAATAAGAATTTGAGGTATAGCCGTATTCCAGTATACAGCAAAACAGAAGATGATATCACCGGCTATATTCTAAAAGATGAGCTCTTACAGCACTTAATTGAAGAAGACGGCGATATGCCTTTGTCTACACTTAAACGCAATTTGCTTACCGTAAAAAATGAAATGGCTTTGCCAGATTTATTCGACAAGCTCACCAATCAAAGAGAGCACTTAGCTGTGGTCGAAAATGAACATGGAACACTTGTCGGATTGGTCACCATGGAAGACGTTATTGAAACGCTATTGGGGCTCGAGATTATGGACGAATTAGATAATGTAGCTGATCTCCAGAAACTGGCCCGCCAAAAATGGCAAGAACGTGCAAAGCAAAGAGGTATTTTAGAATAATTCCTGCTGTACTTTTGTATTAAGAAATGAAGCGTATGTCAGCAAATGACACATTTATCTTGGAGCATGTTCCAGCAGAACTTCATCCAATAGCACATAAAGTAGCTCGTGGAGAGCGAATAACTGCCGAGGAAGGCATCAAATTGTTTGAATTAGGTGAAGTTGCTTTTCTTGGCCAATTAGCCGATTTCATTCGAACGCAACGCCACGGAGACACCACCTATTTCAATAAGAACTTTCACGTAGAACCAACAAATCTTTGTGTTTTCGACTGTAAGTTTTGTGCGTACTCGCGTTTGCTTCGCGAAAAAGGCGATTTACAAGCCTGGGAAATGAGTGCAGAAGATATTATTGAGACAGTAAAGAGCTATGATAAGGCTGAAGTAACAGAAGTGCATATCGTTGGGGGAGTACATCCGAAAATGGGACTGCATTATTTCGCTGATTTAATTCGATCTATTAAAGCTGAACGCCCCGACATACATGTTAAAGCTTTTACTGCGGTAGAATTAGAATACATGTGCCGTAAGGCAAAGCTGAGTTATAAAGAAGGTTTGGAGGTCTTGAAAGCAGCCGGGCAAGATTCCTTGCCCGGAGGTGGGGCAGAGATCTTCCATGATGAAATTCGAGATCAAATTTGCAAGGATAAATGCTCGGCCGACCAATGGCTAGAAATTCACGAAACAGCACATGAACTCGGCATGCCTTCCAATGCTACCATGCTCTACGGCCATATCGAAGCGTATAAGCATCGAATCCATCATATGGAGGCATTGCGCAACCTGCAAGACAAAACCAATAAGTTCAATGCCTTCATTCCATTGAAATATCGAAGTGGAAATAATCAAATGAGCGACGTTGGCGAAGTCAGTGTTATTGAAGATATTAAAATGTACGCTGTAGCCCGGATTTTTATGGATAATTTCCCACACATCAAAGCATACTGGCCAATGATTGGAAGGGATACGGCTCAACTTTTACTCAAATTCGGCGTAAACGACATCGATGGAACCATAGATGACACTACGAAGATTTATTCTATGGCTGGAGCCGAAGAACAAAGTCCAAAAATGAGCACCTACGATATCGTTAAACTCATTAAATCCGTAGGGAAGCGTCCGGTAGAACGTGATTCTGTTTACAATGAATTGAAAGACTATTCGGACGTAGAATTTGAAGAAGCGCCCACCGTAAAATCCTATAACTAATGCCGGATCTACGCCTTTCTATGGTGTCGTATATTAATGCGAAGCCGTTCCAACTTGGTCTGGAACAAAGCGGTTTGATCAATGAGATTGAATTGCTCTTAGAAGTTCCATCGGAAAGTGCGCGAAAACTCCAGGAAAGGGAAGTTGATATTGCCTTAGTTCCCGCAGCTTCGCTGCGGGAAATACCGAGTGCGGAAATCATCACCAATTTTTGTATCGGTGCCGATGGGGAAGTAGCCTCCGTAGGACTTTTTGCAGAACTACCCGTCGAGGAATTGACGCATATTTATCTCGATTATCAATCAAGAACTTCGGTGCAGCTGCTGAAAATCTTACTCCATGAATATTGGCAGAAGGATGTCACGTTTTTAAAGGCTTATCCTGGTTATGAAAACGATATTAAAGGCACAAAGGGAGGTTTAATTATTGGAGATCGAGCTATCCAGCAAAAAGGAGATTTTCAATTTAATTACGATTTATCTGCGTACTGGAAAGCACATACTGAGTTGCCTTTTGTATTCGCGGTTTGGGTCGCAAACCAATCGATTGATACAACATTCGAAAAACGCCTCGAAGAGGCGTTTAAATTAGGGATGACTCAAAAAGAACGTGTGATTGACTTCTATCGAAAAGAATACGAACAGTATTTAGATGTTGAACACTATTTCCAAGAAAATATAGAATATCAACTCAATCCAGAAAAACTCCGCGCCCTCGATCTATTTCTGCTCAAAATCAATCAGTTAGAAAGCCGCTCTATAGCGTAACAAGTTTATCCAGTACCCATTGAATAGCACGGTCTACAGCCTTGGCTGGATCACTACTAAACGTTTGTTTCGCTCTGTTCGCAATTAAAACATTTACCGACAAAGCATGATGCCCGAGAAGTGCTGCTAATCCATAAATTCCAGCAGTTTCCATCTCAAAATTGGTCAGATTATAATTTGGAATATTTACACCTTGAAGCGTATCTAAAATAGAAGCCATTTTGGGCTGCAACCGAAGCTGACGACCCTGTGGCGCATAAAACCCCGCACAAGTCGTAGTAAGGCCTTCATAAACCGACGAATCCTTAAAATGATTCAATAACAATTCGGAAGCAGGAAACAGATAAGGTTCAATCCCTACAGCAGATAAGTCTGTTTGCTCTAGTAAGGCTTCCAAAAAATTTTGCTGTTTCTCCGACTTAGGGTAAGAATAAAAATTAAGTAATCCCTCTAAACCGAGGCCATGATTAGATAACAAAATACCATCTACCGGAATAGAAGGAACAAAGCAGCCTGAAGTGCCAATTCGAATAATTTTAAGTGACTGCTTCTCCACTTTTTCGGTTCGTGTTGTTAAATCAATATTCACCAAAGCATCTAATTCATTGAAAACAATATCAATGTTATCCGTTCCAATTCCTGTGGATAGTACTGAAATTCGGTGGCCTTTGTAAGTGCCTGTATGGCAATGGAATTCCCGCTTTCCCTTCTTTAAGTCGATCGAATCGAAATACTTACTCACTTTTGAAACCCTTTCTGGGTCACCTACTGTAATTATAGTTGAACCAATATCCTGGGGGAGTAGATTTAAGTGGTAAACACTGCCATCACTATTTAGTATGAGCTCCGATTCTTTGAGCGGTTGAAACATGATTTGAATTTTTGACAAATAGTTTTGTAAATTTAAGCACCCCTTCGAAACAAAGTACTTATGATAAAAACAAACCTAAAATTAATAGGAGGGGTATTTCTTTTAGCTTTTATTTCTTCTTGCGTTCCAGACAGAGATGTTGATGTAACCCACGATTTTGTGGCGATTGCATCCAAAAACTCACCAGAAATTAATGTATTTGACTTAGGGACTATGGAAGTCGTGCAAAATCGAAAATTAGATCGAAATGCACGCATCCAGCAAATGGTCTATAGTCCAAGATTTAAGAAATTCTTCGCGCTTGACGCTACCAACAACCGACTATTAGTCTATGAAACTCATTTCTTTAAGTTAATTGGAGAGTTAAGTATTTCAGGAGATGTGGTAGATATGGAACCGGATAAGCTCGGGCATTACCTCTGGTTAATCCATAAAAATGGAGATTTTTCCAAAATTGATATCGAACTTGGAGATGTTTCGCTTCAAAGTAAAATTGACCACCCATCTGTTCAAGGACTCAATGCAAAGAGTATTATGGTCTCACCAGAAGGAGAGTACTTATACATTACCTATCAAGCTGGGGCTTCTGATATGCTTCTTGCTTTTGACTTGGAAACCTTAGAAGTAGAAAGTACACAACCAATTGGTAGAGATGCGAATCTATTTTTCTCAGGAAAAACAAATCGACTCATCGCTGTTAGTCCATTAGAAAGCAATGTAATGGAGTTTAAGCCAGACTTAGAATTTGTTTCGCAAGCCAATCTTGCCTTTGATCATTTACTTGGGATCAATACCAGAGGAACACACTTTTTCTTTGCCTCAGGAAACAATGTCATGGCCTACGACTTAGTCGCATTTTCTTCAAAGCAAGTATATGCAGGTTCTTCTCCACCAGCTGTGTTATCTACTAATTTCTACGATTCAGAAGGGTATATTTCTTTTCCAGATGAAAATAAAATCGACGTAGTGCAATTGGCTAGCAACCGAGCAGATATGACTTTTTACGAAACACGAAATGTTGAGAAGAACCCTAACAGCGTTGAGTATTACTCTGCTCCAGGAGCCTGTTCTTACCATAGTGTAGACATTCGATATTGAAAATAAACTAAAAAATTAGTTGGATAACTAATTTTTTAGTTATCTTTGGGTTAAAGGTTGGCACACCATGGAAAAATTAACTCAAAGAGAAGAAGAGATAATGCGCGCCCTTTGGCAACTCAACAAAGGTTTCGTAAAAGAAATTATAGAACTTCTTCCAGCTCCCAAACCACACTATAATACAACAAGCACACTTGTTCGAATCTTGGAAGAAAAAGGATTCGTAGACCACAATACTTTTGGTAAAAGTCACCAGTACTTTCCCTTAATCTCAGAAGAAGAATACAAAGCCAAGTTTATGAAAGGTTTTGTCAATAAATATTTCAAGAATTCCTATAAAGAGATGGTGACGTTTTTCGCTAAAGAAGAAAACCTCTCTAAAAAAGATTTAGAAGAGATTTTAAAGATGATTGAAAAGGGTAGCAATGAATAGTTTAATCCTATACTTACTGAAATCTACGGTTGTCCTTTCCATTTTTACCGTCTTTTATTACTTCACTTTACGAAAGGAAACGTTTCATCATTTGAAGCGATATTTTTTGCTATTGATTCCTTTTGTAGCATTTGCCTTTCCGCTGTTAAAATTCTCAGTTCCTACAGAACAGGTACTCGTAACTACATTGATAGAGGAAGTAAGTATTGTGTCTTCGGATAGGATAATCAATACAAGTCCAGCGATTACTTGGAATAACATCCTTTCAACGCTCTTCTACATGGGTGGATGCTTGCTGTTACTTTACTTTATTGGCGGCATGATCCAACTTTTTACTTTGTTATCAAAAACGATTAAACGCACACTTAATATTGGTGTGTTGGCCATTACGAAGGAAGATATTTCCCCGTTTAGTTTCTTGAAATATATTGTCATTAATATAGATCGTCATACACAAGAGGAAGTCGATCAAATTGTACATCATGAACAAGTACATATTGCGGGTATGCACTCATTTGATGCACTTTTAGCTCAATTCGTACTGCTATTGAGCTGGTTTAATCCTATGGCTTGGTTGTACAAGCACTTGGTGATGGAAAATCTAGAGTTTATAGCAGATAGTGAAGTTTTAAAGACTTCAGAGATAGATAAAAAAGCTTATCAGTTAAGCTTAATAAATACGGCTTTTTATAATAATTCCATGGTGTTTGCCAACCACTTCAACCAATTATTAATCAAAAAACGTATTGCAATGATGAACAAACAATTAAGTAAGCCTAAAAACTTGTTTAAAACGGTTTTTGTGCTGCCTATACTCCTGCTGTTACTTGTGGTGTCTGGGCAACTAAGAGCCAATCAACAAACGACAATTTTAGCAAATGAAGTCGTAGATGACTCCACAAGGATCGATTATTTTATTGATGGTCAAGCGGTAACGATGGATTTCATCCAAGATGCATATGAAGGTCAGATAGAAGGCTACACGGCAATTAGTGAGCAGCACGATGATGGCTCCCAAGAATTACGGGTATATACTTCAAAAGAAACCTATGCTTCAGGACCCGATTTTGATCCAGCCTTAGAAATCCTAACAGACGAAGGCATTATTGAGCATCCCAATGTGGTCTTGATTCAAGAACCTTTGGATGAACGCTTCTTTATTGACGATAAAGCGGTGACAGCTCAAGAATTTGAACGACATGCTGCGTCTGCAGAATGCTATAAGCGTTGGTCATGGACTTATAAACAGGAAGATAAAAACATGAAGGTCACGTATTGCTGGACCACGGAAACGGCGTATGCGAATCGTAAATCAGACGCGTATTACGAAGATCGTTTTGGAATTACGATTCCACCTCCGCCGCCGCCGCCAGCTCCAAGGGAAGGGGCTGTACCTGCTCCCCCTGCACCACCAGCTCCTCCTAGTAGTGCTGGACTTCCCGCTCCGCCACCACCGCCACCTCCTCCGCCACCGATGACCTTTAATGAAGTGATCAATGAGGACTATGAAGAGATTTGGATTGATGGAGAAAAAGCTGCGGAAGAGGTACTTCAACAACTAGAAAAATCGGAGATCGAGAATATTGATATCTCCTTTAAGAATAATAAGAAGATCATTCGAGTGATTACAAAAGATATCGCTGGGATTAATGAACTCTTAAATAGTGGGGATGCTGAGATTAAAATAGATGGTCGCAACGCTACTATTTCAGAATTCAGAGCACTTCCTACTTCTGAAATAGAAACTGTGAGTGTGAAAAAAACCTTAGGAGTTAATTCCATTCGAGTAAGTACAAAATCACAACAAGTACAGGTTGTTGCTGAAGTCATGCCTGAATATCCAGGTGGACTTAATGCATTAAGGAAAGAAGTCGGCAAAAAGTTTAATGTACCTAAGTCGATGACTGAGAGCGGCAAAGTAACATGTAGGTTTATTATCGAGAAGGATGGCAGAGTAGGTACGGTAGAAATACTGAGAAATACTGCCAATGAAGAAGCTGCGATTGAAGCTGAGCGAGTACTAAAGAGTCTGGATCATAAGTTCACACCAGCTGAAGAAGGGGGAAAAAAGGTTCGAACATGGTTTATTTTACCGATTGATATCGCTTTAGGAAATTCAGATAATACGCAAAATTCATCAAAGACCCATCGAATGCCTGAGTATCCTGGTGGAATGGCAGCATTTCGAAAAGAAATCGCTGAAAAATATGTGGTTCCTAAAAGTTTTCAAGGCAACCAAAAGTTGATGTGTGAGTTCGTTGTACTAGAGAGTGGAGACGTTGGAGACGTAAACATTTTATTGAGCGTGAGTGAAGAAGCAGATGCGAACGCTATCAAAGTGCTTAAGAACCTAGACCACAAATTTATCCCAGCCATGAAGGATGGAAAAGCTGTCCGAATGAAGTTAACAGTTCCTTTTCGGGTTACCACCACGAAAAGTACTACAGCATCCTATATCCGAGAAGGATATTCTGGATACATGGTTAATGACAACGTTGTTTTCGAAATGCAAGGGTATATGCATCGAAGCGAGGGAAGTTCCTTCATTGTTCCGACTTCTTGGAAGAAGCAAAAATTGGAACAAGCCATTTCGAATAAAGACTACGACGTTCTTTTTGTTCGAATTAAAGAGAACAGAGCCTTACTAACGAAAGAAGGTTTACCAACTGAAGAAGTAAAACGTATCGAAAACCCGAAGCGATTGATTCGAGTCATACATGTATAAGTATTACTACTGTACAAACAAAACCCCCTCGGCAAAGCCGAGGGGGTTTCTTATCCACTATAATCAAGTCGTTTCTCAACGATAATTATCCTAAAATCCAAGCCCAGGCTGACGCTCTTGGCGCTCTTCTCTACGTTGCTGCTTACGCTTCGCAGGCTGTTTCATCTGCCCAAAATTGTAGTTAAATCCAATAAAGCCCATCTGACTCGGCCAGTCTAATACTAAGTTTTGAGCTTGTGAATCATCCTCAAATTCTACTTCTAAACCAAATGTGTTAAACAGATCATTTACCCGAATGTAAGAATTCAACTTCCCTTTCATAAATGATTTACGCACGTTCATATCCACACCATACATCGCACTCAAACGGCCTTGGTAATAAGCGAACGGACTTTGATAATTACTTGAAACTTGTCCGCCCCAACCCTTAGGGAAATTCATATTAGCCATGATACGACCACTGAAAATACTTGTACTTGCATTTAAGACTTCACCATCTTCATCTTCAGGATTTTGGATTTCTCCATAGTTGTAATTACCAGACACCATCAGGTTTAACCAGTTTGCTGGGTTAAAGTTGAACGAAGATTCCATTCCATAAACGTTCAATTGATTTACATTTCTGAAAGAAATTGTGGAACCTCCATCTGCTCGTACAGTATCTCGGAAATAACGAATATGGTCTGTAATTCCTCGATGGTAAACACTCGCATCAACACTCATTTTATCGAAGAACTTCGAATACCCGAATTCATAAGAGTCCGTGAATTCTGGGCGAAGTGTATTATTTCCTTCAAACAGGTTATTTAAATCGGTTCGGTCTGCAAAAGGCGTAAGTTGTTGCCCGTTCGGACGATTAATCCGACGGCTATAACTCAAGCGCATGTTCGCCGACTCCGACAACGTATAACTAGCAGTAGCACTAGGGAACAAACTAATATAGGTGTCGGTATATTCATTGTTGGCTCCAAGCTCATTCTCTACCTCACTGTCTACATCAGTAAATTCGGAACGAAGTCCCCCTTTTAAACCTAATTTCTCAAAATTCTTCTCGTAAGTCACATAAGCTGCGGCTACGTCTTGAGTAAAATTGAATAAGTCATCAGAATTGAAGGCTGCGTCATCTTGAAAGACCTGAAAACGTTGTTCTTGATCTTCTAGCACCGCTCTAAAGCCCAATTCTAATTTTTCTTTACCAGAAAAAGGATTGGTATAGTCTAATGATAGGGTAGTCGTATTCCGATCATTGTCAGTAATGTCTGTATCGAACGAATTGAAAATCAACTCTAAGGGATCAAAAAACACATTACTGCGATTATTTGTCGTTTGCTCTTCACCTACATTGTAGGCTGCATCTAATAATAAATTGTGCTTCGGATTCCCATCAAATTCTTTTTGAAGTCCTAATGTTACCTCGCCGCCAGTTCTATCGTTAAATCCATCATTGAAACGATTATAATTCGTCACGCCTTCCACAGGTGCGAAAAAGACATTGTCGTTAGCTGTAAGCGACACATTCTCTCCATCGCCAGGATTCAACGAAGCAGAGAAAAACACCGTACTACTCTCATTCAGGTAGTGATCAATTCCAATTCGAGCAAATTGCCCTTTACGATAAAAATCTCTATCCTCATCAGATATTTGATCTACGCCAATTGCATTGATAAAGTCGTTGCGCTGGTTATCCCTTAGGAAATCATCTTCAAACCGGTTCAGGTTGAAACTAGAGCTTAGATTCCACTTCTTGGTTTTTAAATTTAAGCCCACATTTCCGTTGTATTTGTTCTCTGTTCCCCAGTTTGCGCCAACATTTCCTGTAAATCCTTCGATGTCGTTTTCTTTCAAAACAATATTGATAATACCGGCTTCTCCTTCTGCATCATACTTTGCGGAAGGATTGGTAATGATTTCAATGTCTTGAATGTTTTTTTGCGGGATTTGTTCGAGCAAGGTCTGTAGACTAAAGCTTGAAGGACGTCCATTAATTAAAACACGTACATTCTGGCTGCCCCGAAGCTGAATATTTCCTTGGTCATCTACTGTAACAGAAGGGATTTGTTGCAATACATCTTTTGCGTTACCTCCTTCTGCAGCTTTGATTTGAGAGGCATCGTATATCTTCTTATCCACTTCATAGCGTACAGGGGCTGCAGCACCTTCTATCGTTACATCTTCAATTTGTGCTGCGCTGGCCGATAAAGTAATAGAGCCGATATTGTGCTTAACGGTTTCTTGTGGGTTGAAAATGATTGGTCCTCGTATTTGCTTTTCATAGCCAATAAACGAGATTTCCGCAAAGTGACCACCAAGTGGAATTTCATTGACGGAAAACGTCCCATCATCTAAAGAAAGTCCACCAGTCACAACTGTAGAATCTTTGGCATTTCGAATCGTAATAGTTGCATAAGCAATCGGCTCATTCGTTGCTTCATCAACCACACTTCCTTCGAGTATTCCAATTTTAGGAGGCCCACCAGCTCCAGGGTATTGCGCAAAAGCACCTACAAAGAAAAATAGGGCTAGTGTTAGGGTTATTAGTTTTTGCATGCTGATTGTGTTTTTGTAAAAGTTCGTTTTTGGTATATGCAAATAGACCCAGTTGAGGAAAATAAGTTACACTAAAAACAGAATTTTTCTAAAATGGAAATTTATTCATATCCATTCTTTGAAGCGGGATTGAACAAGTGCTTCATCGGATTTTGGGAAGGATATTTCGAAGTATGCATGCGTGGAAGAAAAACGTTCAGAAAGTAGGGTTATCGGCAATTTGTTGGCCTGCTGGTGAAAAACATTAACTTTATCGTAAGGCAGTTTTAATTCGATAGAAGATTGAATGATTTTCGTGACAATTTCAGCAGCGTCAAGGCTGAGGTTAGTAGTGAGTTTATACGCTTTGATGAGTCCTGGTATTCCAAGTTTTGTACCTCCAAAATAACGTACGACAACAACTAAAATATTGGTAAGTTGGGCCGAATCGATTTGATTGAGTATAGGCCTTCCGGCGGAGCCGGAAGGCTCACCCGCATCGTTCACCCGATAAAGGTTTTTATCTAAACCCAATCGCCATGCATAACAATGATGACGAGCCTTTGGATGTAATTCATTGACCTCTACCAATGCTTCTTTAATAGCTGCTTCCGAATCCACGGGGAAGGCATAACCATAAAACTTACTGGCCTTCACCGTATACCGATCGGTACTTGGAGCTGCAATTGTATTGTAACTATATAGCGACATTAACTTGTTCAAAAATCAATAAGAAAATAGCGAGGATAGATAAACCTAAACCAACTAATTTCAAGGATGTAGTCCGTTCCCGAAAGAAGGCAAAACCTAAAATGGTGGTCAAAAGCACAATGCCAATGTTATTGACGGGATAAATCATCGAACTTTCCCAACCATCGACATCTAAGGTTTTAAATAAATAATAAATCGAACCATAATTCGGAATACCTAGTGCAATTCCCGCCAACCAGCTTTTAGGGGATGGCTTCATTTTTCCTCTTATCCATTGAATGAGAAACACAAAGATGCCTATGCCTGCGGCGGTAGCAAACAAGAACGCCAGAAATTGGTTAAACTCAAGGCCTGGGAAGCGAAATTCTACTTCTTTTAATAAGCTACTGATCACCCCCCCGCCAATAAATACGGCAATTGGTAACCATCTAGGCCCTTTGTTGGTCGTTTTGTCCGTTGATTTTGGCTGAGCTACGCTCAGCCAAACAGCAACAATCGCCAACACAATACCACTAACTTTCAATAACGTAACCTGATCGCCATAGAATAGAAAAGCAATAAATACAGGAACAACCAACGACAACTTATCACTTAATGAAGCAATGCCTACTCCAAAAACCTGAGCGGTTCTGCCAATTAGGTTAAACAACGTAATAAACAAAAGTCCTAGAATCAACGCATAGGGTAGAGTAGTCGTGGGAATTTCACTCAACCAACCTCTATCTTGTTGTGCAGCAAAACCCGCACCCATACCGGCACAAATCAAGTAATTCACCACAATAGCTTGAAATGTATTCACCTTATACGTGTCAAATCCCTTGAAAATGATGTAAATCAAGGAGGATAAACCGATGGTCAAAATTAAATAGATCATGAACTTGATATTATGGTGGTGATTTTATCCGTACCCAATTGGATCAAACTTAAATGTTGGCCTTCAATAATGGGTGCTTTTACTCCATGATTTAATAACTTGGTTGAAGTAATGATTCGGGCTTCGTCCCAACACTTAGAATCAATGAAGCTTCGCAAAGTTTTCCCTCCTCCTTCTACAATTATACTTTGAATCAAAGCATCATCAAGGCTACTTAAATACTTGAAAAACAATCGTATAAAATTTGCGTGCGCCAAATTGTCATTTGACTTAACCAATGAAAACAAATTCCTATGTATAACTAAAGTTTTGACCGTTTTGTTAAAAATATTAAAGTCGTTAGGCACACGTTTATTGGGATCAAAAAGGATACGAATAGGGTGCTTGCCAAACCAATTACGATTTGTCAAATTTGGATCATCATTAATGGCGGTTTGAGCCCCAATTAAAATAGCATCTTCTTCACTTCTCCATTTATGGGTATAGATGTTTGTCAATGCATTTGAAATAGCCATTTGAGTACCATCATTCCGACCAATAAATCCATCAGCTGATTGCGCCCATTTTAAAATGATGTAAGGCCGATGTTTCGTATGCTGGGTAAAAAATCGTCGATTGAGCCATTTGCCTTCTTTTTCAAGAATTCCTGTGATCACATCAACACCTTGCTTTCGCAAAACTTCAATTCCCTGGCCGTTTGTAGACGGGTTGGGGTCAACATTAGACAGCACAACACGTCGTACGCCTTCTTTTATAACTCGTTGAGAACAAGGTGGTGTTTTACCATGATGATTACAAGGTTCCAAGTTCACAAACAACGTACTTTCTGGGATCAATGCTCTTTTTGAATCTGGAACACTTTCAAAGGCGTTCACTTCAGCATGTGCTTCGCCATATTGCTCATGATAGCCTTCGCCGATGATCTCGTCGTTATAGACGAGGACAGCTCCCACCAACGGATTAGGCGAAACAGCACCTGCTCCATTCTGCGCTAATTCGAAACATCGTCGTATATAGTGTTCAAAATTCAAGACTGCAAAGGTAGAAATTGGAATTTAGAAGAATTCAATCCCTTTTCGCTAACTTTAGAATAATGCTTATTCCTAGACCCATAGAAGCACTTATCGTCTTTATCATTGTAACAGCACTTGTCCAATTTTATATTGACCTCGGGCACCCACAACAAAGTATTGTGGCTAAAGCCATGCAAGTCAATCATACGATGGATGATCATACTTCTGGGCACATCTGTATGCTTACTGCCAATGGAACAGCATTGGCATGGAAAAAAGAGACCTTGCTAGACTGGAACGATTTCAAAGCAGAAGAAAAAAATAGCCCAGGCCAAGCTGTAGCTACTTCTAATACCGGTTTTGGCTATACCATCACAAAAAAAGGATTTAAGCCACAGGGCTATGTTTTTGCGCATTTTTATTGCTCTGGATCCTGGAAGAAACCAGGCTTACTGAGCGATCAAGTTTTGGCTCATGAACAACGTCATTTTGATATTTGTGAATTGTATAGCAGAAAGTTTTTGGCTTCAATTGATGCATTAAAAACGGAACAAAACTTCAACTTTGCTACTTTAAGTACCACTTACGATGAACTGAACAAGGAATTTGCTGGATTCCAAGAACAATATGATGAAGAGACGAAACACAGTATGGATGCATTTGCTCAGAAACTATGGAATGGACGGATTAAAAGGGAGCTAGAACAACTTGAACAATACGCACTAAACAGAAATTTTTAACCTTTGTGCGGTGAAAACTTGGAACGACCTCAAACAATCTCTCCCTCAATTATTAGCTCCTGAAATTGAAACCGGTGAATCGATCTCTTATTTTAAGATCCTCGCCGAACATTATCATGGGCAGTATAACCTAGACCTTACAGCCTTAGAGTTAGACCTTCCAGCGCAACTCAAAATAGACTTTCCAGATCTTGTCAAAAGATTTAAAAGCCACGAACCGATTCAATACGTATTAGGCTATACTTGGTTTTACAACTTAAAGATCAATGTAAATCCTGCTGTTTTAATTCCTAGACAAGAAACGGAAGAGTTGGTACATTGGATTTTACAGGACTATCAATTCAAGCTGGGTCCAACGGTTTGGGATATCGGGACAGGTAGCGGATGTATTGCGTTAGCTCTTGCTGCGTATATGCGCTCGCCCAAAATTTGGGCAAGCGACGTGAGCGAAAGAGCCCTCGCTACCGCATCGGCAAATGCCCAGAAAAATGAAATCTATAACATCTCCTTTCTGGAACACAACATCCTCCAAGAACCACCTCCAACCCATTCCTATGATATTATTGTGAGTAACCCACCGTATATAAAGCCTTCTGCGAAGTCCATTATGAGTAAAAATGTGCTGCAATATGAGCCAGAACTCGCACTTTTTGCGCCAGAAGAAGATCCATTGGTTTTCTACAGAGCAATTGCCAGAATAGCCAAATCTTCGCTCCAACCCAACGGAAAGCTCTATTTCGAGATCAATGAATTTCTCAAAGAAAACTTAGAAGAATTACTCCAAGCAGAAGGCTTTACATCTATTGAGTTTAAACAGGATCTCAGTGGTTTGTGGCGTATGGTTCGATGTGGAATCAACTAGGGTTTCACTGAAATGCTTAATTTGGTAAAAATATTATTTCAAATGGTAAAACAAGTTACTTTCTTCATTTGTTCGCTCCTCTCGATGTCTCTTATGGCGCAAGACTCCGGCAAAGGCTGGGTCGTTACTGCCGAAAACATCCAACCAAATGAGTACTACGGAGAAACCGTTGCTAATGGCATGGTTGGCCTCATTAGTAGTCCAGAACCTATGAAAGTTAAAGATGTGGTACTCAATGGTGTTTTCGACCAATACGGACGGGGAAGAGTAGAAAATATCCTAAAAGTATTTAACCATATCAATCTCGACATCTTCGTAGATAATAAGTTGGCGAATGGACAAAATATTTCCAACTTCGAACAACGCCTCGATTTGCGGAAAGCTGTATTGATCACCGAATTTGATTTTGAAGGTGTGCATGTCGTGCACAAAATGCGATCGCTAAGGCATTTACCTTTTAACCAGCTGGTTGAAGTCGAGTTAAAAGCATCTAAGCCGGTTTCTGTTCGTATTCAAAACAAACTTGAGACACCAGATCATTTACGGGATAATCGAATGTTTTTTAACGAGATTTCTCGGCCTCACGTCGACATTACCCTCATGACTAGTGTGGCACAGAGTCCTACTGGCCGCCACAAAGTGGCGGCCACATCCTCCTTCCTATTCGAAGAAAAACATGGCTATGAACCACGGATTCGCCACGAAGAATGGGATGAAGGCATGCACTACCAGCACTTTACAAAGAAACTGAGTCCAACAGCTACTTATCGATTTGGACTAGCAGGTACTTCCATTGCAAGTGAACATGTAGATGATCCTCATAACGAAGCTGAACGCATGGCACTTTACGCCAAATTAGAAGGTATGGACCGGCTAATAAAGTTCCACGACGAAGCTTGGGATACACTTTGGGAAGGAGATATTGTCATTGAAGGCAACGACAAAGATCAACTCGATGTTCGTTCTGCACTTTACCATCTATACAGTTTTGTGCGCGCAGGAAGTGGTTACAGTATGTCGCCAATGGGCCTTAGCGGCTTAGGGTACAATGGCCATGTCTTTTGGGATACCGAAATCTGGATGTACCCACCATTACTCGTGCTTCAACCCGAAATTGCAAGGTCGCTGTTAGATTATCGGTTTAATCGGCTAGATGCCGCGATGACAAATGCCAAGATGCACGGATACGATGGGGCAATGTTCCCCTGGGAAAGCGCAGATACAGGCTCGGAACAAACTCCAGTATGGGCAATCACAGGGCCCTTCGAACACCACATTACTGGAGATATTGCTTGGGCGGCTTGGCAATACTTCTCTGTAACCAACGATATGCAATGGTTAGAAGAGAAAGGCTACCCGTTATTAAAAGCCACGGCAGATTATTGGGCAAGTAGAGTAGAACGAAATGGCCCAGGTCAATACAACATCAAAAACGTTGTCTGTGCCGATGAATATGCCGAGAATGTAGACGACAACGCCTTTACAAATGCGGGAGCAATTCTGAACCTTGAATATGCTACCAAAGCGGCTAACTTACTCGGAAAAGCACCAAATCCAGATTGGATGCATGTGGCCGAAAACATTCCAATTCTAAAGTTTAATGGCGGAGTTATTCAAGAACATGCCACTTATGAAGGGGAAACCATCAAACAGGCTGATGTCAACCTCTTGGCCCATCCGTTTTACTTTGTGACCGATAAAACGCAAATTAAACGCGATTTAGACTATTATGAACCTCGTTATGATGAATTTGGACCTGCCATGGGTTTTTGCACATTAGCGACCCTTCATGCCCAACTCGATAATGAGAAACGGGCTTATCAATTATGGACACAAAGCTTTCGGCCGAATTTTGTTCCACCGTTTAATGTAATTAGTGAGACGAAAGGTGGGACAAATCCCTATTTTTCTACTGGAGCTGGTGGAATGCTTCAAACCGTTTTATGGGGTTTTGGCGGTGTGCGCGTTACTGAGGATGGAATTGTAGTGACGGAACAAAAGAAGCCAAATGAATGGAAAAGCTTAGAAATTAAAGGATTAGCGGTTAGATAGAACAAAAAACCTCCCCCGTCCGGGGGAGGTTTCATCACAAAGAGACCCTCTAGTTAAGCAGTCATATCGTTTATTGTTGCGGTTGGAGCATTGGTGCTAACACTCTTTATTCCATTTCTACAGCCACTTGTACTCTTATACATCTGACTCTTACCAATAACTTGACCATTCCCCGATTTTAAGTTAAAGTAAGTACGTCCATCTTTGGCCGTTAACATATCGAAACATTTTTCATCCTTACAATTCTTCCGGACACTCTCAATACCATTTTCTGCCCCCTTTTTACTGGAATAACCTTGACTCGTTAAAATAACCTGTCCATTCCTCGCCTTCAAGTTCCAATGGAACTTTTTTGACTTTTTATTTTGAAATAATTCAAACATAGTAGTGTGATTTTTAGTGGTTTATGTGCATTAAAATACTATTTTTTGCTGAGAGTTCTGCATATAATTCATTGGCTAAGAAGTACTAAGAAGAATTTTCACGCATTATCTTTGTGAAAATTTTTGTCGATGAAGAAGATGCAAATCATAGCCATAATTGCTGTAGCACTCTGCTTAGCGGTAATTGTAGCGCTTGTATCAGACGTGGAAGAATACAAAACATTTGCTGCTGCGCAGCAAATGCCTGATGGCAAAACCTCTACCATAGTAGGGGAGCTCACCCATCCAGATCAAGTCATTTATAACCCCCAACAAAACCCCAATCTTACAGTCTTCTATATGACAGACAAAGAAGGCGGTCAAATGAAAGTAAAGTACTTCGAACCTAAACCGAGAGATTTTGAAAAATCAGATCAGGTCACGATTACTGGTAAGGTTGTAGGGGATGAGTTTCACGCTTCTAGACTTTTAATGAAATGCCCATCGAAGTATGTTGAAGATGAGGAATTTGACACCGCCGTAGAAACCATTTCTTAATGGATATATATGCAACTGGCCCCGATATTTGGATTGGAAAACTCGGGCACTTCTTACTCATTCTTGCTTTTATTTCAGCCTTAGTTTCGGCTGCTAGTTATTGGTTTGGCTTTTCAAAGACGAACAACAAGGAACTCAGAAGTTGGACTTCTATCGGGCGAACAGCATTCTATTTACACGGCTTAGCCCTACTTACAGCTATTGGATTGGTCTTCTTCATGATGGCCACAAAAAAATACAATTACCAGTATGTCTACAAACATGCTTCTAACGACCTGCCATTTCGGTACTTATTTGCTGCATTTTGGGAAGGACAAGAAGGCAGTACCATGCTTTGGTCGCTCTGGCATGTTATTCTTGGCTTTATACTCATTTTCAAAGCCAAGAAATGGCAACCACCTGTCGTAGGAACTATTGCGCTTGTACAAGTCTTTTTGATAAGTATGATTTTGGGCCTTTATTTCTTTGGTCAAAAAATCGGCACCAGTCCATTTGTCTTGCTTAAAAGCGCTATGGGCAATGCACCTGTTTTTGATATCAATCCAAATTTTGTTCCCGACGACGGCCAAGGCTTGAACGAATTACTCAGAAACTATTGGATGGTCATTCACCCGCCAATTATTTTCTTAGGTTTTGCTTCGGTCACTATTCCTTTTGCTTATGCCATGGGCGCATTATACAAACGCGACTTAAAAGGCTGGATCCAACCTGCTATGCCTTGGGCTTTGCTTTCTGCTGGGGTTCTAGGACTCGGCATTCTCATGGGAGGAGCTTGGGCATACGAATCGCTTAGTTTTGGTGGTTTTTGGGTATGGGATCCCGTTGAAAACGCCTCTTTAGTACCTTGGTTGTTCTTAGTGGCTGGCATTCACATGATGTTAGTGTTTCGAAGCACGGGCTATTCTGGACTTTCCTCTTTTGTATTTGTCATACTGTCTTTTCTGTTTCTTATCTATTCCACGTTTTTAACTAAAAGTGGTGTATTAGGCGAAACCTCAGTCCACTCTTTCGCCGATCTTGGAATGAGTGGCCAACTCGTCGTATTTATGCTCTTTTTTGCTTGGTTCGGCTTTATGATGCTCTTACCAACTGGGAAAAAACGAGGCATATATTCTTTATTGATTCTTGGAACAGTCCTTCTATATGCAGTGACCAATCATTTCGGAAGCACGTTAGGTTTATTCCTCTTCGTAAGTATTGCCTCTTTATTTTTCGCCGAAGATTTCCCTAAAAAAGAACGCGAAGAACCCTTGTGGTCTCGGGAGTTTTGGATGTTTATCGGCGCTTTAGTGTTTTTGCTTTCCGGATTACACATTTCAGGGGGGACTTCCGTTCCTGTTTTTAACAAACTATTCGACACCAACTATAATGTACCTGACGCTTTCCATTATGATCGAATACAAATATGGGTGGCTATTGCTTTAGCCGTTGGAACGGGTTTGATACAATACTTCAATTACAACAAAACCAATCTCAAGAAAGTAGCTCGTCAGTTGGTGTTACCGATTATTGGAAGTGTAGCACTGACCTTACTTTTCGGTTTCCTCTACCAATTCAAAAGCATACCCAACATCCTATTATTATGCACTTCTAGTTTCGCGGTATTGGCCAATTTAAATTACATTTTTGCCGTATTCAGAGGCCGAATAAGTGTTTCAGGTTCAGCCATGGCCCATCTAGGCTTTGCATTATTATTACTTGGTGTAATCATTTCTCAATCGAAGAAAAGAGTGGTGAGCTACAATACCACAGGTGCTGTATATGGGGAGAATCTTGATGAGGAAACGAATACAGAAACCGTCTTACTTTATGAAGACAGTCCAAAACGCATGGGCGATTACTTTGTCACGCTCAAAGACAATGAAACGGGAAATCTAAGAGATGCTGTTCGGGTTAACTTCAAGAAAGTAGATTCTGCGGGCACTAAGATTTTAGCCGATTTTAATTTAAAGCCTTCCTTCAAAGCCATGGATGACAACAGTTTAATCGCAGATCCGGCGATTAGGCGTTTGCCCCATCAAGACTTTTTTACCCATATTTCTCTGATTAATTTAGGAACAGAAATAGATACAACGAAGTACGAGCCTGCTGACTTCAAAGTAGGAGATACTTTGAGTTATGATCGCTCTGCGTATATTTTGAAAAACCTGAAGGAAGGTACCACTCGGGATGACATTCCATTAGAACCCAACGATATTGTACTCTCTGCCGATATGGATGTGGTAACGCTGAGTGGAATTCACCAAATTGAGCCTGTGTATGTGATTCGTGGGAACTTGGGCATTCCTTTTCCAGCGAAGATTAATGAAGAGAAATTGACGCTTCGGATTGAAAAGATCAATCCACAAGAACAGTCAGTAACCATAGGAATTAAGAGCTCTAAACCGTTCCGGAAATATATTTTGTTGAAGGCAATGATTTTCCCTTTAATCAATTTCGTGTGGCTGGGCTCCATCTTGATGTTCCTTGGATTTATTCTGAGTATGCTTCAACGGAGGAAGGCCAACAAGTTGAAAGCCAGGCCCTAATTTTCCAGTAGTTCTACTACCTTTGGGCGATGGATTTTTCAGAGGTAAATGTCGTCCTAATTGGTGCGGGAAATGTTGCTACACAGTTGGGCATTGCCCTGCGTTCCGCAGGGCTCAACATCCGCCAAGTCTATAGTCGTACAACAGAAAAAGCAGAGGCCCTTGCCGAGCAGCTCAGCTGCGAAGCCATCAACGACCTTCAAGACATTCACCAGGATGCTGCCTTGTATATCCTCGCTGTCTCTGATGGTGCCATTGAATCTGTGTTGAATCAATTGCCTAATTTAAATGGGGTGATTGCACATACCTCTGGCGTGACTTCCCATACCGTAGTTGCCGAACATGGATTTACTGGCGGGTATTTCTACCCATTACAAACCTTTGTAGCGGATGAAGCTATGGACATGACTACGTGCCCCATTTTCGTGAAAGCTAATGAAGCAGCTGCGGAGCAGCTGCTTCTAAAAGTGGCGCAAAAGATATCTAACAACGTTAAAGTCATCTCCGATGAGCAGAAAAAACACCTCCATCTTTCAGCAGTCATCGTCAACAATTTTGTGAATCATCTCTATGCCTTGACTACGGATATGCTAAGGAATGAACACCTCGATTTCACGGATCTAGAACCCATTATCGAAAGCACTATACAACGTGCACTTGCGAATGAGCCGAAATCCATTCAAACTGGACCTGCTCGACGAAACGATACAACAACTATTGAAGAACACTTGGCGATGCTAAAGCATCAGCCATTACTCCGAAAAGTCTATAAGTGCTTATCCAAGAGTATAATAAAGTACTATGAATAAGGAAATACCTATAAACCCTTGGAAAACGAAAACTAGTCGCGTAGCCTTCGAAAACCCCTGGATTCGTGTTCAAGATGAACTGGCCATGGGTCCAGGGAACCATGAATTCACCTATGGTGTCGTACAGTTTAAAAATCTAGCCATTGGAATCTTGCCTGTTAATGAAGCGGGCTATACATGGTTAGTAGGGCAGTGGCGGTATCCGTTGAATAGGTTTAGCTGGGAAATTCCGGAAGGAGGTTGTTTAATGGATAAGGAATCTCCTTTAGAAGCTGCGAAGCGGGAACTGAAAGAAGAAACGGGAATAATTGCCGAGCAGTATACTACGTTGTTAGAATTAGATTTATCGAATTCAGTGACCGATGAGCGCGCTTTGGTTTACGTGGCGACATCGCTCACTTTCGAAGAAAGTGAGCCCGACCCCTCAGAAGAGATTGTCGTTAAAAAAATCCATATCGATCAAGCTTTGCAAATGGTCCTAGATGGCACCATTACCGATGCCATTTCTGTGGCAGCAATATTGAAATACAAAACGATTCAGCATCAACTATGAAATCATTTCCCCCATATAGCCACTTAGAGCTCTTATTGGCCTCCAAATCACCTAGAAGAAGGCAATTACTTGCTGGATTGGATGTAGCCGTTCAATTGGTCGATATTGAAGTGGAAGAGTCGTATCCAGAAACGTTAAAAAACAGTGATATAGGGGAATATTTGGCCATTAAAAAGTCGAAAGGCTACCAAAAGCCTTTGAAAGAACATCAAGTCCTACTCACCGCAGATACGGTGGTCCTTCAAGATGACATTCATTTCGCTAAACCCATCAATACGGCTGAAGCCAAAGCAATGATTCGTGCCTTTGCCAACAATACACATGAAGTCATCACAGGAGTATGCCTTCGGTCAGCAGATAAGCAAATTTCTTTTTCAGAACTGACGAAAGTCTCCTTCATGCCATTGAGCGATAGTGCTATTGACCACTATGTAAACCACTACGAAGTCCTTGATAAAGCTGGAGCTTACGGAATTCAAGATTGGCTGGGATTAACCACCATCAAAAAAATTGAAGGCTGCTACTACAATGTCATGGGACTGCCTACGTATAAAATATTCCGTGAATTAGCTCACTTTTGAGCCTACTGATTTGCTCACCGGATTATCGTAAAATACTTCAGACTGTTGACGAATACTTTCGGTGTGAATCGCATCGAATAAGTTATTGATGAATTCTTTAGAAAGTCCAGATGGTTCTGCTTTCAACAATCTACGTTCTAACATCTTGGCTAAGTGCCCCGGCTGATAAATAGCTACGTTGTTTTCTTTCTTAATTAAGCCCAATTCACGAACTACTTCCATACGCTCACTCGTCATTTCAATGATTAAACGATCGATTTCTTCTAAAGCGCCCCGAAGTTCTTTTACAGACGAATCATCCGTAGTACGATTTCTTTGGCGAAGCTCAATCGTCATTTCATTGAAGCGATCTGGCGTAACTTGTTGTTTGGCGTCACTCCATGCCTCATCAGGATTAACATGGCTTTCAATCATTAAACCATCAAATCCAAGATCAAGGCTCATTTGAGCGATTTGAAATAACAAATCTCTTCGTCCAGCAATATGACTTGGGTCACATACCAACGGCATATCTGGGCGTTCTAAACGAAAATCAATTGGAATTTGCCAGATAGGTTGGTTTCTATAAACACTTTCTCCATAATGAGAAAAGCCTCTATGAATAGCTGCAATTTTAGTGATTCCTGCGCCTTCAATTCGTTCTATAGCTCCCAACCACAATTTTAAATCAGGGTTGATTGGATTCTTAACCATTACTGGGACATTCGTGCCCTTCAATGCATCTGCAATTTCTTGCACTGCAAACGGATTTACAGAGGTCCGCGCACCAATCCAATAATAATCTACACCATGTTTTAAGCAAGCTTCTACGTGTTGGGGTGTGGCCACTTCTACAGCAATCGGCCGGCCAATTGCTTCTCCAGCTTTCTTTAACCAAGGAAGCGCCTTTTCACCATTTCCTTCAAAAGAATTCGGTCGTGTTCGAGGCTTCCAAATTCCACCACGAAGAATGTCTACATCATAATCTTTCAATCCTACAGCGGTAGCCATAGTTTGTTCCTCCGTTTCCACACTACAAGGACCACTAATTACTAATGGTCTGTCTAGCTGGAACCCCCATGAATCAAATCTTCTCATAACAATAAAGTGTATATGGTACAATTATAAGGAAGAATCAAACTAATTTCAATTTTTTGGCAGTTGTTTTCGAGCAAAGTAAAAAATTGACTTGTTCGCTTTTTGTAAGGCGTTTAGAAGGGGTAACCGTTTTTTTGCGCTCATTAATATTGAAATAGAGATAGTTGCAACGTTCAAATAAGGGCGTAAGTCGCTCTGCGATAGCCTCTGTCATGATTTCAATAAAAATAGTAGGCTGGTGTTCCTCTAGGTATTTGCCATATCCTAACAAGACCTCTACTTCATGGCCTTCTGCATCTATTTTGAGTAAATCAATTTTTGAAAGTTGAGTCTGTTCTACAAAATCATCTAATCGAATGGTCTCAATTTCAGTAGAACGAACGAGTTGAAGTTGTTTGGAAGAAGTAGAATCCAATGTTGCCGAATAAGAGTGATTAATAGCTTCTTCAAAAATCTGTTGTTGGCCAGTACGGTTAGATAATGCTTTTTTTATGCAATGAATGGGGTAGTTGTTTATAGTCACATTTTTTTTCAGCTTGTCAAAAACGCGGGGTATTGGTTCGAACGCATAAACCTTACAACTTTGTTGTAAGGTTTGAGTCAACAAACTATAAACTCCAGTATTTGCTCCAATATCCACCACAACTTCAGCATCTTCACACAACTTCGCCCACAACGCTAAAGATTGGCCCTCCCAGCTATTGAAAATGCCCTTCCAAAAAATCTCCGTTTCAATATATAAAGCATGACTTCGAATTTTAAATGCTTGATTTTCTTGAACAGGAACAGTAAATACCGCATCAAAAGTGAGGTAAGGATAAAAGGAAGACGAGGGAGCCCCAAAAACCTTTATACCTTCGTATAGGTTTTTTTTGAAAGGAATAAGTTGATAGATCGACTTTAATGTTTTTTTAAGCACGATGTAAAATTGTAAAAACTTCTACGTCATTTAAAACGTAAATACAGAAGATGAAAAATACGATAACCTTATTTTTATTCTTGTTAGCAGCTTTCTTTTTGTTCTCTTTTTTGATGAGAAGCCAAGCGAAGACCAAACAAGTACCCCCATTAGTGAAAAATACAAGTTTAATGAATACAACCAATGGAGAATTAGAAGTGGCCACCTTTGGTGCTGGCTGTTTCTGGTGTGTAGAAGCCATCTTTGATGAACTAAAAGGCGTAGAAAGCGTCGTGTCCGGATTTAGTGGCGGAAAAGTCAAGAACCCTACTTATAAAGAAGTAATTTCAGGCAGAACTGGTCATGCAGAAGTTACACAAATCAAGTATGATCCAAATGTCATCACGTTTTCAGAGTTGCTAGAAGTTTTCTGGAGTACACACGATCCTACCACACTGAATAGACAAGGCAATGATGTAGGCACTCAATACCGTTCTGCTATTTTCTATCATAACGCAGAGCAAAAAGAATTGGCGCAATTCTACCTAAAGCAGTTACAAGAACAAAAAGTGTTTGATCGGCCAATCGTTACCGAAATTGTAGCTTTTGAAGCTTTTTATGAAGCCGAAAATTACCACCAAGATTATTTCGCACTCAATCCAAATCAAGGATATTGTAGAGTGGTGATTGCTCCAAAAGTGGAGAAATTTAGAAAGGTATTTAAGGAAAAACTAAAGACGTCTAATTAAATCTAGAGTCTAATTGAGACACGCCAACTAAGCGATCGTATCGGCTGCCGAAAGGCGAATAGTAAGCAAAAATCGTATACTGATTTTCGGTTCTGAATGTACTTCCTTCTGTTAAAGAAGTCGTATAGGAATCTCCATCTTTTACCAGATATGTATAGTCGTAATTCCCTTGCTTTAAGTATTGAACCGTACTCAATAAATTCTGTTTAGGATCGTACTCTAGTTTGTACTTATCATCGATTTTCCAGTTCGTTAATGCACCGTATAAATACACCTCTTTATCAGCAAAAGAAGGTTGTTCCTGAAGGTAGAAATGCACGAAAGCATAATCAGCATTCACGTCATCGTTAACCCCTTCTTGGCGTTCGATTCGAAATCGGCCGTTAAAGTCGTTATAAGGAACAAAACGAGTAGCTTCTCTTACTTTATCTGGGATTAAGTAGGCATGTACACCATCTGTTTTTTGCAAGTATTCTACAACACCTTGAGTCTTATAACGAAAGCTCTTTGTATTAAACCATCGGAACTGATTTCCTGCGTCAAAATTCTGCTTAAACGGATTATTAAAATACATGCGTTGTGCATCTACGCGTTGGGCCTGTAAGTTGTACAATGCATTATCTGGACGCATATTTTGAAACACATTCACTTTAAATTCCTCTCTAGGATTAATTGTGCTTAGGCCTTCATAAAGCATAGAGAAGTTAATTTGATGATGGCTATCGCGTTTGCCTAGTCCAGCAGCATTATCTACTTGACCTGTAATCTGCACGCGTTGTTCGGTGACCATGAATGACCGTTCAAACAAGACGTCACCTCCGTCAGATACTATGATTTTGTAGTTGCCCGAAACGATGGGCTGAGCCCTTCTATTTGGAAATTCAAAGGTATAATGAGTATAATACTGTTCTGAGTCAAAGGAAAAATCATATTCGTTAATAGAACCCGATGCAAAGCCTTCGATATATTCGTTCGGATTAATCCTAGATTTCTCCCAGTTGTAGGAATAATGCTCTATAGTATAGGAAAGCAGTGGCGCCTCTTCGCCCAAAATATCAAATTCTAATAGGAGTGGGGTATTTCCACCTAAACGGATAATAGGATCACCCAATTCATTGCCCAGCGGGTAAAGTTGAATCGATTTCACATCGCCTTCATTCTGCGACATCCCCAAAAAAGAAAGCAATACTAGTATTGCCAAAAAGATCATTCTCATATTCAAAAGGTATAGTGCAATTCTCAGACCAAAATTAAGTCGGAAGTCATCAATTAATTTACAACTGAAAACCAATAGTTTATACATGTATCTTAAAGAAGCATCATGTAATAAACGAATTTTCTGTTTTACTTTGTACGCTCAAAGTGAAACATGGCTAAAAATTTATTGATCGTAGAGTCTCCTGCAAAAGCGAAAACCATTGAGAAGATCTTAGGGAAGGATTTTGTTGTAAAATCGAGCTTTGGCCATGTGCGTGATTTGGCGAAAAAAGACATGGGAATTGATGTAGAAGGCAACTACACCCCGAACTATGAAATTTCTGCGGATAAGAAGAAAGTGGTGTCTGAATTAAAGAAGCTAGCTAAAGATGCTGAAGTCTGGTTAGCGACGGATGAGGATCGGGAAGGAGAGGCTATTTCTTGGCATTTACTAGAGGTGTTGAATCTAGATCCGGCCACAACGAAGCGAATTGTTTTTCATGAAATCACCCCAACAGCTATCAAGAAAGCTGTTGCGAATCCAAGAACGGTGAACATTGATTTAGTGAATGCCCAGCAAGCACGACGAATTTTAGATCGTTTAGTTGGTTTTGAGTTATCGCCTTTGCTTTGGAAGAAGATCAGTATGCGAAATAGTTTATCGGCTGGTCGTGTACAGAGTGTCGCTGTTCGCTTATTGGTAGAACGTGAACGTGAGATTATTGGCTTTGACCCGCAAGCGTATTTTAAAGTGACGGCAGAGTTTGATGTAGATGGAACGACATTAAAAGCGGATTTAGGGAAGCGTTTCGATACAGAAGCTGAGGCGACAAGCTTTTTAGAAGCCTGCGCAAGCGCAGGCTTTTCGGTCAAAGACATCCAAGTAAAACCCTCGAAAAGAAAACCAGCTCCACCATTTACCACATCTACACTTCAGCAGGAAGCCAGTAGAAAGCTCGGTTACTCCGTAGCTCGAACCATGAGCGTAGCCCAACGCCTCTACGAGAATGGACATATTACCTATATGCGTACCGATTCTGTAAATCTGTCCGACTTGGCATTAAATACCGCCAAGAAAGTCATTACTGAAGAATATGGTGCTGAATATTCAAAAACTCGAAAGTACACCACAAAAAAAGCTGGTGCACAAGAAGCCCACGAAGCCATTCGACCAACGTACATCAACAATATAACAATTGAAGCAGAACGCGACCAACAACGCCTTTATGAGCTCATCTGGAAACGCACGGTTGCCTCACAAATGGCGGAAGCTGAATTAGAAAAAACCACCATTAAAATCGATGTTTCGAACCGAGACGAAGATTTTTCTGCCAATGGCGAAGTCATCAAATTTGATGGTTTCCTAAAGTTATACATCGTTTCAAAAGACGAAGAGGACACAGAAGACGATAACACACAAGGATTACTTCCTCCTGTAAGCATAGGTCAAACATTGGGCTTGTTAACAGCTAGTGGCTTCCAAAAATTCACCAACCCGCCTTACCGTTTCACAGAAGCTAGTCTGGTGAAGAAATTAGAAGAATTAGGTATTGGCCGTCCTTCTACCTATGCTCCAACCATTAACACGATTCAAAAACGGGGTTATGTGGTGAAGGAAAATAGAGACGGACAAAAGCGTAAGGCTATTCAGTTACACCTCAATAACGGCCAAGTAGAAAGAAGTGAGCCGCTTGAAACGTTTGGAACAGAGCGTAATAAGTTATTTCCAACCGATTTAGGCATGGTTGTTACCGACTTTTTAAAGCAGCACTTCACCAATATCATGGACTATAGCTTCACGGCGAATATTGAGGCGCAATTCGATAAGATTGCAGACGGGGAGAAAGAATGGGTGGCTACAGTAGACAACTTCTACAAGCCGTTTCATGAAAAGCTGAAAGACACTGAAGCCACAGCCGAGCGAGCCACCGGCGAGCGGGTTTTAGGCACTGACCCAGATTCTGGAAGAGAGGTCTTGGTTCGGATTGGTAAATTTGGACCGATGGTCCAAATTGGTCGCGTCGATGAAGAAGAAAAACCACGTTTTGCCAGCCTACTTCCCGATCAACATCTAGAGACCATTACCTTCGAAGAAGCCATGGAACTCTTTAAACTCCCGAGAGTACTTGGGAAATCTGATAAAGGAGAAGACATTAAAGCAAATATTGGCCGATATGGACCTTATGTGCAATTGGGGAAAACTTTCGCCTCGATTCCTGAAGATAAAAATCCACATTCCATTACCTTAGAAGAAGCAGTAGTGCTGATTAAAGACAAATTAGAAGCTGCCGCTAAAAACACTATAGCCTCCTTTAACGAAGGAGAAATTCAAATTCTGAATGGACGCTATGGCCCTTACATTAAACAAGGGAAACGCAACTTCAAAATTCCAAAGGACAGAAAACCAGAGGAGTTAACCTTAGAAGATTGCCAGGAAATTATAGAAAACGCTCCACCGCCAAGACGAGGCAGAGGACGCAAATAAGGCGCATGGAAAACAAAGAGCTAAAGGCCTTAATTAGCTTACTAGACGACCCGGATGAAGCAGTCTTCGATCAAGTGAAAAAACGGATCGAACAATACGGTACGGCTGTTATCGATGACCTTGAAATGGCTTGGGAGAATTCTTTAGATCCGTTCTTTCAAGAACGTATTGAAGACCTCATTTCAGTCATTCAAAAAAGCACCTTGCGGGAAAAGCTACAGCTTTGGTTAACCCGGAACTCCGATGACTTAATACAAGGCGCGATTCTCCTCGCTAAATTTCAGTACCCAGACATAAATGCTGCGGAAATCAAAGAAGAAATCAGTAAAATCAAGCAGGATATTTGGCTGGAACTCAACGACAACCTCACTCCACTTGAATGCGTCAATGTATTCAACCAAATATTTTACGATACACACGGATTCTCAGGGAATTTGAAGAATGTCTACAATCCACAAAACAACTTTATTCACACCGTTTTAGAACGTAGAAAGGGTAGTCCCATCATGTTGGGTATCATCTACCAGGCAATTGCTAATGAGCTCGACCTGCCGATCTTTGGTGTCGATTTGCCGTTTCATTTCGTATTGGCTTACTGTAAATACAAATATTCGAGAGAAAAGAAAGACTTCTATGCCGACAAAGATCAGGTCATCTTTTACATCAACCCTATCAGTAATGGGTTAATGTTCTCGAAAAATGAAATTCGAGATTACTTAAAACGCATGAAAATCAAGGAAGAAAAGCTTTTTTTCAAACCCGTTTCTAACAAACAAGTCATCCATACTTTGTTTCTTCAATTGAGTCAGTGCTACAAAAACAATAACGACACAGAAAAAGTAGAAGAACTACAAGCCTTCATCGATCTTTTTGATGAAAATTATGAATAATTGAACTTTATGTTCAGATTTAGTCGTTGAATTGGTATTAATATTGCCATAGTATTAGCATGAAACAATTTTTTCTTTTTTGGGGACTACTTTTCTTCTTTTTTGGCATTCAAGCACAAGAAAAAAGTGATAGTGTTATTGTGATTGCAGGTGAAGTGTATTACAAAGACAGCCTGCCTGATTTAGAGATTCCTGCCATTGCCGTTCAATACAAACCACCAGGATATTATCAAAAACTACGTAGAGATGTTTTCCGAGCATACCCATATGCGATTCGTGTAGTGAGCTTAGTAGAGCAAGTAGAAGCGCACACGGAGACTATAAAAAAGAAAAAGCATAAGAAACGCTACATCAAAAGAAGGAAAAGATCATGAAAGACTTGTTTGAGGACAAAATGAAAAAATTGACCAAAAGGCAAGGCCGGATTTTAGTTCGCTTGATCAATCGAGAGATGGAAGAAGACACGGTGTATGACTTAATAAAAGAGTATAAGAACGGTGTAAATGCAAGAATGTGGCAAATTGTAGCCAAGAAATACGATTCCGATCTGAAAGCAGAATACGATCCGGACAATCCAGATAGTGAAGACTACGATATTGAGTTGATTGTGGAAGAAATAGAGAAGAGCTATAAGACAGCATTTTCAGACGATATTGTTGTTGACCCACCTACTTACAGAGACCTTCAACCATGAAACTAGACATACTTGTATTTGCGGCACATCCTGATGATGCGGAGTTAGCTTGTTCGGGGACTATTGTTAAACACATTAAAGCTGGGAAAAAAGTAGGTGTGGTAGACCTGACCCGTGGAGAATTAGGGAGTAGAGGAAGTGCTGAGATCCGCCATCAAGAAGCTGCAAAAGCAAGTGAAATCATGGGTTTAGCAACCCGCGTTAATCTTGATTTAGGTGATGGCCGATTTGAAAATAATCATGAAAGCCGTTTAAAGTTAATCGAGCAAATTCGACGATTCCAGCCTGAGATTGTGCTTGGGAATGCGATTAAAGATCGGCATTCAGATCATGGACGTGCAGCCGAACTAGCACGAGATGCCTGTTTTTACAGTGGTTTAGCAAAGATTGAAACCCAATGGCAAGGCGAATCTCAAGCACATTGGCGACCTAAAGCACTTTACCATTATATTCAAGATTACCATATCGAGCCCGATTTTGTTGTCGATATTTCAGAGGAATGGACGACCAAGAGAGCAGCTATTTCCGCCTTTAGTTCTCAATTTTTCTCTGGAGGTGTTGATGGCCCCGCCACACCAATTTCTTCTGAAGGGTTTTGGCATTTTCTAGAAGCCCGCGCTCGTGACTTTGGAAGACCTATAGGTGCGACTTACGGCGAAGGCTTTACCAGTGCTCGATACTTAGGTGTGGATAACCTATTTGACCTCTCCTAAGCTTCTTTTTACTTTTCCTGTATGAAACGATCTCATACAGATTTTGCATTGCTTATCCTCCGAATTGGATTCGGTGTGTTAATGCTTGTAGGGCATGGTTTGCCAAAACTGAAGAAATTGATAAATGGTGACTTTAGGTTTCCTAAAGTGTTTGGAATGCCCGATTGGTTGGGTTTAAGTCTAGCTACTTTTTCAGAATTTCTTTGCGCGGCTTTGGTCATTTTAGGAGTAAAAACACGTTTAGCTACAGTTCCATTGATCATAACCATGTTGATAGCAGCCTTTGTGATACATGGTTCGGATGGCTGGTTTGGTTCGCCCAGTAAAGAATTAGCACTACTTTATTTATTTCCTTTCTTAGCGCTTTTCTTCTCTGGGCCAGGAAAGTATTCAATTGATAAAATGTAATCAGGCCTTTTCTAGAATTAGAATGTCCTGGAAGTAGATACCTGGATAGTTTTTCCAAGAACCTGGGTAATATTGATTGATTTGAAACCCAGCTCCATTGATCCACTGAAAGAGAACAGTCTTAGGAATAGCAATCGCTTTTTCGGGAATATCTGCCCATTCTGTGGTTTTCCAGTGTGCTGACTCATAAGCGTTTTTGGGAAATAACCAACGCCCTTCGGGCGTTGGAACACGACGATTCACACCACCTTGAGCTTCAAATGAAGCATAGTGTTCATCCAAAACGAAAAATGTAAGCACTGCTTTGGCACCAGGTCGAAGTACTCGATGCACTTCATCCAAATAATAGCGAGCATCTGCCTCATTAAAATGGGTCCAAACCGAGAGCGCAGTAACGACATCATAGGCTGCATCTTCAACCGGCCAAATAGGGCGTTGATCACCTTGTTCATTGTAATACGCATTTGAAGCATCGATGTGGTAGAAACTTGTATTTCTCGGATCGAAATGCGCTTTGCAAAATTCAATCTGAGCCCGATCCACATCAATTCCAGAATAACTTCCACCGTCTTCGATCAATGACTCTGCAGCTAAGCCTAGAATTCCAGAACCACAGCCCACATCAAGAATGGCAACATCTTCCGCTTCCACTTGTTGATGAAGAATCGTTTGGAATATGCCGATTACATAAGCCCAATCGGCATAGGATACTTTTCCACCAAGCCGTTGTTTTAAGTACGGAATTCTCCGGATGTTATTCGCTTTGCCAGTGTAGGAACGGTCCACTCGCACAAATACTCGATCGAGCAATTGATATATCCATAGTTTGACGCGGGCAATCATGGCAATAAATCTCTTAAAATTTCCTTGGATAATCGCAACCGAACATAGGTTTTGAAATTGGAGACTAAGAACACCAGACGTAGAATCCAAGAAGAATTAGAAAGTCGACCTAGGCAAAAAGCCCTGAAAGACCCAATTAATGTTTTGTCTTCTGCTGTTGCACCAACCAACTCAGCAAGCTGAGTTTGCAAATCAGCCCAGTCAACAAAAGACTGTATGTAATTCGTTCGATTTCGTTTCACAGCACCAATCCCTTGCTTTGTGGTGTCAATTCCCACTTGCTGGCCACTATGTACTCGATAGGTCATTAATGACTTCGATGTAAAGGCAGTAGTGACTGTTGGATCTAAAATTGCCAGCAAATGGAGCTGGCTATCGTGCAAAATATTATCAGACAATTCAGTTGTAGGAAAAGGATAGTAACGTTCGAAGAAATCCTTCCGAAGGGCAGCTGTAGCCCCAGTAACCATATTCTTTTGGGTTAACGATGTAAGCAAGCGTTCATGATTGTAATAACGTTGAATTCTGAACGGAAAGTGAATATCGAAGAGCGATTGGGAAGCATTGCTCAATTCAGCGTTGGTAAAGGTAAAGGCTACGTTGTCGCCTTGAAATAGTTGGAGTTGTTCTTCGATTTTATTTGGTTTCCAAACATCATCTTGGTCGGCTAGGAAAACAATTTGCCCAGAACAGGCATGAATCGTCTCGAAGAAATTCGCTTTCACCCCTAAACGACGGGAATGTTGGATGAGCGTAACTGGGAAAGACGCATTCGCTTGAAAAGCTTGAATAATCGATATGGTGTTATCGGTAGATCCGTCGTCTCCAATGATGAGCTCATCGGGCAAGATACTTTGCTGGGCAATACTCTGTAGTTGCTCCTTCAGGAAGGCAGCCCCATTGTACGTACATAACGCTACAGAAACTTTCATTGCTCAAGTGATCTTTTAGACAGTTCTTTTAGCTGGTTGTAAACATCGATGGTTTGTTGTTGCAACGGGATGGTGAGGGGCTTTAATGCCGTAGAAGTGAATAATGAATCATCTTTAACTTCTTGAATTGGAACGGCGTTCAGGTCAAAGCCCCAGCGGTTGAGGATGTTGAGCCCAAGCGGAGCTTGGGCTTCTAATTCCGCCAACTCCAAAATTACGCTCCGTTCAGGCCGAGCAGATGCATATTCCAAAAGCTGTTTGTTGTAAAATACATACGCCTTTTCAAAGCGCTTCAACCATTTAAAGCGCATGGCATTCCACTTCAAGGTCTTCAGCAAGCCACTACGATGCATCATATACTCTTCGCGCTTCTCTAATGAAGCAATTACCTGTTTGGGATGTCGAAAAATAAATATTGAATACGCATCAGGCAATACGTTTGCCCAAAGCTGATTTAAGAACAAACAAGTTCGAGGATCTTTAAAACCAGCAACCGACTTAGCCACATATTTCGAAGCTAATAAAGCTTGAAGTTCCGATTCATCGCTTTCATCAACGGGTACTTCTGCTGATTTAGGAAACACATGAATGCCTTTCCGCAGCATTAAATCTTGCTGAAAGCGCATAATATCCTCATCTTCAAAATGCCCACGCGCATTCGAAAAGTTGCCCGGCAACAACTGATCTCCTACATCTAAACCACAACGCTGCAGCCAACCCGCTAGGAGCGAGGTTCCAGAGCGATGCATGCCACTAATGATTAGTAATCGCGTATTATTCATTCCAGTTCGCTATGAAGTTCCTAAAAAATCGCCAACCAGAAGGATTTAACCAAGGACTAATTCCGAAATACACGACCACCGAAAGGCAGCCACAAGCTAGAAAATTGATCAGATAAGACGTATGGCCATTTAAGAAATAACTCAGCGTATAAGCCGCGATGGCCGCGATGAGCGAACACAATAGTCCCGCTAACATGCTTCGTACAAATTGACTACGTGATATGGCCAATTCTTTCTTTCCAATAAATAAATTGATGAGGAAGGCAATGATTTCACTGCCTAACTTTCCAAAGGCTAAGGCAATCAAGCCAAACTTGAATGTGGCTAAGATTCCTGCAATGAGAACAATGCGTTTCACCAACAATACATTGAACAAAAATTTGGGTTTCGATTTCGACATTAACACCGTGAAAAACATGGGATTAAAAATCGAAAACAAACCAGCTGCAGAAAAAACAACGATTAACCACTGAATAGTGGGGCGATCCCATTCTTCAGGGAAATAGAAATAAGTAAAGGGTTGGGCTAACGCTGCAAGTACAAAAAATAATGGAAAGAGCAAGAACGTGACCAAGGCCGAGGCATCTAAGAAGCGTTTTTGCTTTTCTTGTTCATCAATATTTTCAGCGGAAAGGGCAGGGAAGAGCACATCTGAAATCGACACCACTAAATACGTCTTAGGCATCAATAAAAAACCAATGGCTTTGTTGTAGCCGCCTAGTGCTGCTTCACCCCAAAACTTTCCAACTAATTGTTTGTCTAAATTCTCGGTGAGCCAGCCACTAATTTTATTGAACATTAAACTGCCGTTGAATATGGCATGTTGTTTTAAAAACGCCCCATCAAACTGAAAGGAGGGCAACCAAGGTCGAGCAATGAATTTGAAGACCGGCATAAGAACAGCATAGCTGCCAAATAGTACAAACAAGCTCCAAAACTTTTCACCTAGGATGGCCAACACTAAAGCACCTAGGATACCTAAGATTTTGGCAAAGAAGTTGACAATGCCAATTAAATCGAACTTCAGACTTTGTTTCAGCTTTACGGTAGGAACAAGTCCCAGTGGAAAAATAAAGAAGGTTAAGCTGAATAAGATGATGTACTTGCGCACATCCGGACTACCGTCTACCAGCTCGGTAAACACCCCAGATAACGCGATAAAGAGTATGCTGAGAAAACTCGACATCCCAAACGCGGCCCAAAATGCAGTAGATAGAACGCGGTTATCCTTGGCTTTCACCCGAATCAACAAACTGGACAATTCTAAACTCCAAATTAAGTTCACTAAACTCGTGAAACTCATAGCGAGACCTACATTGCCGTGAAATTCTGGTTCAATCAGGCGATTGAAATAATAGCCTGTTACCAAGTGAATGATAAAGGTTAGAACTTTCGAC
>JAHQVX010000069.1 GCA_019634125.1 Saprospiraceae bacterium
AGACACGCTAGACTTAGGATCTAGTGCCTAACAGCGTGGGGGTTCGAGTCCCTCCACCCGCACTTAGTAAAAAGGAAGCAAAAGCTCCGAGCGCGCTCGGAGCTTTTCTAATTCTAAAAAAGAAGATCAGTGAAAATATCTAAAGAAGTTAAAGACGATCAAACGGCCTTGCTTACCCTGGAAGTAAGTCAGAAAGATTACGAAACGAAAGTAAAGCAAACCTTAAAGAAATATGCTGCTCAAGCAGAGATTAAGGGCTTTAGAAAGGGTAAAGTGCCCGCAGGCATGATTAAGAAAATGTATGGAAATGCAGTTTTGGCTGATGAAATCCAACATCTTCTTGGCCATAAAGTGAATGATTACATCAGAGAGAATGAATTGGAAATTTTAGGACAACCTCTGCCTATTGTCAACCCAGATCTTCAAATCGATATCAATCAAATGGGTGACTTTACTTTCCAATATGAATTAGGGCTGTCCCCAGAAGTTGACCTGAAGTATGTAGATACTAAGCCGAAATTTCAGAAGTATAAAATTACTGTTGACGACGAATTAGTATCAAAGGAAATTGAGAACATGCAAATGCGTATGGGCGAAGTAGAACATCCTGAATCTAAGCCAACAGGGAAAGATGCGGTTGAAGTGACGTTGAAAGAATTGGATGATGCTGGCAATGTGAAAGAAGGTGGCTACGAGCATAAAACGGCCTTTGGTTTCGATCAGTTGAAACTTAAGAAGGATCAAACAGCTATCGGGAAAATGAAGTTAGACTCGACTTACGCACCATTCAACGTTTACAAAGCCTTCGACAAGCCTAAAGAAGAAATTGCAAAAGCCTTTCTTGAACTCGATGCAGAGGTTATGGAAACTGTAGGCACTGCCTTTGAATTGACTTTAAATAAAATCAATCGAGTGGGCGCTGCAGAAATCAACCAAGAATACTTCGATAAACTTTATGGAGAAGGAAAAGTGAACAGCGAAGAAGAATATCGTGCGAAAGTGAAAGAAGAGTTAGAAAACTATTTAGACCAAGCTGCTGATAACCGATTGAGAGCCGATATCTTCAAAAAGTTTTCAGAGGAAATCGATGTGGAACTTCCAGATGCGTTTCTACAGAAATGGTTGAAAGCAACTCGTGATGAAAAGGTAAGTGAAGCAGACATCGACAAAGAGTATGATATTTTTGCGGCAGATTTGAAAACGTCCTTAGTGTTTGGAGCTATTGCGAAACAAGGCGAACTACAAGTAGATGCTGAGGAGTTGAAAGGCAAAGTTCGAGAGAATATTACACAACAATTTCAGTATTATGGCATGCCTTTAGGTGAAAATGAGGAAATGCTAGAGAGTATGGTGCAACGCTTCATGAGCGATGAGAAACAACTGCGCCAAACGCATGATCAGTTAATGGATACTAAGATCTTTGAGTATTTGAAGGGCAAAGTTAAAGTTAGTGACAAAGAGGTATCTTTAGATGACTTTAATGCTTTAAATCAATAATAGACGAACCATATGAACAACGAGTTTTTTAAGTATGCTGTGAAGGAAAAAGGTATGAACAGCATGCATTTGGAGAACTATATTACATCATCAATAACCAGCTATACGCCATACATTATTGAAGAACGCCCGTTGAATATTTCTCAACTCGATGTTTTTTCAAGATTAATGATGGATAGAATCATCTTTTTGGGTACGCCAATTGATGACTATATAGCCAATGTTGTCCAAGCTCAATTACTGTTTTTATCCTCGAGTGACCCAACCCGAGACATACAAATTTACATCAATAGTCCAGGAGGCATTGTGTATGCAGGGCTAGGGATTTATGATACCATGCAATGGATTCAACCCGACGTGGCAACCATTTGTACTGGAATGGCCGCATCTATGGCAGCGGTTTTATTAGCTGCTGGGGAGAAAGGCAAGCGAACAGGATTGAAGCATAGCCGGGTAATGATTCACCAGCCCTTAGGCGGTGCACAAGGCCAGGCCAGTGATATTGAGATCACTGCACGTGAAATAATTAAGCTCAAAAAGGAGTTATATGATATACTAGTTGACCACACCGGCAAGCCATACAGTCAAATTGAGGAGGATGCGGATAGAGATTACTGGATGAAAGCAGATGAAGCATTGGAGTATGGCATGATTGATGAGGTACTAGCAGGGAAACCTAAAGAATAATGGCAAAACGAGATAATCACTGTTCATTTTGTGGTCGCAGCCGTGACGAAGTCACTGTATTAATTGCAGGGATTGATGGGCATATCTGCGAAAGCTGTACCGATCAAGCTTACCAAATCGTTGTAGAAGAGGTAAAAAGCAAGGGTACAGGGGGCTTTGATTTTTCTTTACGGGACAATTTCAAACCGAAGGAAATTAAAGGCTTCATGGATCAATATGTGATTGGTCAGATTGAAGCCAAGAAAACACTTTCTGTTGCGGTATATAATCACTACAAGCGCTTAAATCAACAAAGTCAGAATGACGTTGAGATCGAGAAATCGAACATTTTACTTGTTGGTGAAACTGGAACCGGAAAAACATTGATGGCCAAAACCATTGCGAAGTATTTAAATGTACCATTTGCTATTGTAGATGCCACTGTATTTACGGAAGCTGGTTATGTTGGTGAGGACGTAGAGAGTATGTTGAGTCGTTTACTTCAAGCTTGTGACTATAATATAGAAGCAGCGGAGAAAGGCATTGTATACATTGACGAGATCGATAAAATTGCGCGGAAGAGTGATAACCCGTCTATTACAAGAGATGTAAGTGGTGAAGGCGTTCAACAAGCGCTCTTAAAAATGTTGGAAGGGACGGAAGTGAATGTGCCGCCTCAGGGTGGACGGAAGCATCCAGAGCAGAAAATGATTAAGGTCAATACAGAGAATATCTTATTTATCTGTGGCGGTGCCTTTGCAGGAATTGATGAAGTAATTGCTCGACGAACCCAACAGCAAGCTATTGGGTTTAGAACACAAGATGAAGTAGCCGTTGACAAAGAAAACCTATTACAATACATCAACCATCAGGATATTCGCAAATTTGGGTTGATCCCAGAATTATTAGGGCGAATGCCGGTATTAACGCATTTAAATCCGTTAACTGCCGACACGCTTCGTTTAATCCTTACTCAACCTAAGAATGCATTAACCAAGCAATACGAGAAGTTGTTTGATATGGAAGGTATTGCCATTCAGTTTACCGATGGTATGCTCGATTATGTTGTGGAGAAAGCTATTGAATTGAAACTTGGAGCACGTGGACTTCGTTCAATTTGTGAAGCGATTATGAACGATGCCATGTATGAAATGCCATCTGCCGAAGAGAAAGTAACGGAGTGGGTAGTTACCGAAGAGTATGCCCGCGAAAAATTTGAAGGCAGTAAATTGAATAAGCTGAAAGTGGCTTAATTCAACATACTGAGCTCCTTATAAAACTGTCACCCCACCGCCAAAGGCGGTGGGGTTTTTTTATAGAAAAAATTCTTCCCTAAATCCTTTGTTCTTATTTAGACCAAGTTTACATTTGTACTTGTTAAGAAATAATCTAAATAAGAAAATGTTCAATAAAGCATTCATTTTTACCGCTGTAGCATGCCTCACAGCGTTTACCATACAAGCTCAAAACACAATTACCGGAAAGGTTACCCTCAACAATTCAGAGCAACCCCTATCTGAAGTCGTCGTGATTTTAGATAATTCCAATGTTTACGACATCACCAACTTAGATGGCGTATTCATGTTTGAGGATATTTCAGCCGGAAATCATACCATTACTTTAACTTCCATCGGCTTTAAAACGGTTACAGAAAGCATTGAAATTTCTAACAACTTGGCCTTAGACTTTACGATGGAAGAAGAAATCGTAGATATCCCGGGCGTAACTATTAGTACGGTGTCTACTACCGGAGGTATGTTAGGCTCTTTGGAGCTTCCACCTTCCACCAACTATATTTCAGCCAAGGAATTAGCGCAGATCAATACCACCGATATTAACAAGGCCTTATTGAATATTCCTGGCGTAAATCTACAAGAAGAGGATGGTTTCGGCCTCAGACCAAATATTGGCCTACGTGGTACAGGAAGTGAGCGGAGTTCTAAGATCACTGTCATGGAAGATGAAGTACTTGCAGCTCCTGCGCCTTACGCTGCACCTAGTGCGTATTATTTCCCAACAATGGGGCGAATGAGTGGTATTGAAGTGCGGAAAGGAAGTAGCCAAATTGAATACGGTCCGTTTACGACTGGTGGGGTAATCAATCTTATTTCAACGCCGATTCCTACTTCGTTTAAAGCCAATTTGCGGGGGAATTATGGGGATTTCTCGAATCGGAATTTCTTAGGCAATGTAGGCGGTAAAGTGGGCCAGTTTAGCTATCTCGTAGAAACCTTCCAGTATGGATCAAATGGCTTTAAGAACTTGCCAAATAATGCAGATACGGGCTTCGGCAAACAAGATTACTTAGCCAAAGTAAAATGGGAAAATGCTGCTTCGGCTAAAACATATCACTCCCTTCAGTTTAAAGCTGGAATCGCTTTTGAAGAATCTGACGAAACGTATCTAGGTCTGAGTCAGGCCGATTTTGAAGCTAATGCATTCAATAGATATGCTGGCTCGCAATCTGACCACATGGACACCGATCATCAGCAATTTGCATTAACCCATGTTGTGAAACCATCGGAGCATCTTGTGATTAAGACAACGGGTTATTCCAACAATTTCGCTCGGAATTGGTATAAGCTAGACAAGGTGAATAGCTTAACTGGCGAGCAAGTGAGCATTGCTTCGCTTTTGGCCAATCCTTCAAACTTTACAGAGCAATTCGACTTAGTAGCTGGTGCCCTTAATTCGGGAACGACTTCAGTGCTTGATGTAAAAGCCAATAACCGAGAATACTACAGTAGAGGCGTTCAAACGAAAGCCAATATTTCCTTTAATTCTGACTTAGATCAAAATCTAGTACTAGGTGTGCGCTACCACACTGATCAAATGGATCGATTCCAATGGGTGGATGGGTATTCGATCAACGATTCAGTCATGCGTTTGGAGCATGCAGGCGTTCAAGGTACAGAAAGTAATCGCTTAGAAAACGCTCAAGCGTTTTCTGCCTATGCGAATTATGATGTAACGTTCAATCAGTTGACGATTTCTCCAGGCGTACGTTATGAAGACGTTACGGTGGAGCGGGAGAACTTTGGTACTGCTGATCCCGAACGAATTGGTACTGACCTTTCTATTAGAGAGAACAGCGAGCAAGTAGTTATTCCTGGAGTTGGCTTACAGTATGCATTGAATGATGCGCATCAATTATTTGCGGGTGTACATCGTGGCTTTGCACCTCCGGGCTCTACTCCTGAAACCGAAGCTGAGTCGAGTGTGAATTATGAATTAGGGTATCGAATGTTGCAGAACAACACATTCTTTAGTGCTGCAGCGTTTTATAACGATTATAGCAACTTATTGGGTTCTGACGTGGCAGCAGCTGGTGGAAGTGGTGAAGGCGACTTATTCAATGGAGGAGCAGCGCGTACATTCGGCATTGAGTTAGCTGGTCAAACGAATTTCATTGTGAACGAGCAGCTCTACCTACCAGTCAATTTAGCGTATACGTACACTAATGCGGCGTTTCAGTCTTCTTTCGAAAGTGATTTTGACGGCTGGGGAGATGTTGTTGAAGGGGATGAATTGCCTTACCTAGCACCTCATCAATTGAATGCCAGCGTTGGCCTTCAAGCCAAGAAATTTGGTGGTTTCATAAGAGGGAATTTTATTGATGACATGCGCACAGCTCCTGGTCAGGGCGCGTTAACGCCAGACAATAGTATTGATGGTCGATTTTTACTCAATGCCGATTTGAATATTGTGCTCAATAAGCACTTCAGTGTGTTGGGAAATGTAAATAATATTTTGGATGAAGTATACGCTGTTTCACAGCGTCCAAGTGGATTACGTCCTGGAATGCCTCGTGCATTTACAGTGGGTATCGATGCGAGTTTTTAAAGTGGACAGTTTCGATAAATAGGAAAACCCCCTCGGCAAAGCCAAGGGGGTTTTCTTTTTCAGACCAACTATGTCTTGACCAACTTTTCTTCAAGTCGGGTTACTTTTCCAAGCGATGAGCGCAGCTCGAGCTGAACAATGTAATTCCCAGCTGGGAAGGAACTCACCACCATTTCGAGTTTGTTGAAGCCCGCAACAACAGCTTGCTGTTGTTGCGCAATTAAACGACCACCAATCGAGTATACCTGAATCGTCGCTTCGCCATCTTCCGGAGAAGATACAGCAAAGAATACCTTGTATACCACCGGATTTGGATACACTTTCAACTTCGCCTCTTCGAATAAATCAACGCGCTCTATATTGAAGAAATGCTCCGTTCCATCCAAATCCACCTGCTTTAACTGGTAAAAAGAAGTACCCGGAAAAGGATCGTAGTCCATGCCGTAATAATTGATGATAGAAGTGCTGTTTCCCGCTGCGGGCTGACGTTCTAATACCTCAAAATTAATTCCGTCGATACTTCGAAGCACTTCAAAGTAATCACTATCTGTTTCCGAAGAAGTTCGCCAAGTTAAGCTGACCCGTTCGTTGTTCTCTGGTTCGGCTCGGAAGAATACCAATTCAACAGGTAGTACACTCGAGAAATAACATTCTTCAGGCACTACCGATGCATCATCGATAATCGGCAATTTTTGATCGGCATATTCCTGAAATCGAGTAACGGCAATGCCATCATCATCTACGCCGAGCCAATCCTGTATAACCGTTGTAAATACTTGCCGATAATCATGTTGCATCGGGTCTAAGAAACGACCTTGTCCATCAATCGTAGAAAAGTCAATGTTTGTTCCCGTAACCCCAGCCTTGGCTGAAGTACCAATAACAAACATCGGCGCTAAATTGCCATGATCGGTTCCGTTGTTGTCGTTTTGAATCGCCTTTCGACCAAATTCAGAAAACGTCACCGTCAATACCTTATCTTGATATCCCAATGCGGTTAAGTCGTCTTGGAAGGCCAATACCGCATCGGATAATTGCGCCAGTAAATTGGCATGTTCACCGATGGTAGAATCACCCACTTCTGTTTGATTTACATGCGTATCAAAACCGGAAATATCTACCAAGTACACCTTCGATTTACAACCGCCATCAATCAATTTCGCCACGGTTTTCAATTGATTGCCTAGATACGTGCCTGGATACGTTACTGAGTTGTTGCCTGCATTGAATACATCAGCTAAACGCTCGGCATACACATTGGCATTTTCAATCACATCAACCACATACTGTACTTGGTCGCCGTATTCGGTGCTTGGAATATTTTCTGGCGGAATGCCTCCAAGCTCATTCAGCAATGTGAAGAAGCCATTCGGATCTTGTCCAGCTAAATTAATCGCTGTTCCATGCTCTTCTTCACTATGAAAGCCGAGCGATGGTTTCCGTTGCCCAATTTGTATGCCTAAAGGATCTGGCATTGCCGTGCTTGGATTTCCGGCCAAATCTGGGTAAGCATAATTCAAGTAACGAGCCATCCAGCCTGAAGGAAGGTTGTAATTGGGCGAAGTACCATCTCCACCTGTTAACCAGAGATCGGTCGACTTGAAGTGCGACAAATTTGGTTGGGTATAGGCCACACTCTGAATCACGTTTAAATCGCCTCGATCATACAGTTCTTTAAAGCCAGTCATCGCTGGGTGAAGCCCAATTTGGTCTTCGGAGGCTAATGTATTATCTAAAGGAATGAAGTCGTTTTGGCGGATTCGAATGTCTGGCCTCAAATTCGCGTACAAGTCGTATTGACTAATTGGAATAATGGTATTCGCACCATCATTTCCGCCACGCATTTGGATTAAGACCACAATTCTACTCAATACTTCCTCGCAAATTTCTGGGGGTAACCAACTTGTGCTGTTAAATGCTTTAACTAACATTCCATTGAATAGGAATGGAACTGCGCCCATCGGAGCGCCTAACTTGATGAAATCTCTTCTATCCATGATGAAATGTTTTATTTAAGTTGGAATTCTTCGGAATATAATACTGCGATATACAGGTTTTCTAGAGCGATTCGAACGGCACTGTCGTCATCGGTTTCGATGTAGTTTTGCCATTCGAACATCCAATTGATAGGGGATAAGTCGTCTAGAAAGACTTGCTGGAAATAAGCTTTTCGAGCGTCATCGGTCAATTCAGGCAATAGGAATTGAAGGAATTCATCCACTAATAAAATCGCATCTGAAGGATCGGTAAAGAAGTCGTAATCTCGAGCAAACTCTGCAATATTGAACGGCACATTCGAGTTGCCATAGAGGTAGCCTCCCGAACCTAAATACTTGCCCTTCAGCAACATTTCAGGAACTCTAAACCTTCCAATAATATTGGCGGTTACAAACCAGTTTCGGCTTAAGTTCGGTTCTTGGTGATAGGCCGGATAACCTGCAACGGTTTCTGGATAATAGAACTCCATTCCTGCAGTTTGCAAGGAGTTGTTGAGGTGTGGCGTGTAGAAATCCAAGTAGTGAATCTCCTGGCTGGCTGCATCTACCGGTTCTGGAGGGATAATGTCGAAAATCGCCATAATGTTTAAGAATATCTCATACGGGGATTTGACTAATGCGCCCACGATTTCGTCAGAGTCGTTGTTGTCGTCTTTGTCGAAAAAGTGTTGACTTTGAAGCAGTGTTTTTAGCACCGCATTCAAGTTGTAATAATCGGGACTATTTGTGTCGTTGTAAATTTGATCGGTCAGGGGTTGAATGATATCGTTTTCGATTTCTGTAGTGATGTTCGGACTTACAAAAAAGCGGTAGGCGCGTCGACATAGATTTTCGGCTGTGGCACGTTGATCAAAGATCATATCTACGAAATCGGCCAGTTCATCATACATTTCTTCTTCCGTAGTCCTACCAACAATGGTTCGATTCTGGAACTTATCGCTAAATGTTTTATCGTCGGTATCGTGCGTATACAAGTCGGTATCGCCCCTTGGGATGCCGGTATCAGGATCAATCACAATCCGATCCCAATTCACCCTGAAGCCGGTTAAGAGTCGAGCTGCTGTAGATACATCTTCTTCAGTGTAGTTGGTGTAACTGCCTGGACCATCTTCTGGTCCTTTTAAAATCGTGTGGAGCTCTAAGTATTCCCGGGCATAGTTTTCGTTGACGCTGAACTTGCTATTTAACTGGTTGTCTAAGTAAAAGAGCATGTTCTGATCGGTAATGGTTTTTAAAGCCAAGGCTTTGAAATCGCCATCTAATGCATAGAATCTGAGTAAGCGAATGTGGTCGAAGACGAATTTATTATACTGTGCCGCATTTACAGGGATGAGGGTATGCAGGAAGAATTCGATTTTATGTCCGGCAGAATTGTCTTTTACGGCTTCATCGCTCCACCAACTTAAAATAAATCGGGTCAGCCAGAAATCAGCCGTTTCGATTTCATCGTTCGGAATGTCCATCCAGGGTTGACCTGTATTGGGGTCGATCGGTTCATCTCGGGTGAGGGGGGCGAAATTAAACAGCTCATTAATGGCCTCTTGTGGGGTGAGGCTGGCATAGTAGAGGATTCGTTCCCGTGTTGGCCTGTACGAGGTTCTACGAAGTAAATGGGCGGCCAAGCGATTGCCCATTACCCCGGTAAAGGGTTGAAGTGATGCCATGAAGGTGGATTTAGTGTCTATTCCTCCTTCTGAGGGGGTTTTGGCGAGCGGGTTGTAGATAGTATGCTGAAATTGAGTTTGAAGTTGCCTATAGATGATAATTTTTCGGTATTTATTCGATTGAAGAACAATATGTAACTTCAATTGATGAAAAAGACGTTGTTATTTGGAGGCATTTTTTTAGTATTGACGGCATGTGTTATGAAAACGAAAAGTTCTAAAGAGCCAGCGAAGCTGGCTCTTTCCCCAGGTGAACAAAAAGCATTTACCCTCGAGGAAAACGGCTTGGACTATTACCTCTATTTGCCTGAAAACTATAACAAAGCTGATGCATTGCCGTTTATGCTCTTTTTACATGGTGCGGGCGAACGCGGCGATAGTATTGAACAACTCTTACAATGGGGACCGCCGAAGAAAGTCGCCAATGGTGAAAGCATGCCTTTTATCATTGCCAGCCCACAATGCCCAACAAATAAGTATTGGCCACAAGACGATCAGCTCGACCGCTTGGTGGCGTTAATGGATCATGTGGAAGCCAATTATAAAGTAGACCCAAAACGGGTATATGTCACGGGTTTAAGTATGGGCGGGTATGGGACTTGGTATCTCTCTGCCCGATACAACGACCGAATCGCTGCCGCAGCACCAATTTGTGGTGGAGGCGAATTAGACAGCGCTGCTGCCATCGCAGAAGTGCCGATTTGGGCCTTCCATGGGGCAAAAGACCCAGTAGTTCCCCTCGTCCGAAGTTCCGAAATGGTAGACGCAGTCAACGCTGCAGGAGGAAATGCAAAACTCACCATTTATCCAGACGAAGAACACCTGTCTTGGCGCCCAGCTTACGCCAATGATTCCCTATACACCTGGTTGTTAAGCCATAGCTTGGATCGATAAAGCTCTCAAAAAAAAACCCTACCTTAACATTCACAAAACACCACTTATGCAAGGTTTACAAACCCTCGACTTTGTAGTCATTGCGCTTTATTTTCTTTTGGTTTTTGGGATTGCTTGGTATGTGACGGTAAAAGAAAAATCTGGCGCCAATTCGGCGAATTAT
>JAHQVX010000070.1 GCA_019634125.1 Saprospiraceae bacterium
AATCAACAGGTGCCGTCAACTTAGGAATTCCTCCTTCCAAACGCCCAATTGCCCGAAGTAAGTAATTTTTTGAAGTGGGCTTCTCTGCCTCGCGCCACCTGAAATTGGCCAGCCTAAAACTACTCAAATTCGCATTTTTAAAGGGCGTAGTACTTCCTTGTGGCTGATTTAACCAGAAGATTTCACTAATGTCTTGTTCTTCAAAGAGGACTCGAATTTGACCGCAACGCATTTTGTCAATACCAATGAATGCCCCATCGTCTTCTTGGACATAGTAAATGGTTTCAGCATTCCCAGACACCAACATATTATCGATGTTGCCATCTACGAAAAATGCATCAATCTCCCGACCTTTTATTTGATTGTATAACCCTTTCTCTACCAGATTTACAATGAAGCCGTTTTTTCGAAGATGAATCTTATCGATCTCTTGATTTTTGATGAATAAGGTGATGGTGTCTGCACTCATTTGCGTGCTGTCTGTCCAGATTACCGGATCTTTAAAAAAGGTTAAGGTAGAGTCTGTGGCGTTGTAATAGGCAGAGTCTGCAACAGCTTGTAAATCAGATTTAAAAATCTTCACGGCTTTATCTGCCACGAAGTTATAGATGGAATCTCCGTTTACAACTTCTCTGATGGCCGTCATTTCCTTAGCCACCATATATAAACTGTCTCCCTCAAAAAGGGTAGACGCGATCGGACGACCACGTGAGTAAATCAAGCCAGCCTCATCGAAATAACTCAAGGAATCGCTTAATAATTCAAAATTCTCTTTGGGATACTTGACTAAAGCATTGTTTCGTGCGTAAAATTCTTTTTTGCTATCAAAGATATCGGCTTCTTCGGCCGTTAAGGTGATTCCATTTTTCTTATCCTCGAGAAATACATTGCCTTTGGCGAATATGTCTTTCTCGTTTTCGAGTTGGGCATTGTCTGCTTTTAATTCAAGCTCTTGAGTTTTGTCGATATATAAGACGTTTCCGGAGGCCTTGCCATCTCCTTCTTTCCCGTATTCGAAGAGATCTGCTTTGAAGTAAGTCTCTTCATTATCGATTTCGGGCTTTCCATCGAAGAAGGCTTCTCCTGTATCGGTATTGTACCAGCCGCTGGTGGTTTTCATGATTTGGCCGTCTTCAATAATAGTGGTTGGGCCTTTGAATGCAGCGCGCTTAGTTTCCATGTTGTAGTCCATGGTATCTGTCTCAATGCGGCGTTCTGGCGTGACAAGGACAACACTATCTCTAAACTCGGCCAGTTTGGTGGTAGCGTAGTATTTTCCACGCTTACTTGTAAGCGTGGAAGTCGTGTCACTTAACTGCCCACCAGCCGTATAGGTCGCTATCTCTCGCTTTAAATCATAGTTAAGTAAATCAGTCTGAAGGGTGTACACATCCTGAATTAAAGCCACTTCACCACGCAATGTCGTCTTCGACTCATTCCCGAAATACTCCGCTGAATTCGAGTAAATCTCAATGGAATCATTTTGGTTAATAAACACATTGCCTAAGGCTTTCGCATAATTTCGACTTTGATAGTATTGCGTGGAATCACTTTCTAATGTAGTGGTCTCCTGTATGAGTTTAACCTGTCCTTTCTCATTTTGAAACAACCACAAATACTGATCACTTTGATCGGGATTGGTCAATTCTAAATCCCCATTTTTAATTTGAAGTTGTTGTTGACTGAAGCCAACAACAGTTAGGAAGGAAAATAAAAGCAATAGGGTAGCACGCAAGCTCATTATCAAATGAAGGCCTCTGAGATTAATTGTTCTCTTTCTGTTTTTTCTCTTTGTTTTTACCGCTACCAATTTGAATCAGTGAAATATCAGGAATATAGTTACTAGGATTAGTCTTCAAATCTAATACCAAACGATCCAAGTCAGTGGCTGTACTACTCAAACTATTGTATAAGGCATCATCATTCAAGAGTAAAGAAAGACTACCGTTTCCAGAATTAATGGTTTCAAGTGTGGCGTTTAAACTATTCATAGCCAGGTCTGCTTTGTCCAACGTAGATTTTACGTCTAATGCAGCAAAGTTGTCACTGGCCTGACCTAAATTGGCTATAATCTTATTTAAAGCGTCTTTATTATTCTCAATATTAGCAGAAATGGATTCAGCATTAGATAAAATTCGACTGATCTTAGCAGATTCTGTTTCCATGAGTGCATTGACTTGCTTACTGGTTTTGTTCAAATTCGTCATAGTCACTCGGAGGTTCGCAATAGAACTTTCTAAATTCTTACCATTGTTTCCAGAAACGAGGATATTTACACTTCCAGCTAATGAATCCAGTGTTTGTAGTGTGGAATTTAAGTTCCGTATCGTAGGCTCTAATTCATCAGCAGCTTCGCCAACACTGGCCATTAAATTGGCGCCTTGAACAGATTTGATTTCAGAACCCACTGCGAGCAAGTCGGCCGATTCGCCCAAGTTTAGAATTAATGAAGTACTGGTTAAACCGCCAAATCCTGGGCTAATTGAAATCGTGGAATTAGATGGAATTTTAATGTTGTCATCTACGTCGTAAGTGATCTTAACCTGACTATTATTATTCACCAGCTCTTTGCCAGTGACTTTCCCAACTTCTACTCCTTTCACTTTTACCTTAGTTGTTGTACTTATCCCTGAAGCATCATCTATGATAGAATGATAGCCTCTTTCCTTCGAAAAGAGGTTTTGTCCTTTCAAAAAATTATACCCAAAAAAGAACAGTAATAGGGTGGAGAGCACTAAAAGTGCAATTTTTACTTCGTTGCTTAATTTCGCCACGTGAACGTTTTTATAAGAATTAGCAAACTTAAAAAAAGTTTGCTGCTCTTTTATTTTGAGCGCTTACCATCTTTGTATTTCAAGATAAATGCATCCCGAAATCCTTCTTCACGCGCCTTTAATTGTGCTGCTTTTGCGGCCTCAAAGGAATCATAAGGACCTATCATATATTTCCAAGAGTCGGCTAATTTGATATAGTCCATTTTTACATTGTCCAACGATTTAAAGGTTTCTGGCCCTTTTTCGTAGCTATTTGAAACGAGTAATTGTACAAAGTAATATTCTCCTTTTCGATGATGGTGCCTCAATGCAGGCCAAGCCCAAGCAGCTTCTGTCTTTCTGCGGGCTTCCTCAATTCTTCTCGCTTCAGCTTCAGCAGCTTCTTTCTGCTTTCGAATTTTTTCGGCTTGAATTCGAGCCGCTTCATCATCTAATTTTTTCTTGTATCCTTTAAAGGCATTGAAAATCGATACGGCTAATTTCTCTTTCCCATTATTGGAAGCCATATAGTTTTCTTCATTGCCATTGGTTAAGAAACCTGTCTCGACCAAAATACTCGGCATGGCAGTCTCTCTCAATACCAAAAAACCTGCTTGTTTTACGCCTCTACTTCGGCGTTGGGCACTTCCTGTAAATTCTTGCTCAACCATATTGGCTAAATCCAAGCTTTGATTGAGGTGGCTGCTTTGGTGCATATTAAAGATGATATAAGCTTCAGGAGAGTTTGGCTGGAAATTTCCGTAATGTTGGTTGTAATCGTCTTCCAAAAGAATGGAGTTGTTCTCCCGCATGGCTACTTTGAGGTTGTCCTCGTTTCTATGAAGTCCTAATACGAAGGTCTCTGTTCCATGGGCAGTTGTGCTGCCACCATTGCAGTGTATGCTAATGAACAAGTCGGCATTGTTCTGATTCGCAAATTGAGCCCGTTCTCTTAATGGAATAAATTTATCTGTCTTACGTGTGTAGAGCACTTTTACATCCGGCATTTCACGTTCAATCTTTTTCCCTACCTTAAGCGCAATATCTAGTGCCACGTCTTTTTCTTTGTGCCGTTTCCCTGATGCACCATGATCATGACCACCGTGTCCAGCATCAATAACTACTGTCTTAACGGTATAGTTTTTGGAATATGAATTTTGAGCATTGCTGGAATAGGTAGACGTAACTAATATCAACAATGTAAGTATTAAAAAGGAGCCGTTAAATAATCTAATTTTCACGTTCTTTGCGTTTAATTCTAAGAATTTCAAAAATAGTGCTAAAACACACGCATACATATTTTGCGCCATTTCTTCTATGCACAGTACTAGTGTTAGTAAGTAACGTAGTTCTTGCTCAAGGTATTGGTAAAACCATAAAAAAAGAATCCACAGCTCGAGTCCCCCTAGCGAATCCTAACGCGGTAGAGACTTCTCCAATTGATACGCTTGGCCCTGGGGATTATAGAATCTCTGTAAATGCTATTGATTGTGAAGTCATTTATTCGGCCGATTCCAGTCATTTTGTGCGTGCAAGTAAAACCGTGGAATTATTTGGGAACGCGAAAGTGACGTATTGCAATCAGAATTTGAGTGCCGATCAAATTTTGTACAATACAGAAACAGGTCTAGCAGAAGCTTTTGGAGAAACCGATACCCTTGGAAACTATGTTGGATATGCGGTTTTTTCAGATGGTACTCAAGAAGTGCAATACCGAACCTTGAAGTATAACTTCAAAACGCAAAAAGGGAAACTGACTCAAATTGTTACGCGTCAAGGAGATGGCGTGGTTCGTGGAGAAAATGTGAAAAAGATCAGCGATGATGCTTTCTTTGCAGAAACGGTAAAGTATACGACATGTGATTTAGAACATCCTCATTACTATTTCACGTTGAATAAAAGTAAAATCGTTAATGATAAACTGGCTGCTGGTACAGACTTGAATTTGTTTATTAAAGACATCCCTACGCCACTGTACTTTCCTTTTGGAATTTTTCCATTACAACAGGGGAGAAGAGCGGGATTCTTACGCCCTTCTCCGGGTTTTGATCAAAATAGGGGCTTTTACTTCGATAACCTAGGTTGGTATCAGCCCATTAATGACAATATGGACCTGGAGACCCGAGTGAGTTTGTACACAACGGGGAGCTGGATGTTTAATACCTCTTACAATTATTTTAAGCGTTATAAATTCCGAACGGGGCTGGATTTGAGCATTAATAAAAACCGAAACGTTACGGTTTCTGATGCTGTTGGAGTCGATTTAAACAATTCCTTTCAATTTAGGTGGGACTTTAATCAAGATGCGAAAGCATGGCCCAATGCCAACCTAAATGCTAGTGTGTCTTTCGGCCAAAGTAATTTTAAACAACTCAACGAGTTCGATGCCAATGAGCGTTTAAATAATACGTACACTTCTTCGGTGAACTTCTCTAAAACCTTTCCCGATTTGCCGATCAACTTTTCAAGTAATTTGCGATACAATCAAAATACGCAAACGAATACGGTAAGTATGGCTTTACCCACCGTGAATATCTCTACGTCAACGCTTTATCCGTTAAAAGGACTTTCCAAAGCGGGAGGCTCCAGTTTCTTAGACAATATTAACGTACGTTATACGTCGAATTATAGAAATCAAATCAATACAGCGGATAGTGTGTTCTTCGATAATCCTTTTGGAGAAATCGGTAACGGCAGTTATGGTGCAAGTCACAACATTCCAATCAACTCAAATTTCAAGTTGTTTAAGTACTTAAACTTTAGTCAAGGAATTCAGTACAATGAAATATGGACATCAGAGACTTATCGTCAGACGTATGATATTGATGAAGGGAGAATTATTCGCGATACAATTCCTGGCTTCCGAACAGCGCGGTGGTATACCCCTTCTGCGGGCTTTAATACGACGATTTACGGGATGAAAGAATTTAAGAAGGGTAAAATCAAAGCGATTCGACACGTCATTCGGCCTACCGTAAGTTTCAACTACAATCCTGACTTTACCACTGTAGAAACTAATAGAGGTGGATATTTTGAAGAGGTACAAATCAATGATCAAGGCGATACTCGAATGTATTCTGTGTTTCAAGGTGGTTTATTCAGTGGGCCACCCGCCACAAGTGGCGGGTCGTTAGGCTTTAGTTTGGGCAACAACTTAGAAATGAAAGTCGCTTCTAAAACCGATAGTACCGGATTTAAGAAAATCAAAATCCTTGAACAACTCAGCTTTAATTCCAGTTATAACTTAAAGGCAGATTCATTGAATTGGTCAGACATTACCTTTAGCGGGAATACGCGTTTGTTTAATAAAGTGTCTTTAAACTTGTCCGGGACTTTAAGTCCATATGCCGTTGACCCAGATACCGGCTTGAGGATTGATCGGGCATATGCTCGAGATAATTCAGGCTTGTTGGATTTAACGCGTTTCACTTTCCGAACCAGTGGAAACCTGAATTCGAAACGGGGTACAGACGAAGACTTGAATCAAGCACAACTTATTCCCAATCCGCTCTATCCCAATGAGCAACTCTTCGTAGATAATTATTCTAGGAGCTATGTCGACTTTTCTGTGCCTTGGGATCTAAACCTCGCCTATTCATTTAATTATTCCAAAAATTACCTCCCGGAAGACCGAAGAAGCTTTAATATCAATCAAGCGGTAACAGGAGGCGGGAATTTTAATATTACCGATAATTGGAAGTTAGATGTTCAAAGTGGGTACAACATTCGAGAGAAGGAAGTTCAGTATACCAATATGCGTTTGAATAGAGATTTACACTGCTGGCAAATGGGCTTTGATTGGTCGGTAGGTGGCAGCTTTAGTAATCGGTATTTATTGACCATCCAGCCGAAATCTAATTTATTGCAGGGACTTAAGTTAGAGAAACGACGCACTTATCTTCAAAACTTCGATGAGTAATTCCATGCGAAATGTACCCTTAGCGGAGCAACTCCGGCCTGGTGATTTTGACGGCTATATTGGTCAGTCACACCTAGTAGGGAAGGGAAAGCCCCTTCGCACTTCTATTGAGCAAGGGCGCATTCACTCTATGATACTTTGGGGGCCTCCAGGTGTGGGGAAAACGACTTTAGCCAAGATTATCGCGAATTATTCTTCCCTCCAATTTTTCAGTATTAATGCGGTAAGTGCTGGGGTGAAAGAGGTGCGTGCAGTGATAGATACTGCAAAGAAATTGGGTACGGCCTTACTGTTCATAGACGAGATTCACCGGTTTAATAAAGCGCAACAAGATGCTTTGCTGGCTGCAGTAGAGCAGGGTACAATTACGTTGATTGGGGCGACTACTGAAAACCCTTCCTTTGAAGTGATTTCTCCATTATTGAGTCGTTGCAAGGTGTATGTACTTGAAAGTTTAACTAAGGAGGAGTTGGCGACCATATTAGATCAGGCGCTAGCGCATCCCCATTTTGCACGCAAAAA
>JAHQVX010000071.1 GCA_019634125.1 Saprospiraceae bacterium
GCCTTTTTCAAATTTCATTTGGTTGGTTAGAAAGTTGAAAGACCATTCTCGGTAATTGTTACTGAGGGTCCAATAGTAGAGATGATCTGCACCAATTAAATAGTAGTTGTTATCTTGAAATCGGAATTTAAAGGTGTCGCTCCACCGCCAATTACTACCTCCATAATAATGAATGCTGAGTACTTGATTGCTTGATATTTCAAGACCTGCTAGTGGATCTCCATATATGCCTCCTTCGCTGGATCTTCTTAAAAATGTATTGTTTTGAATTTGCTTTTCGTACGTCTCATCTTGATTTTGGTGGAGGACGACAAGAATTCGTGCTTTATTATTTTCCCAGTAGCTGGTGTCTTCTGGGTAACGTTGTTCTTCAACATCGTGTTCTGATTCTAGGATGAGTACGGCATCTTCTTTTCCATTTCCGGTGAGATCTCCTTCGGACTGTTTTAGTATAAAGTAGTTGTCGGGGATGAAATCTGTGATTTGAGCACCTTTGTTTGGCAGTGTGGGGTAGGTGCTATTTTGCGCATAGCTTTGAAGGGAAAAGAGGATAACGATTGATGTGGCAAAAATTTTCACTGTATTCAATTTCGAATTAATCTGCTTTTGATCTAAGTACTTCATAGAGCATGATTCCAGTAGCTACGCTCACGTTGAGTGAGTCGAAGTTGCGCGCCATAGGGATATATGCTTGTTCGTTCGACATGGCGAGAATATTACTTCCTACGCCTTTTTCTTCATTGCCCATGATAATACAGCAAGGCTGGTTAAAGTCGATGTTTTGAATGGGTTTAGCTGAATCTGAAAGTGTTGTGGCGATGAGGCAAATGCCTTGTTCTTGGAGTTCTGCTAAGGATTGTTTTAGGCTAGAGACTTTACAGATATTGATTTGTTGAATGGCTCCTGCTGAGGCTTTTACGGTAATTCCATTAATGAGTGCGCTGCCTTTTTCTGGAACTATAAGTGCGTGTGCGCCCATTGCCCAGGCCGATCGTGCGATGGCTCCCATGTTGCCTACATCGGTAATACTGTCGAGGGCGATGAGTAGCGGGGCTTCGCCCCGCTCATAGGCCTGAGCCACCACAGCATCCACACGTTGGTAATCGACAAAGCCCAAGTGCGCCACAACACCCTGGTGGTTTTTTCGGGTAATTCGATCGAGTTTGGCTGGCGGCACTACCTGAATTGGCGTACGATGTTGTTTGGCTAACGCATGAAACTCCGCGCGAAGCGCGGAGTTGGCCACCAAAATCTTCTCCAGCGCCTGACCGCGCTCTAAAGCCTCTAAAACCGGCTTCTTGCCATAAATGATATCTTTTGGAGCTGCCATTAGCGAGTAGATGCTAAACCTAACGCTTCCCAGCGCGTTCGAATACTATCAAATACCTCATCCTGGCCGTTCCGACTCGCACTACGCATCAACTGACTCAACACCGCACGTAAATTCCGGTCGATAATGCCCATGTTTTCCATGCCTACATCCGAAAAGTTTACATACTCCAAATGCCTTAAAATATCATCTGCGAATTCATTGGCAAAAGCATTGGCCAGTTCAGGCTCATCTACGTCCCATAAGGCTTGAGCAATATTCGATTTCCGAACAATCACTTCATAATTATCGCCATGAATATCGGCTTTCATCAATCGATTCTCGATGAATTCATACATTTCTACCGTCTTATCTCGATTCCCAGCTTGAGCATAATTCGCCATCACTTTACCGGCTAAGTCCAACATTCGAAATACCTGGCGCTGTCCCGTTTCAGATAAGGCAGTACCACTTTCAATATTTCCGTAATCATACGTATTCATCAATAAGTCGTAGCAACGGTCTGTATCGATGTGCGGATCGTATGCGCTGTAAGTTTCACTTCCGAAGTTTGGATCTCGAATAGGTAAGAGTCGGAAAGCCGCCCCTTCTTGTCGAATAAACTCCGATAAGCCCAGCTTGTTCGGTAAATTCTCACCTGTGAAATAAATTGGACGTTCATTGATATAACGATTGATGTAATCCAACATCATCACTTGATCCTTTTCTAAGTAACGCCCTTTTAAACGGAAAGCCATCGTGTCAACGATTAAATCGGCTTCATCCGCCTCAATTAATTTATTATTGAGCTGAGCAGACTTGTCTACAGGGATGAAAACATTCCGAGTAGGGAAAAAGTCAATCTTATCGCCATCTTGGGCCAATAACTTCGTTCTGTCATCGTCGCTGGCAATGAAATCCAACAATAGTGTAAGGTCTAAGGCAGGGAATAATTCTTCATAGTATACGCCATTCCGTTTACTTCCTTCATAGGACTCCGGTTCGAAGCTCAGTTCTAATCCAGGTTGAAATCCATTATGTTGTTGCGTTTGATCGATGTACCAATCGCCTTTTAGTAAACTATTGTTCACGATTCGAACATCAGGACGTACTTTTTCAATCTCCTGTGCATACCAAAGCGGATACGTATCATTATCGCCTTCTGTCAATAAAATAGCATCAGGTAAGGTGCAATTGAGGTAATTCGCTCCTGTAGCTCTTGCTAATCTATGTTCGTGTCGGTTGTGGTCGTCCCAACCCTGGAAGCCCATAAGTAATGGAGCGGCCAATGCTACGACTGAGAGCGCCAATGCTCGAGTAGTTTCGGGTAAGCTTTTCGTCAGCATGGCAATGGCATAGAACAAGGCAAATAATACAATGAGAACCATGACAATAGGAAAAAGAGTCGGGAAGTTGTTGGCACCGAAACCCATAACAATCATAGCAAAAACAGGCACTAAGAACCACAGCCCATTGTTGATCACGTCTTTCCAGGTCTCTTTTTGAGTCAGTTTAAATAGCCCAGCAACAGCAAGGCCAATCCACATACTAAATGCTAAGAAAGATCCGGCGTACGCATAGTCTCGCTCGCGGGGCTGCATTGGATCTTGGTTTAAAAAGATAACGATGGCAATTCCTGTAAGGATAAACAATGCTGTCATCACAAAGGCATCGTTTCGAGAATACTTGAATTGAAGGATGAGTCCAATTAGACCCAGCACCAATGGAATCATGTAATAGTGATTCCTGCCTTTATTTTTGGCGAAGGCATCAATTTCAGTGGTTGATTTCACCACTCGAGAGCGATCTACGAACGCCAGACCACTTTCCCAGTTTCCACGGGCACCACCACCATTTCCTTGAATGCTGTTTTGACGGCCGGCGAAATTCCACATAAAGTAACGCCAATACATATAGTCGAATTGATAGGTATAGAGCCAGTTCAGGTTGTCGGCCATCGATGGCGATTGGCCACTAAGCCCCAGCCAACTATTGTAAAAGTCTACTTTGTAGTCTTCTAAGAACGACCAAGCACGTGGGAAAAGCATTTCATCGCCTGGGCCATATTTATAATCGATTTTATCATCAATGTCGACGTATTTATTGTCGCGTTTCGCATAGATGTCGCCCACTTTGACCGTTTCTACGGGTCTTGCCGTGTAAACCGGTCCGTAGAGCAATGGTTTTTGACCGTATTGTTCCCGATTTAAGTAGGATAATAGGTTGAATACATTATCGGGGTTGTTAATGTCGATAGGCACATTGGCTGCGGATCGAACAGGGACAGTTAAGTAGGAAAGGTAACCAATCATGATAAAGCCGAACGCCAGTGCGGCTTTGTAGATGGTCGACTTTCGGTTTCTAAGTAAATAAATACCAACTCCAATTCCAACCATCAAGGCAAACTTCATAAATGAAGCACCTGTGTTGTACGACTTCAAAAACTGGGCAATAGCCAACAGACCGATGAGGCCGAGACCTACATACAGAAAGTTGATATTGTCTTTTACTACATAAACGATTAAGGAAACGATAATTCCAACCAACAGAAGCACTAAAGCGATAATGCCACTGGAGAAGGGCAGTCCGAAGTCGTTGACTAAGGTCAACTCTAACTTAGAGCCCAGTTTCGGCAGTTCTAAAATGACTCCATATTGGATGAATAAAAGCGTAGCCATTCCAGCGACAAATGCCAGAATTCCGCCTTTGACATTAATATTCTTTCCTTTGTGGAAGTACATAAGCAAAGCGATGGCTGGGATCGCTAGTAAGTTCAATAAGTGTACGCCTAATGAAAGTCCAATCACGTAAGCAATTCCAATAAGTAAACGATCTGCACCAGGATCGTTTGCTCGTTCGCTCCATTTTAGCGCCATCCAAAAAACGAGTGTAGTTAGCATGGTAGATACGGCATAAACTTCCGCTTCTACGCCGTTAAACCACTGAGTGTCTTGAAAAACAAAAGAAAGCGCACCAACAACCCCGGCGCCTAAGGTTGCCCACATTGCGCCTTTGCTTAATGAAGGTTGTTCAGCATTGGTGAAAAAGCGTTTTGCGAGGATGGTAATGCTCCAAAAAATAAACATAGCTGCTAATGCCGTGCTAACTGAAGAAAGCAAGTTTACACCAAATGCCACTTGTTCTGGTGGGAGGAACATGGAGAAAAAGCGGCCGAGCATGAGGTACATCGGGGCGCCTGGCGGGTGTACTACCTGAAGCTTGTTGGCTGCGGCGATAAACTCACCACAATCCCAAAAACTGGCAGTCTTTTCCATGGTCAATAAGTAGACGACCATAGCTATTCCAAAAACTACCCAACCTGCTATCGTATTTACGCGCTTAAAATTCATTAATCTTGTTTCTATTAAGAAGTGCTCAAAAATAGGAAAACCCTTTGAAGTACTTGGAATTGTTATCAAGAGTTACGGATTTTAATTCCGATTAAAATGCCAGAAAAAACCTTTGAATAATTTACAGCGATTAATTATCTTTGCCGTCCCTAAATACAAAAGGGTTGATTTTCGACCTTAAAGTATTGGTGGTACTGGCCTATGGTGTAATTGGCAACACGTCAGATTTTGGTTCTGAAATTCAAGGTTCGAGTCCTTGTAGGCCAACTTTGCCTTCTCGGCATTTCGAGAGGGCTTTTTTTATCAGTTGTTCTTTGATGTATTTCACTTTGTTTTCTATGGAAAGCAAGGAAAATCAATATCTTTGCACCTCATTAAACGAGCATGGCACAAGACGTTAAACTTTTTTCAGGAACGAATTCTAGATACTTAGCAGAGAAAATTGCCTTAGAATACGGCCAAGAACTTGGAAATATTGAGATTCAACGATTTAAAGACGGAGAATTTCAACCTGTCATAAAAGAGTCTGTGCGTGGAGCATATGTGTTTTTTATTCAATCCACATTCGCCCCTTCCGACAATTTAATGGAATTGCTTTTAATGATTGATGCAGCTAAGCGGGCCTCTGCAGGATATATTACAGCAGTGATTCCGTATTATGGAATGGCTCGGCAAGATCGGAAGGACAAACCTAGAGTAGCCATTGGTGCTAAGCTAGTTGCCGACTTGTTAACTGCAGCCGGAGCGAATCGAATTGTAACTATGGAGTTGCATGCAGCTCAAATTCAAGGTTTCTTCGATATTCCATTCGATCACTTAGAAAGTACGCCTATTTTCTATGAGTACTTGAAGAGTTTAGATCAGGAACGTTTGATTATCGCTTCGCCAGATATCGGTGGAACGAAACGAGCTAGAAACTATGCGCAGTATTTGGATATTGATTTTGTGATGGCCGACAAGCATCGAAAGAAAGCCAATGAAGTAGCAGAAATGCACGTAATTGGTGATGTGAAGGATATGGATGTGGTCTTGGTAGATGATATGATCGATACTGGTGGGACGTTGTGCAAAGCCGCCGAAGTGATGATGCAACAAGGTGCTCGAAGTGTTCGAGCAGTATGTACCCATCCAATTTTCTCTGGGAATGCCATTGAGCGCTTAGAGAATTCTTCGTTGAAAGAAGTGGTGGTTTGTGATACCTTGCCGTTGGAAACTAAAAGTGAAAAAATTAAAGTGCTGTCTGTAGCGTCGTTGTTTGCTACAGCCATTAGAAATACGCATGAGCATAAGAGTATTAACTCCTTGTTCATTCGCTATATGAAGAAATTTGAAGTATAAAAATAGAGAGCTATGCAATCGCTAACTATAAAAGTAGCCTCAAGAGAGGAATTAGGAAAAAAAGCCACTAAGGACTTCCGCAAAGACGGAATGGTTCCTGGTGTGATTTATGGTGGAGAGGATACTGTGCATTTCACAGTGGCTGAGAATGATCTTCGTCCTGTTGTATACACAGGCGACTTTTTCAAAGTGATCATTGATGTAGATGGGAATGCTTATGAGACCATCTTAAAAGATATTGACTTTCACCCGGTAACGGATCGTATTTTACATATCGATTTCCAGCAATTAGTTGCAGGAAGACGCGTAAGAACTGAAATTCCGATCAAAATTCAGGGAGATTCCCCAGGCGTTCGTTCTGGTGGAAAATTACAGCAAAAGCTTAGAAAGCTTAAAGTGCGTGTAACTCCAGAGAACTTAGTAGATCACTTAGTAGCTGATATTACTGGATTGAACTTAGGTGATTCGGTAAAAGTACGCGACATCGAAGTAGGTGATATTGAAGTGTTGAACCCGGGATCTAACCCAGTTGCTTCAGTAGTTGTACCTAGAGCTCTTCGTTCTGCTGATGCTAAAGCTGAGCCGGAAGCGGAAACTGCTGGTGAAGAAGCTGCTGAAGCTCCTGCTGAGTAATTGACGCCCTTTGAAATTCCTTTTCGTTGGTTTAGGTAATATTGGTGCTAAGTACGCTGGTACTAGACACAATATTGGATTTGACATAGCTGACGAAATTGCGGATGAATTTGGAGCTGTATTCATTACCAGCAAACAAGGCGAATACGCCGATTTCCGATACCGAGGAAAAACAATCATACTATTAAAGCCCTCCACTTATATGAATTTAAGTGGCAGGGCTTTAAAATTTTATGCCGATAAGCATAAAGTTCCACTCGAACGTGTACTGGTTTTTGTAGATGACCTAGCCCTTCCTTTTGGCAAGATACGCTTGCGAGGCAAAGGGTCACATGCAGGACATAATGGTTTGCGAAACATTCAGGAAGTCATGGGGACAGACAAATATCCCCGACTACGTTTCGGAATTGGGGACAACTTCTCAAGGGGCCGACAAGTAGATTATGTATTAGGCAAATGGTCGAAAAAAGAGCAAGAAGAACTCGCTTCTTACGTTGCAGAAGCCAAGCAGGCAGCATTGAGCTTTGTAGCTCATGGGCTTACCAATACGATGAATGAATACAATCAGAACCGTTAGAGGTTAAACGCTTTTTTAACTTGGGCGACGTGATCGAGTTTTTCCCAAGTAAACAGTTCTACAGTTTTCTTGATTTCTTTCCCATTCACAATAAATGACTTTTCTACTTCTTGTGGTGTTCGACCCATGTGGCCGTATGCTGCTGTTTCGAAGTAAATTGGTTCTTTAAGTTTCAATCGTTTCGCGATAGCGTATGGACGCATATCGAATACTTCTGAAATTTTTGCGGCAATGTCGGCATCGTTCAGCTCAACGTTCGCGCTGTTATAGGTGTTAACATAAATGCCCATAGGTTCGGCGACACCAATGGCATAGGAAACCTGTACGAGGATTTCGTCGGCCACACCAGCAGCCACTAAGTTTTTAGCGATATGCCTTGTGGCATAAGCGGCAGAACGATCTACTTTTGAAGGGTCTTTCCCGCTAAAGGCGCCACCACCGTGGGCGCCTTTTCCGCCGTAAGTATCTACAATAATTTTTCGACCAGTTAGACCGGTATCTCCATGAGGACCTCCAATAACAAATTTCCCAGTTGGGTTGATGTGGTATACAATGTCTTCACCGAACAATTCTCTGGTTTGTTGCGGTAATTCTTGCTTGACCAAAGGAATGACCTTATTTATGATATCTGACTTAATGCGTTCTAACATCGCGGTATCCTCAGCGAAAGGATCGTGTTGCGTACTCACCACGATGGTGTCTACGCGTTTTGGCTTATGGTCTTCTGCGTATTCAATCGTGACTTGTGCTTTGGCATCTGGACGAAGGTAATCCATGATTTCCCCTTCTTTTCGAATTTTCGTTAACGTACGAAGAATACGATGTGACAAGTCTAAGGCTAACGGCATGTAGTTCTCGGTCTCGTTGGTGGCATAGCCAAACATCATTCCTTGATCACCAGCACCTTGTTCTTCTTCGGAAGCCCGATCTACCCCTTGATTGATATCGTCGCTTTGTTCGTGAATGGCAGAAATTACAGCACAAGAATCTCCATCAAATTTGTATTCTGACTTGGTATATCCAATGCCTTTGATCACATCTCTCGCTACGGTTTGTAGATCGATGTAAGCGGATGATTTTACTTCACCACTTAATACAGCTAAACCCGTCGTAACGAGTGTTTCACAAGCGACTTTAGCATTAGCGTCGTGTGCGAGGAAATGATCTAGGATTGCATCAGAAATCTGATCTGCAACCTTATCTGGATGTCCTTCCGAAACTGACTCGGAAGTAAATAAATATGCCATTCAAAAAATTTGTGCCTGCAAAAATACATCTAAATGAAACGTTGAGCACATAGAATAGAGAGAATTTCATACTGCGGACTCTAATCTCCACCGGGCATGGATTACTTAATTTTTAAATCGAGTAATTTTTCGCCTTCTAAATAGGCTTCGAGGTGGTCACCAATAGCCAGTGATCCAACGCCTTCTGGTGTTCCGGTGAAGATGAGGTCGCCTTGTTGCAAGGTGATGAATTGGCTGATATAGCTGATAATATCTTCAATTTTAAAGAGCAAGTCTTTGGTGTGTCCAGTTTGGACGCTTTCTCCATTTTTTTTGAGTTCGAAATGGATGTCGTGAAAATCTTTTTCTGGAAGCGGGATGAGTTTTCCTATTGGTGCGGCGTGGTCAAAGGCTTTGGCAATTTCCCATGGGTGTTTCCTTGATTTTAAGTCGGCTTGTAAGTCGCGCGCGGTCAGGTCAAGTCCAACGGTGAGTTGATCAATATAGTTTCGAGCGAATTGTGGATCGATATGTTTTCCATTTTTGCCAATTCGCACGACCAATTCACATTCATGGTGTAGGTCTTTCGTGAATTCTGGGTAGTAGAAGTCATTGCCAGGTTTGAGTAGTGAGGTGGCAGGTTTCATGAACAATACGATGTTCTCTGGAACAGGATTTCCTAATTCTTTCGCGTGTTTGGCGTAGGTGCGTGCCAGGCAGATGATTTTCATGGTGTAAAGGTAAGCGAGAATTTTGGTCGGCGAGACGGCTATGGGTAGTTTGCACGAAGCTGGAGCTTCGCGCAAGATATATCAAAATACGCGGCCGAAGAAAAATGTGCTAAGCAAGGAGTTAGCTCAATTTCTGTAAACAAGCCATCATGTCGACCTTATCGGTTAGGACGCCTTTGAATAGATCTCCTTTTTCTTTCAGCCTGTCTGGCATGGTGAATAGGTTGAAATCGGTGGGGCGCAGGCCTTTTTTGAGTTCTTTGGGCAGTAGTGGAGTACTGACGGAAGCGTGCGGCCTTGGCCGCACGCTATACACACTTGCCAACGTCTGACCCCGTGCATTTTGCAAATAGTCCAAATAAATTTTATGCGCTGAGCGCTTGCTCAAACTCCTTTCCATGGTGGTTAAGTCTGGAAGCTTTTGTTGAACAAACGAACAAATGAGTTCCGCGAAGAGCTTCGCTTGCTCATAACTATACTTAGCCCCTAGAGGAACATAAATATGAATGCCCCGAGAACCAGAAGTTTTACAATAGGCTGGCGCACCAATCTCTTGTAAAATTTCTAGTGTAGCCTGCGCGCATTCTACGACATCATCGAAGGTGTTTTTCTTGGAAGGGTCGAGATCAATGGATAAAAAGTCGGGCTGGTCAATGGTTTCAATGCGACTCTTCCACGGATTGATGTCGATACAACTCAGGTTGTTGATGTAAGCTAAGCTCTCTTTGTTATTACAAAGGAGGTAATCGATGGTTCGGTCGCCCGATTCGGAATACAGCGCACATTGCTCGATCCAATCTGGGGCATGATCAACGTCCTTATTGTAAAAGCTAGGTGCATTAATGCCATTTGGGAAGCGTCGTAAGCTTTGCGGTCGGTTTTTAAGGTGAGGTAGGAGGTATTCGGCAATGCTTTGGTAATACTCGATGACCTGGCCTTTGGTAATGTTTTGCTCGGGAAAGTAGCGTTTTTCAAGGCTGGTTAATCGTACTTTTTCGGGCAGTTGTCCCAGGGGTTTTTGGGTAGGTTTCGCCACTGTTTTAGGACGTGAATTTTGCAAGTCTTGCGGACTCAGGTCTTCACGCATTCCAACGAAGGTTGGGTGGCGAAACCGCCCGTCTGCGGTACGTTCGGTGTATTTGACGGTGCATACGTACAAAGGCGTTACCCAATGCGGTTCCGCATTGGGTTCGAACTGTCCCACCAGATCCGTTTCATCCTTGGTATGCGGGTGCAACAGCTCATAAAAGGCCTTCAACTCTTTGTCGTTGTAGCCCGATCCAGCATGACCAACATAGCGTAACTGATTGGCTGCATCGTATTGGGCGAGAATGAGTGAACCAAAGTATTTACGCGACTCTCGAGGCGAGGTATACCCAACGATAACGGCCTCGTCGGTTTTTTCGTGTTTAAATTTCAGCCACTTATCACTGCGCGTATCTGTATAATAAGCGCTATTTTTTTGCTTGCCTATAATGCCTTCTAAGCCCATTTCCCTAGTCTTTTCGAAGAATTTAGTAGCCTGTTCTTCAATATGATCGCAATACAATACGATGTCACTTTCAGGCAAGGCCCGTTTTAACGCTTTTTTGCGTTCAATAAGGGGTAAAGAAGTAATGTCTAAATCATTAAACATGAGGAGGTCAAAGACATAAAACTTGAGAGGTAAATGCTGATTTTCTCGGTAGGCCTGCAATTTTTGGAAACTCGGTTGATGATTTTCATCCAGCAATACTATTTCACCATCTAAAATCATTTTGCCTGGAAACGACAACAGTTCGTTATAAACTATCTCAAACTTCTTGGCGAAGGAAAGCCCATTCCGGGAATACAATTTAACTTCCCCATCATTGACTTCAGCTACAGCTCGATAGCCATCCCATTTGATTTCGTATAGCCAATCTTGATGTGCTCTAAAATCACCGCCAGGCGCGGCCAGCATAGGGCGAGTATAGCTTAGAAACTTATTATCTCGAAGTGTTTGGTCCATTAGGACGCCGACTTTTTCTTCTCTGCATTTTCCAAACTGGCTTTCAACTGTTCCATTAGATCAACGGTTTTTGCCTTGGTTTGCTTAATCGGAATATCCGCTGCTGATTTCCCACTGCCTGTTGCTGCTTTGGCTTTAATGATTTCCATTAAGGCATCGGAATAAGTGTCTTTGTATCGGAATGGATCGTAATTACTATCCAGTTGGTCAATTAAGCTGATGGCCATATCGAGTTCTGCATCTCTAACTTCCATTTCTGAAATCTTTAATTCGGTGTGGTCTCGAATTTCTTCGCCGAAACGTATTCGGTTGAGCACAAGAATATCGTTGTTGTAAGGTCGAATAATACCTAAATGTTCTTTTTCACGCAAAACATAGGTGCCAATCCCCGCTTTTCGGGTTTTTTTCAGGGCTTGAAGTAATAAGTTATAAGCGCTTCGGCCATCATCTTGCGGTTCTAAGAAGTAGGGCATTTCGAAGTAAATCGAGTCGATGTCTTTTTCTTGGATAAACTGCTGGATGTTGAGCATTTTGTTTTTCTGTGGCGCCGCTTGATCAAAGTCTTCATCTTCGAGGACAACATAAGTACCTTCGTGATTATAGCCTTTAACAATGTTCTTCCATTCTACTTCTTGGCCAGTTTTTTCATTTACCCGCTTAAACTTAATGTTGGAAAAATCTGCTTTGTCTAACATATCTAAATCAAGGTTACTCTCTTGAACCGCAGAATAGATTTTTACAGGGATGTTAACGAGGCCAAAACCAATGGCGCCTTTCCAAATAGCTCTCATGGAGGAATAATTTTAACTCGCATAAATATAGAAGTTCAGGGGCAGAACTCCATTTAATGGATTGCGAATTTCTTGTATTTAATTGAATTTCAAGTGTTTGCATGTTTTACTAGCCTTTTAGGAGAGTATGCGTTCAATAAAACTCAACTAAAAGTGTAGGAAGATTTTAACGGATTATTTAGAACATTATATCGTCAACCAAATTTAAAATCAAAACACAACACTCATGTTTAGCAGCGACATTGAACAAAAGATTATCGACCTTCAATTGGGTGCAAAGAAGGAGGACTTATTGAGGGATTTATTTTTAGAAATTGCTTTAATGACCTTACCTGTTTCGGAAGAACAAATGCAACGCGCCTTATTGGTCTTGTATGGTAAAGATGTAAAAACCATTGAACATTTAGTCGATCATTTCTTTTTTGATAATCCGGAAGCTTTGATTCGTCAAGCGCAAGAACGATTGCAAAAGGAAGTTGCAGAAGGCACGGTCATGCTACAAAGATTAGCCGTTTCTGCGTAAAACTTCTACCCGAGAGAGTTTTGGAATGCAATCCTGGCGAATTAAAACAAGTGCAAAGATGGTGTTACGTTAGGCGATTTCTTTTCGAAACTTTTTCGGAATTTTTGGTTTATAATTCTCCAGAGTATGTGCTAAAAGAAGTCGAGGCTTTGTACTAATTTCATACAATGAAAAGTTACTTGCCCTTTCTTCTTCTTATTGTATGTTTTGGTTGTGATCTTAAAGTTCCGATTCCTACGGCTGATTTGAAAGCCCCGTTTGAGTTAAAGGAAAATTATAGTGCGTCTTACGAAGAAGGGATGGCTTTTTACGATAAGTTAGACGGACGGTTTACGAAGTGTAAAGTCATTGAAGTTGGCGAGACAGACAGCGGCAAGCCGCTGTCTCTAGCCATTCTATCCAAGAATCATGATTTCACCCTAAATGAGTTGGTCAATAGCGATAAGCCTATCTTTTTCATCAACAATGCCATTCACCCTGGGGAACCTTGTGGTGTAGACGCGACGATGCTTTTTTACAGAGATGTTTTGGCCAATGATTCCTTGCGACAAGTTTTAGACCATATCAATATTGTAGCGATTCCCTACTACAATATTAGCGGGGCATTGAACCGAAATAGCACGACTCGGGCCAATCAGAACGGCCCAGTAGAGTATGGGTTTCGAGGGAATATTAAGAACCTCGACTTAAACCGAGATTTTGTGAAGGCAGATTCGAAAAATGCCAAGACGTTTAATCAGGTATTTTCTAAGTTACAGCCTGAAGTATTTATTGATAATCATACGACGAACGGAGCAGATTATCAGTATACGATGACCTTAATAAATACGTTGCCTGAGAAACTCCCAGCTTCGCTGGGAGGGTTGCTGAAAGACAACATGCTGCCTTTTTTGTATTCAGACATGGCGGCGCGCGGCTGGGATATGACGCCTTATGTGAGCACTTATGGCAGTATTCCTGATCAGGGCTTAGTGGCCTTCAACGACTTGCCGCGCTACTCGAATGGATATGCCGCACTGCATCATTCCCTCGCATTTACCGGCGAAACACATATGCTGAAGCCATTCAAAGATCGAGTGTGGAGTAATTACGAACTGTTGCACAGTATGAGCACTTGGATGGCCAATCATGTGGCGGAATTAACAGCTGCGCATGATCAAGCCCTTGAAGCTACATCTACTGAAGAAACGGAGGTCTTGCATTGGCAATTGGATACGACTCAATTCGAGGACCTGACATTTAAAGGCTACAAAGCTGAATATAAACCGAGTGAAATCACAGGAAGACAACGCTTGAACTACAACCGAGACAGTTCGTTTACTAAAACCATTAAGTATTACAACAGTTATCGTCCTCGGGAGGATCAGCCTGTGGCGAAGCCACAGGCTTTCTACATCCCGCAGGCTTGGACCGAAGTGTTGGAGCGTCTCCGATGGAATGGGGTAGAGGTCATTGAGCTGGATAAAGCCGTGGAAGTAGAAGGTCAATACAAGTATATCAACAACTATGAAACCGTAAATCAGCCCTATGAAAGCCATTACTTGCATTTTAACGTAACTACTCGATCCGAGGAGGCGACAGCGACGTTTGAAGTGGGGGATTTTAAAGTGCCGCTAGGCCAAGGTAGAGATAAGTATATTATGGCTAGTCTGGCGCCGGAGGCGCCGGATTCCTACTTTGCATGGAATTTTTTCGATGGCATTCTTATGCAGAAAGAATACTATTCGCCTTATCTCTTCGAAGATCGAGCAGTGGAACTGCTCGATAAACACCCAGATTGGAAAGTAGAATTAGACAGTCTCATTCAAAACGATCCAAGCTTTACTGAAAATTCACGAACTGCGTTGAATTGGGTGTACAAGAAAAGTGATCATTACGAAAAAACCCACCTTCGCTATCCCGTGTTTTATGGCCAAAAAGAAACCATTGTGCCAGTGAATGTTTTTTCCGAACAAGAAGGAGAAAATTAGCGCCAGGCTGAGCTTGTTCAAGTCCTATTCCTCCGCGAAAATCAGCTATCTGAATAGATCTACTCACTAAACTAACTAACAGCTCCATCCTTCTCCTTCATTCGATTATAAGCCATAATGAAAATGGCTCCTAAGTTTTTATGCGGAGGTACATAGTCTTGGAAGCGTTTATAGGTTTTAGTATTTCCTTTGAGTTGACCACCCAAGGTATCCCAGAACCCTTGCCATTCGATATCGGTCTCAGCCAACATATTCTTATTCAACAAACGAATCAACGGATCATTAATCGCCATGGCTCCAATCTGTTTAGAAGAAATAATATGGACATCTGGTGATCGATCTAAGACCTTCGTTAAATTATGGTAACCACCACAGGAGCCTAAAAAAACTAGTTTGGCATTCTGGGTTAAGCTTTGAATCGTAGTGTCTACATAAAAACTATGTCCTCTATGAATCACCACGCTTGGTTGTTTTCCCGTTGAACGGAAGTAAGCTCTTAAATCATCCTTGCCCCGAAACTCATATTGAGGTTTGTTGGCGTATACTTCAACCTTCTGCTTCCCAACACTGCTCATTTTAACATAGGTTTTCTTGTCTTCAATTTTCCAATTCCCATTTCGGAAAGAAGGCATAAAACTGGCATAGGAAGCTTTCCCATCATCATCATCGAAAAAGAACACTTGTTGTATGATGACCCCGTCTTGGTTTTTCAAGCTTTGATGACTGAGTTGATTGATTTTAGGAATATCGTATTGAGCAACTAGATCCGTTACCCATTCGTCGCTGTAAGCATTGCTTTGATTCAGAATTGCACTTAATAAACTGTACACTCGAATGCCGTGTGTATTCGTTTCGTAATTTACTCGCGCCAATTCAGAGCTCATTTTCTCAACGAAAAATGCTTTTAATTCATCGTTTGTTAAACTGCCAAAGGTGTCTGCCACATCTACAGCAGCAGTTAAGCTGTTTTCGAGCTTGCCCTCTTCTAAGTTGGATACAAACTGGGTTAATAAGACCTTTTGATGCTCTTCCGACATTTTAGATAAGAAATCATCCAGCTTATTATAACCAGCACACATTTTAATGAATGTGCGGTACTTGCCCATCTTCATATCTTGCAGGAATGTGTAGGCATCTTTCTCATCTAAGCCTGAGATGAGACGTTCGTAAAAGCCGTTAAACGTTGACGTGAATATCTCTTCGGGTGTATACACCATGTATGTATAGAATTCGGCAGGACTTAAGTCTTTCACTGATTTAAATCGAACGGCCGGATCTTTGGTCTCGTGCAAGTCATTCACGGCTCGAACCACTTCAAGAGCTTCATTTTTAATCTTGTATTCAATACCCGATTGACCAACAATATCTTCCCGCAAAGATAGGTCGATGAGTTGCTGACGGAACTTCCGTTCGTCTTCGCCAATGGTATGAGCCTCTGCAGCGGTCATGCCGTGGTTTAGAATGTCTTCTAGCATATAAAACGACTTCGAGGCTCGCCCATAGTTATTGAATAAGGCTAAAAAGGTCTGCGTGGTCGGATTGGTACTCTTATAAAGCAAATCATTGATCGGGGTATAAGTATTCACCCAACGTTTCATTTTTATCGGATCTTCATATACAAGATCGTCTACCACTTGAACTAAATAAGGCGAACTTTGATATTTATGGATTTCAGCAATGAATTCATACGGGTTGTTGTCCATCATAAACTTCAATGCATCATAGGCGTAAGGCTTGTCCTTGTAGAGTTTGAAATAATTTCGAGCTAAGATCTGGTTGCTGGTTAATTTCTTTCGCGTCCAAGCTTCGTTTTGATCATAGTGAATGTTCATCAGCAATTCGAACCGATCCAACCAATATTCTTTAGCAAAGTCTTCGTCGCTGGTGTCGTACAACCAATTCTTTAACACTTTAAGCTCATCGCGTAATACCATCCAGTGGGCATCTTTGTCGTTGATCTCCTTTTGAAGTTTGTTGATTTCTGTGATGTATAGACGTGTGGCACGTTCTCCGGCAGCTAGGTTATAAGATATAGTGATTCGGCCATCGGCCAAACTATCTTTTTGGTCAAATTCATACTGCCGTTCATCAATTTTTTCATTGAGTTCGGCAACAATATCGTAGGGTAAAGCAGCAAAAGCGACATGACCCCCAATCAAAAAAAGAAAACTAATTATCCAACGCATGTTTGAATCTTCCTACTGTTTATTTTATCAAAAGTAGTGCCTTTCTTGTTTTTGTGCTAGAAACTGGCATTCTAACTGGGCATTTTGTACTTTTGCCGGCCTTTTTAATATAAGAACTTATTCTTTATTACGGTGTGGATAAGCCACTTGACTTGTGGATGAATTCATTCTAACTTTAATTAGGAAATTGAGGGATTTTAAATAGATTGTGCAACGACTAAGTTACCTGAATGCATAAAAACAATCATTCCAACGACAAAGTAATACAAGAACTTGTAGACCTTTTCGAAACCAACTTAAAAGAAGATTCACTTACATTTTTATCTGAGGAAGATTTTGAGTGTCTTATTGACTACTACGACCAACTAGCCAATACAGAGAAAGCGATTTTAGCGACTGAACATGCTCAAAATGCGTTTCCATATTCTGGAACCTTCTTTATACGAATGGCTCAAATTCAAGTCCAAGCGAAACGCTTGGACTTAGCGCAGGAAGCCATCCAGAAAGCAAAAACATTTGAACCATCTTCTCCAGAACTTATGCTGGCAGAAGCTGATTTTTTAGTGGCGGAATCGAAATACGATGAAGCCATCCATAAGTTAAAAGACTTGCTCAACTATGTAGGCAAAGCTGAACGCTCCGATGTATATCTTGAAGTGGCAGATGTTTACGAATTGAAGCTGGATAAGAAAGGTATGGCCTTCTGGTTGAAGAAATGCCTAAGCTTAGACCCTTCCAATGAGGAAGCGCTAAACAGATACTGGAATTATGTGGATGATGAGAAAGCCTATGAAGAAGCCGTAGTATTCCACCAAAAAATTCTTGATAAAGCCCCGTATAACTTCTTGGCTTGGAACAACCTAGGCAACGCATATGAAGAGTTGTCGTTGTTTGAAGAAGCTATTAATGCATATGAATATGCCATCGCCATTAACGAGAACTATTATTACGTGTATTGGGATTTGGCTTCGTGTTATGAGAAAATGGGTGATTGGAAGAAAGCCAAGGATATTTTCATCGATATCGCTGAACAGTTTGAACAAGAACCTCAAGTCTTAATTGAGATTGGTAAGTGTGAAGAACGTTTGGGACAATATGAAGCTGCACGTGCTAAATTCAAGAAGGCGATCGATGGGCTTACAGGTAATGTATCTATTGGGAATGCATTTTACTTAGTCGCCAAAACTTATGAGAGAGAACAGGATTTCATTCAAGCTATTTTCTACTACAAGCAAGCATTAGAATACCAAAGTGACCGCCTTAAGTATTGGAAGAGCCTTGGAAAGGTTCAGTTTGAACTAGAATATTACCTAGATGCAGCTGGTAGTTTCATCAAAGGCATTGAACTTAATGAAAAGAAATATAAGCTGTGGTTGTATTTGGCTCAGTGTTATCAAGCTATTGGGAAAAAAGATATGGTTCTCAATGTTTTTGAACGGGGAATTGCCACCATTCCGAACAACATAGACCTACAATACGCACGGGCTGTTTTCAATTTAACCAATGAGAATACTCAGGTAGGATTAGAGCAATTGGAAGAGGTACTTCATAAGGCACCTAACCTGAAATCCTCTATATTTACGCTGTTTCCAGAACTAGAAAAAAGTCACGAGGTACTTGCTGTTCTGCAGAACTTTTAATTCACATTTTATGCATTTTACTTTATCTGGGTTGCCTGAACGACCGGCAAAGCCAAGAGACAATGGTTTAACAATGGTTATGGATAAGGGTATGAGTACTCGAGAAGTAGAAAACTTCTTGATGATTGCCCATCCTTATGTAGACATGGTAAAGTTGGGCTTCGGGACTTCGTACGTAACTCCAAACTTGAACGAAAAAATTGAGCTCTATCGGGAATATGATATTCCTGTATACTTTGGTGGAACCTTGTTTGAAGCCTTTATTGTTCGTGGACAGTTCGATGATTACAGACGAGTGCTCGATAAGTATAAATTGGATTTAGTGGAAGTTTCTGATGGATCTATTGAGATCCCTCATGAAGAGAAATGTGAATACATTAGGAAGTTGTCTACTCAAACCAAGGTGTTGTCCGAGGTGGGTTCTAAAGATGTAGAGAAAATCATTGCTCCTTACAAGTGGATTCGAATGATGGAAGCAGAGTTAGAAGCTGGAACTTGGAAGTTGATTGCTGAAGCGCGCGAAAGTGGTACAGTTGGTATTTTCCGTAAAAGCGGGGAAGTACGTTCTGGATTGGTTGATGAAATTTTAACCAAAATCCCTGGAGAAAAGATCATTTGGGAAGCCCCACAAAAAGGCCAACAAGTTTGGTTTATTAAGTTATATGGTGCGAATGTGAGTTTAGGCAATATTGCCCCGAGTGAAGTTATTCCGCTCGAGACATTACGACTCGGACTACGGGGCGATACGTTCCATCATTTTATGGAGCAATCCCAGCAATAGCTATGAATTCCATGTTTCGTGTTGGCGTTTTTTTAAGGGGCCTGTTAATGGGGGCGGCAGATGTAGTGCCCGGAGTTAGTGGAGGTACCATCGCGTTAATCACCGGAATTTATGAGGAACTCATAAATTCGATCAAGAATATCCAGCCCAACCTCATTACTACCTGGCGAAAAGAAGGTTTCTCGGCTTTTTGGAAAGCCATCAATGGACCCTTTTTAGTTAGCCTATTCCTCGGCATCGGCATTAGCTTATTCTCTTTAGCTAAGCTCATTACTTACTTGTTGAGCAATTTCCCAATATTAGTTTGGGCCTTCTTTTTTGGACTCATCTTGGCCTCTGCGATCTACGTAGGTAAGCAAGTCAAAAAATGGAATGTCGTTTCATGGTTGTTGTTACTACTTGGTGCCGCAGTCGCTTATTGGATCACAACAATTAGTCCGGCTCAAGGAAATAATAACATAGCTTATCTCTTCATGAGTGGTGCAATTGCCATCTGTGCCATGATTTTGCCTGGTATTTCAGGTTCCTTAATTGCTTTACTTCTTGGTGTTTATGTACCCGTAGTAAAAGCGGTGGAAAGTCTAGATATTAAAGGAATATTACCCTTTGCATTCGGTGCAGTTGTTGGACTCTTACTCTTTTCTCATGTGTTGAGCTGGCTGTTCAAACGCTACTATTCACCTACTTTGGCCTTACTTACAGGTTTTATGATTGGTGCACTGAATAAAGTCTGGCCTTGGAAAGAAACCGTGAAAACGTACATCGACCGGCATGGTGAGGAACAACCATTACTTGAAACAAATATTGCACCTACAGATCAATTGCTGCCTGCGGTTGGGTTGGCCATTTTAGGCTTTGTCCTCGTATTTTTCTTGGAAAGAGTTGCCAAATCTAACAGCTAGATTTTAGCTTTAAAGCGTGGAAGAGCAACATCGTATCTATGGACTCTTAGGTAAGGATATTTCCTATAGTTTTAGTCCAGCCTATTTTAAAGCTAAGTTCGAACGAGAAGGAATTTCGAACGTAGACTACCTCATGTTCGATGAAGTAGATCCCTTTGTTTTTATGGCCAAAGCCAACAAGATGAAAGGCTTAGAGGGCTTCAATATTACCATTCCATACAAGCAAAGCCTTATACCGATTTTTGATTCGATCAGTTTTGAAGCGTCGGAGATGTTGGCGGTGAATTGTGTGAAGCGCAACGGGAGCAAGTGGGAAGGGTATAATACGGATGTGTATGGCTTTGAGTATTCGTTGGCTCCGTTATTGGCAGCACACCACAGCAAAGCTGTGGTGTTAGGCACCGGCGGCGCGTCCCGCGCCGTTACCTTCGTACTCCAAAAACTTGGAATCGCCTTCCTAACCGTAAGCCGATCCAAAAATAAAGCCGACCTTACCTACGAACAGCTTAGCCCAGCAATGATTCAAAACTTCCCCATCATTATTAATACCACCCCATTGGGAACACACCCCAACATAGACCAGAAGCCAGCCATTCCTTATGAAGCCTTAAATGAAAGCCATTTGCTGTATGATCTGGTGTACAATCCTGCCGAGTCGGCATTTCTAACAGCAGGTAAGAATCAGGGGGCGGCCATTAAAAACGGACTCCAAATGTTAGAACTCCAAGCCGAGAAAAGTTGGGAAATTTGGAATTCTGTAACTTAACTTAAAATTCGCTGAGTGGCATTAAATTTCGACAATACAGAAATCGCTTTTCAAGCACAGTCCAACAAAGACTTACGTAAATCTTACCGACTTTTTAGGCTTTTAAATAGTTCTACTTTGTCCAAGCTGGGGAAACAAGTCACCATGGTGGCTTTTAATCTGGGCTTGCCGATCAAAGGCCTGGTTAAGCGCACTATTTTTGAGGCATTTGTTGGCGGTGAGAGCATCGACGAAAGCCAGGGAGATATCAAAAAGTTGGGCGAATATGGCATACAAACCGCTTTAGATTACGGTGTTGAAGCCAAAAATGACGAGAAGGAGTTGGATAAAATTGCGGAGGTACTAGTGCGGAAGATTGCCTACGTGAAGGAAGATCCAAATGCTAATATTGCTACGGCTAAAGTCACGGCATTATCGCGAGATGGGTTATTGGTGAAAGTCAGCCAAGGCGAAGCCTTGGATGCGCATGAGGAAGCAGAATGGGAAAGAGTGGTAGAGCGTATGGATATGATATCTAAAACGGCTTACGAAAGTGGCAATGCATTGTATTTCGATGCCGAAGAAAGCTGGCTTCAACCTGCTATTGATGCCCTCGTACAACAAATGATGCGCAAGTACAATCAAACACAGCCCATCATCTACAATACCATTCAACTCTATCGCCATGATCGACTTACCTTCCTCAAAGAATTACATAAAGAAGCCGCTACACAGAACTATATCCTGGCTGTGAAGTTGGTTCGAGGCGCTTACATGGAAAAAGAGCGTAAACGGGCTGAAGATGAAAACTACTTATCGCCCATCCATAAAGACAAAGCTTCAGTAGATAAAGACTACAATCTGGCAGTAGAATATTGCATGAGCCACATCGATAACATTGCATTCTGTCTGGCTAGCCATAATGAAGAAAGCAATTACCTGCTAGAAGATCTGTCCGAGAAATATAACATTCCCAAAACCCATCCCCACATTCTATCATGTCAGCTATTTGGAATGGGTGATCATATTACTTTTAATATGGCTTCAGAAGGCTTTAATACAGCAAAATACCTTCCATATGGGCCGGTTAAAGAGCTCTTGCCCTATCTTCTAAGACGTGCAAATGAGAATTCTTCGGTCGATGGCCAGGCCAGTAGAGAGCTTCTTCTTGCTAAAAAAGAAATGAGACGACGCGGCTTGATAAGTTAAAATATTCTTGTTTAATCTGTTGATTTTCAACTCTCAGTGCAATAGTTTTTTGCGCGCCGACAATCACCTTATTGTCTATACTACACTACTTAAAGTTCCTAGTTTATTAAGTAGGGGTGAATGAAAAAACTATATTTGGTTGACCAATTATTGGTTGACCAATCCACTCGCAATGTTAGAGAACTTAGATAAAATCAAAATCGAAGACCCTGTCGAGATCATTATCTCACAGATTAGAGAGTTGATCATCTCAGGAGCGGTAAAGCCTGGAGAGAAACTTCCACCAGAGCGAAAACTCGCTGAAAAGATGGGCGTTAGTAGAAACCAAGTTAGAGAAGCGATTAACAAGCTTCGGTTTTACGGTATTGTTAAAGTTCAACCACAAAGCGGCACCATCGTTACAGGCATGGGCACGATTGCCCTAGAAGGCCTTATATCTGATATTCTAAAGCTGGAACAAGTGGATTTCAAATCATTAGTCGCAACGCGACTATTATTGGAGAAAGAGGCTGCAAGATTAGCAGCCCTTCACCGCACTAAAGATGACCTTATTCAACTAAGCAATGCGCTAGATCGCTACGAAAATAAGTTGCTAGAATCAGGAGTCGCTGTCGAAGAAGATCTGTTATTCCATATTAAAATAGCAGAGGCTGGGAAAAACACAGTGCTAAAATCATTAATGATGATCATTACACCCGATATCGTGAAAAGCTATATCAACTTAAAAGTGTGTGATGATAAAAATAATCGGAAAACAATCGATGAACATAGAGATATTCTCTCTATGATCGCTGACCAAAACCCGGAAGGAGCAATGGAAGCAATGAACCAACATTTAACAGACGTTCAAGCTTTTATTCAATAACTAAGCAGGTAGTTCTGCTGTAATTTTTAATTGAGAAAAACTTAAAACATGCACAAAATCATGAAATTTCAAAAACCACTCAAGGTTGTGCTTTTTCTATTTTTTCTTCTTGCAGGGGCAATTGGCCTCCAGGCTCAATCTATTAATGGGCAAGTCATAGATGAGAATGGAGACCCAATGCCTGGCGCGAGTGTTTTTGTTGATGGTACCAGTGAAGCTGCTATCTCTGGACCCGACGGAAGATTTGTTATTAATGCCGACGAAGGTGATACAATGATTATCAGCTTCGTAGGATATGAAACGCAAAGGACAGTAATTGAAGAAGGTGGTGACTACACCATTCAGTTGCAAATTGATGCGGAAAGCTTAGACGACGTTATTGTTGTTGGTTATGGTGAGGCAATAAAGAAAAGCCACCTCACAGGCTCAATATCCAAAGTAGAAAATGAACAGTTAGATCAAATCGCTGTTGCCCGTGTAGATGAAGCCCTTATTGGCCAAGTCTCTGGGGTGAATATCGCCCAAACTGAAGCTGAAGCCGGTTCTGCACCGAATATTACCGTAAGAGGTGTGGGTACAATAGCTGGTGCAACTGGGCCAGCAATTGTTGTCGATGGAGTAGTTGTTGATGCTAATTTCCTCTCTAATCTCAATATGAATGATATCGAATCATTTGAAGTATTGAAAGATGCAGCTTCAGCAGCCATTTATGGTAGTGAAGGTGCAAACGGAGTGATTCAAATCGTCACCAAAAGTGGCCAAGATGGTAAAACCAAGTTTAGTTATAATGGCTTTGTAGGTACCAAAGAAGCTTTCGGTAGTGATGCTGTTCGTAAAAGCGTTGCCGATTGGGCAGCTTTTGAACTGGCAGAACAGGGATTCCTCTCAGAAACTACACAGTATATGCAACTCTTAGTGCAAACTACTGGCGTAGATAGAGATTGGCAAGATGTTATCTTAGATGGCGGTTTGATTACGAACCAATCCATTTCGGCACGAGGTGGTACCAAAAAGACTAAATGGAGCACATCATTCAGCTATGCTGAAGATGAAGGTGTGATCTTAACAGATAACTTTGAACGGTATACTGGTAAAATTAAATTGGATACAGAGTTGAGCAATAAATTAAAGCTTGGCTTTAATTTAACCCCGTCTTTCTCCACACAAAGAAGAGTGCCTTCTTCTATCCACAACCCACTTAGACAAAATCCGTGGTTGCCTATTTATCATACTGAAGAATCACTGCAGTTTATTAATAGAGCCAACTACCCAGATGTAGGTGTTGGAGATTACTTCTTCGAAGATCACTTACTGAGCTTAGACCTAGATGGTGATGGTAGTTCTACTAGACCAAGAACTTCAGGAGACGGAAACCCGTTCGCTCAGCTCTATGAAAGAGATAGAAATGAAGATCGTGTACAACTTGTTGGTGCGCTGAAGTTAAGCTATAAATTAATGGATGGACTTACAGTTAGATCTCAGTTAAGTAACCAGTGGGAAAATAGAAAGAGAGAACAGTACGACGGAGTATTATACCACTCTAGAGGTGCCGAAAGAGCATTGTACAACCTTCAAGATAGAGTTAGAAACCGACTCATTTCAGACAATACAATTTCCTACGTGAGATCCTTCGACCAGCATTCCTTTAATGCTGTAGCTGGAGGTACATTCTCACAAGAAGATATTCAACAAAACGAATTCGAAGGAACCGGATTCTCCAACGATCTTTTGCCAAACTTATTAGGTGCAACCCAAATCTCTGAGTTTGCTGAAATTGGAGGTGAAAAGAATCGAGTGAGTTACTATGGTAGAGTAAACTATGCGTTTGCTGACAAATACCTAGCAACTGCATCACTTCGAAGAGATGCGAGTTCTGTATTCGGTCCAGATAATAAATGGGGTAGTTTCCCTGCATTCTCTGTAGGATGGAATATTGCTAGAGAGGACTTCTTAGCGGATAGCGATATCTTTTCTGACCTGAAACTAAGAGCAAGCTGGGGATTAACTGGAAACGATATCTACAATGTTGGAAATATCGTAGAGAATTTCTACCCATACATTGCACTCTTAAATCCATCTAACGCTATTGCTGATGGAACGATTACCTCTGGGTTCGCTCCACAAAACATTCCAAATAGCCTACTCCAATGGGAAGCACAACGAGAAATCAATCCAGGGATTGATTTTGGATTACTCCGAGGAGCTATCCAAGGATCTGTTGATTACTATAACAGAACAAGTGAAGAATTACTTCTAAATAATCCGGTTTCTTATGTGACTGGTTTCGCAGATGGAATCGAGAATAGAGGAGAAGTAGTGAATAGGGGATTTGAGTTTGAACTGAGATCTAAAAACATTACTAAGGAAAAATTCCAGTGGCAATCAACAGTTATTGCTACAACAAATGAAAATGAATTAACCGACTTCGGAGATTCGAATGGGCAAATACTACAAGATCAATTTGGTCGTCAGTCTGAATGGATCAACTTAGTTGGTAATCCTATTTCTTCATTCTATGGATACGTAGTAGATTCAGAACTAGAAAACCAATACTGGACTACTCCTTTCTTCCCGATCAATGGAGAATCTCGTGATATTATCGTTAAAGACTTAAATGGAGATGGAATCATTACTGATGCAGACAAAACTATTCTTGGTAATCCATATCCAGAATTAGTATGGAGTGTAACCAACCAGTTCCAGTTTGGGCCTGTTGACATGTCTTTCATGTTCCAAGGAAGTCATGGTGCTGAAGTAAGAAATGTTGGAGATCAATATTTCAGTATTCAGTGGCAAGGAAATACACTTACTGAAAGCGGTCAATCACTTGCATTACTAGATGGCGTTGTGTCTGACGATTCATTCTTACAAGAAAGAATTCATACCAACGACATTATCCAAAGTGCTGACTTTATTTCATTAAGAAATGTGAATTTAGGATTAGACTTTGGCCGACTTGGTGGAACACTTGTAGAGAATTTGAAACTCTCGAACGCAAGAATATATGTAACCGGTCAAAACATCTTTTATGAGTGGTCTGATGATTATGAAGGATTTAATCCAGAATTTGTTGAAAGCAACTCAAGAATTATTACTGCGTGGGGATCCCAAAGAGGTGGTTCTCCTATCCAACGTACCTTCTCTTTAGGATTGAACGTTGACTTTTAACCACTCAAAACCTAGAAATAACATGAAACATTCTAAATTATTTATAATTGTATTTGTAGGGTTGATCTTTACCGCATGTGAAGACTTTTTGAACCCTAATCCAGATTTTGCAGTAAGTCAAGAGGAATTCTTTTCAAGTGATGCTGAGATCGTAGCAGGTATCATTGGTATTTATGATTCTATTCAAGGAATCAGTGAAGAAGATGAAGGGAATTGGACCACTGAAAACAGAGGTATTCAGTATGAGTTCTTATTAACCGAACACCGTTCCGACAACTCTAGATCACTGTCTAACAATGAACGTCAAGAATATCATAGATATGAAGTTGAAGTAGGTGATATTTATTCTGAAGACTATTATGCGAGCATGTATGAAGTAATTTATCGTGCTAACAATATCCTTCAGTTTATGGAAGTTGCCGATCCAGGTAATATTCCTGCCTATACAGCTGAAGCTAGATTCTTGCGTGCATATGCTTACTTTAATTTAGTTCGACTTTATGGCGCAGTGCCTTTAGTTACAAACACCCTTAATCCTGGTGATGAAGCGGCTTATGTACGTGCTGATGTAAATGCTATTTATACTCAAATTACCAATGATTTGATGGATGCAGTTGCAAACCTTCCTGACGGAACAAAAGGTAGAGCTTCAAAGGCAGCAGCAGAGGCATTACTTGCTAAAGTATATCTTTCGCAACCAAGTCCAAATTACTTAGGTGCTCAACAATTACTAGAATCAGTTATGAATCCTGCTCGAGGATTCATGCTTATGCCTGATTTCAGTGATGTATTCTATTCAGAGCTGAATGATGAAGTAATTTTTGCCATAGAGTATGAAAATGATGTGTTCGGACAATGCCAGATTTATTCGGCAGAATTTGATCACTTAGCAGGAAGAGAAGATGGGTTGAATTTCTTAGAGCAAAATTTAATTGACGCATTTGATGCCAATGGTGGAGATAGAACAGCTGTTTCTTACCTGTCAGAAGACCAAGGCTTATTCTGTGCGAAATTCGTTCCAAGCTCAGCTACAACAAGGTGTGCAGGGAATGATTGGATTGTGCTTCGATATGCAGATGTATTATTAATGCATGCCGAATCTATCCTTGCAGGTGCTCAATCAACTACTAGTATTAATGCACTTAATTCTGTTAATGAAGTAAGAAACCGAGCTGGACTTGCTGATATTACAGGGACACTTACAGCTGAAGATTTACTTTTGGAAAGAAGAGTAGAATTAGCTTTTGAAAACCAAAGATTCTATGACCTTCAACGATTTGGTGTTGCAACAACTGTTTTAGGAGATTACTCTTCAAACAATGGATACAGCTTTAATGTGAATCAAATGTTGCTGCCAATTCCTCCTAGAGAAATTCAGCAAAGTGCAGGCCTTATGGCACAAAATCCTGGATATTAATCGAAATAATTAAAACAATATATAATGAAAACTTCAAAATTAATAGCGGCTTTTCTCCTTGTGAGTGCAGTAGCCCTTGTAGTTAGTTGCGATTTTGAGTTCGAATTACCGGACTCTAACTCGCAAATAGATACAGACTTGCCTGAAGCATCATTCTCCTTTGATCCAGTAGGTGGAGATGATTGGCAACTATATCAATTTGTAAACACTTCCGTAGAGTCAAATGTATACTCTTGGGATTTTGGTACTGGAGATACATCTACAGAGGTAAGCCCAACTTACCGTTTTGATGATGGAGAAGGAACCTATACGGTTTCACTTACAGCAAGTGACTCGAATGGAGAAACAAGTACCTTTACACAGTCTGTTGTGGTAGTAGAGCCAGAAGTGCCTCCTACGCCAGATCCAGAGCTCGTGAATGCTGATTTTAACAAACTTCCAAAGTCGTCTGGTTCTGATTGTTCTTGTTCTGGGTGGATTAATAAATCGCTTGGAGAACAAGGTGAATCTAGTTCTGGTAATGGAGGTTCTGATAACTTATTGAAGTTCGATAATGCAGAACCAGATCATGTTTATCAAGAATTTGCGGTTGAACCGAATGCTGATTACCAAATTGACGTAATTACACAATTCAAATCTTTAGAAACTGGCACATTCCCAAGTCAATTAGAAATTCGAGTATTAGCAGGTACTGGTTATGGCGAAACATACACCCCTGTTTACTATGACAACACGGCGGATATGCCTCAAGATGATTGGGGGTATACGTCAATTGCTCAAGTAGAAAATCCTGCGAACAATTTATTTGTTACTGCAATGTCTAATCCTGGAGATGATAGTTACCTTCCAAATACCTTTATGTTTAACTCTGGAGCAAACACAAGTGTAGCGCTCTTTATCAGAGGTATCGGAAATGCGGATCCACCAGAAGATCCTGCAGATTTCGCTATGTACGGATACTGTAGTGGTGAAGAAGAAATTCGTTTAGAACATGTCATTATTACAGCTATTAACGATTAAAATACAATGGTAATAAAGCGGTTGTTTTCTCTTTTATTCTTTTGTACCATTTCTTTTGGTTTTGTTCAGTGTTCCTATTCTCAAAATCAGGAGACTGCAACAGCCAAAGAGAAGAAAAAGAAGAAACGGAAGAAGGTTCGATTACCGGATATAGATTTGAGTCACTGGAAGGTTACCCTTCCAGTGACCAATGATAAAGGCAAACCTTATGAAATAGAGCCGCCGGCAATACACGACTTTGCTTCGAACGAGATCGCAAAGCCATATATGTACATCGATTCTACGGCAGGTGCAATCGTTTTTCATGCTATGCCTACCGAATCGACTACTCGGAATACCAAGTATACACGCAGTGAACTCCGAGAGCAAATGGTGCCTGGAGAAAATAATGTAAACTGGACATTTGCTGATGGCGGCAACATGAAAGCCACCATTGCCATGGAGAGTTCTTCTAGGGCTGATAATGGAAAGTACCATAGAACCATTATAATGCAAATTCATGGTCGATTAACCAATGAACAACGTGATTTGATTGGTGCAGATGATAATAATGCGCCACCAATCCTGAAAATTTATTGGGACAACGGAAAAATTCGAGTTAAAACAAAAGTCCTTAAAGACCTGAATGCGAGTGATGAACAGATCTTGCATGAAGATGCTTGGGACGATGACGCAGGATATAATTTCCCTACCGAAGTAGGTTTTGGGAAATTTGATTTAGAAGTACGAGTTACTGAAGGAAAAATGCTGATCGTCTTGAATGGCTCTGAGTATAAATCCTATGAAGGAATTCATATGGAAAAATGGGGTGTTTTCGAAAACTATTTCAAAGCTGGAAATTATTTTCAATCTCGTGATGCTGGGGCGTTTTCAAAAGTGAAATTTTACAAATTAGAGGTTTCCCATCCTGAATAGCAACTATACCATGCAGCGTTTCTACTACATATTCGTCATTTTTGCTATCCTATCTTGTGCTAATGAAGCAAAAGATGAAATTGCCTTGCCTGATCCACCAGCCTTTCCCGACATTACACAGGATGACGAAGAGGAACCAGATCCTAGTGCAAGTTACTCGAATATTGATCTTAATAATTGGAAGGTGACCTTACCTATTCCAAGATCTACATCGGATTCTAGACCCCTAGAGATTACTCCGCCGGAAATTTTGAACTACCCTAACGTAGAAGCTTTAAAAGACTTTATGTTCGATGATACCGAAGAAGGAGCGATTGTTTTCTATACTACCCCTGGCGTAAGCACGACCAATTCCTCTTATTCTAGAACGGAGTTGCGAGAGCAGCTACAGCCAGGTTCCAACTCTGTGAATTGGACATTCGCAGAAGGAGGTACTATGCAAGGTAAGCTGAGGGTCAGTAATGTTAGTGGGAACACAGGTAATCTAGATCGCATCATTATTATGCAAATTCATGGCCGGCTCTCCAACGAACAGCGAGATTTGATCGGGGAAGATGATAATAACGCACCACCAGTAGTGAAAGTCTATTGGGATGATGGGAAAATAAACTTTAGAAGAAAAGTACTTGTGGATGAATCTGTCAATGACATCGATGTGCTCAGAACTTCTGCTTGGGAAGATGAGTCGCATTGGTTTAATACAGAAGTCGGATTTGAACCATTTGAACTTAAAATTACTGCTGCAAACAATTATTTGAAGTGTGAAATCATCGGCACAGAAGAAGTCTTTGAGTTTTCAGATGTGCATACTCAGCGATGGGGTGTCTTCGAGAATTATTTTAAAGCAGGAAATTATTTGATATCTACCGACGAGGATGCTTTTTCAGAGGTAAAATATTATGAGTTGGACGTTCAACATTAGTTGAGCAATTAGTATAGAGATAAAGCCACCCAGCAAAGCTGGGTGGCTTTAAAACAAACAACAAACACATTGAGCACAATCTTTAAATACTCGTTTTTAGGACTTTGTACCGTCTTTTTATTCAACTTCTGCTCCACTTCAGGCTCGAACTCAAGTTCAACAGCCCCAAGTGATGTCATACCAGTCTTAAATCAATTTAATCTCATCCTAGGTAATGGCTCAAATGCAGGAATACCTGTCGATTTTAGCCATGAAGACTTCTTTTATACCACCAATGATGGTCAGCAAGATTGGGTCGTTTATAAAACACCTAACGCCGGAAATACACACGGAACATCCAATAATACAAGAACCGAATTAGCCCAGACTCAAAAATGGTTAGCCACCTCAAAAGCCAGTATGACGGCTACTTGCAAAGTCATGAACGTCTCTTCAACAGGCGATGCACGAGTCGCTGCATCCTACTCCGTAGTTATTGGCCAAATCCACAGCGCTGACGGACATGAAAATGAACCACTGAAAATCTTTTATAAAAAATTCCCTGGACATGAAAAAGGCTCTGTGTTTTGGAATTATGAAATTAATACCGAAGGCAATGACAACTCGGGTAGATGGGACTATTCCTATCCCGTTTGGGGCCATGATTTCTCCGTAATAGGAACTGAAAAAGACGATTACCCAAGTGAACCAGAAGATGGCATTCAGCTTGGGGAAGAAATTACGTATAGCGTTGACGTGGAGAATGGAATCATGACCGTAAAGTTTATGAGTGAAGGACACGAAACAAAATCATTCACAAAAAATCTGATCGAATCAGAATATACTACAGAGGAAGATATGCCTGAACAAGTTAAAAACTTGTTTGTACCTATTGGCCAAGATGGCGTAGAAAGACCGAACGCCTATTCCAATGAAGGCCTGTTTTTTAAGCAAGGATCGTATAATCAAACCAACGGCAAAGACCTTACTGTAAATAAAGTCTGGTGTGCTGGGGCAGAAACTCATAACGGCGATGTTCAAAAACAATATGCCGACGGAAACTACGCGGAAGTTTGGTTTAAAGAGGCGAGTATTATTGTCCCAGAAGATGCTATTTCGAATGAAGGTTATTTCACCGCAAATGACGGTTTAAGCAAGAAAATCGTAAACCCCAATGAAGTCATTCCATTTATGGATAAATTCAAAATTTTATTAGGGGATGGCACGAGTGTGGAAGATCTGACCAACTATCAAAACGAGGACTTTTTCTACACGGTTATTGATGGTACAATGCGCTGGGTGGCCTATAAAACGCCGAACTCAGGAGTTACCTCAAAAAATTCCAGTAATACTAGAACAGAATTGCACGAAAAGCGAGAGTGGACCCCCGAGGAAGGAGGAAAGCTCACCGGCACATGTAAAGTAATGCATGTTTCTACTTCCGGAGATGCTAGAGTAGCAGCCTCTTTTTCTACTGTGATCGGACAAATACACAGTGGAGAAGGGCACGAAAATGAACCCTGTAAAATCTTCTACAAAAAATTTCCAGGCCATACGAAAGGTTCTGTTTTTTGGAACTACGAAATCAATACTGCTGGTGACGATAATTCTGGCAGATGGGATTATTCGTATCCTGTATGGGGATATGATATGTCTGAAGTTGGTGCCAACTCAACAGATTACCCCGAAGAACCTGTAGATGGTATCGAATTGGGAGAAACATTTAGCTACGAAATCAACGTGCATGAAGGAATTATGTACCTGACCTTTACAAGTGAAGGCCATGAAACCAAAACGTTCACCAAAAATTTGATTCAATCCGAGTACACCACCGACGCCGATATCCCAGAGCAAACCCGAAATCTGTTTGTTCCTATTGGACAAGATGGTGTAGAACGGGAAAATGCCTATGCAGGGGAACTGAATTATTTCAAACAAGGGGCCTACAACCAAACGAATGGAAAAGATCCTGAAACCAATTGGGTATGGTGCGCAGGTGCGGATACCTATGGCGGAGACATCGCGAAACAGTATGAAAACGGAGCCTACACCGAAGTATGGTTTAAATCTGCTACTGTAGGTCCAAGTTCAGCTCCCTAAATAACTTTTTAGATCATATATTCACGAATAACTACGAAACAACTATGAAATTACACGACTCTATACAACCTACTCCGGAATACCATTTCGATGCTGATACCCCATGGGAAGAAGTTGCCCCTGGATTAACGCGTCAAATTATGGGCTACGATGGCAAGATTATGATTGTAAAAGCCAAGTTTGAAACTGGGGCTGTAGGAAACCTTCATAAACATTATCATTCTCAAGTGACTTATGTCGAGAGCGGCGAATTTGAAATGACAATCGGTGATGATATTCGAATCATCAAAGCTGGGGATTCTTACTATATCCCACCTATGGTTATGCATGGATGTGTGTGTAAAGTGCCAGGTATACTTGTCGATGTGTTTAGCCCAGCTAGAGAAGACTTCCTTGGTCATGAAATGTTAGATAAAGACCCCTCAAAATGAAAAAGGTAAACGGACTTAGATGGTGGGTGATTGCATTGATTGCAATAGCAGCCGTCATTAATTATATTGATCGACAAGCATTTTCAGTATTGTGGGAAGCGGGTATTGCTGAAGAACTTTATCCGGATTCAAGTGCCGAAGACAGAAAAAAGATTTACGGAGATATAGGTACTTTTTTCATTATTGCTTACGCATTAGGGCAGGCTATATTCGGACGAATATTTGACAAATTGGGAACTCGCATGGGTTTTGTCCTTTCTATTGGATTTTGGTCGCTGGCTACAGGTTTACATGCCCTAGTGAAAAGTTTTACTGGTTTCACCTTTGTTAGAATGTTACTAGGTGTTTCTGAAGCCGGGAATTGGCCGGGAGCAGCTAAAGGTAATGCAGAATGGTTTCCAACTGATGAAAGAGCCGTAGCACAAGGAATCTTCAATTTCGGAGCTTCTTTTGGGGCAATGATTTCAATTCCAGTGATTGGGTTATTAGCCCAACGACTCCATTGGCAACTCGTTTTCTTAATCATTGCGCTCCTTGGGTTTTTATGGTTAATCCCTTGGTTGATCTATGTGAAGTCGCCACCAAAGCAACACCCTTGGATCACAGAAAAAGAAAAAGAATTTATTCTTAAAGGCCAAGAAAACGAAAGTGCTGATTCTTCCAACGAAGCAAAAAGTTTGGGCTATGGAAAAATCCTGAGTTATAAGCAAAGTTGGGGTGTAATTCTAGCTTCTGCAGCAATAGATCCGATCTGGTGGATTTTCGTAATCTGGATTCCAAACTACCTCGTCAATGTTTTTAATATGGATGTGGCTGGAATTACGAAACTTGGCTGGGTTCCATTTTTAGGCGCAATGATCGGAGCCTGGTTTGGAGGCTTGTTAGCGAAGTACTTCTTTAATAAAGGCTGGAGTGTAAATAAAGCCAGAAAATGGACTATTGGTATCGGTTGTGCCATTATGCTGCCCGCGCTATTGGCACTCAGTTCACCTGGAAGTGCTCTAACTGCAGTAATTATTATGGCCGTTATTTTGTTCGGATTCCAAACAGCTATCGGAAATATTCAAACCCTACCGAGTGATTTATTTAATGGAAAATCGGTAGGAACACTATCTGGGTTAGCTGGAATGTCTGCAAAATTTGCAGCTGCTGCTTTAACCTTTTATATCGGTAAGAAATTGCCTATTGACAAATACTCTTTCGTTTTCATAATCGGTGCAGCATTAGTAGCGATAGTAGTATTTGCAGTTTGGTTTTTGATTCCAAATATTAAACCTTTACAAACACAACAAAACTAAATATTAGAAAATGAATTCAAACGTAAAGTTAGCAGTAGTTACAGGAGCTACAGGTGGTATCGGATTTTCTGTCGCCAAACGTTTAGGCCAAGATGGATATACCGTTGTATTGAACGGAATACAAGATGATATGGGCGCTCAACGGGTACAAGAATTAACCGCTGAAGGGATAACTGCTGAATACTTCGGATTTGACGTAACTAATGAAGATGCGGTGAATTCGAATATTAAAGCTATTGGTGAGAAATATGGTAAAATTGATACATTAGTCAATAATGCAGGTGGACTAGGTGGCAGATCAAGGTTTGAGGAAATGACCACTGAATTCTATCGATTTGTGATGGCTTTGAACTTAGATTCTACGTTTTTTGCTTCTAGAGCAGCTATTCCATTTTTAAAGAAAAGTGACAATCCGTCTATTATTAATTATACTTCGAATGCAGGATGGAATGCAGGTGGCCCTGGTGCAGGTATTTATGGCACATCTAAAGCGGCTGTCCATGCAATTACCAGAGCATTAGCCAAAGATCTAGCCGAATATGGAATTCGTGTGAACGCAGTCTCCCCTGGGACTATCGACACAGACTTCCACAAACAAATTAAATCTACGAAGCCAGAAGTCTTTCAATCTTGGGCCAAAAATATCATGTTAGGTCGATTGGGCCAACCTGAAGATGTGGCAGGAGTTGTATCCTTCCTTGCAAGTAAAGATGCTGGATTTATTACTGCAGAAACCATCCAAGTTGGTGGTGGGCAAGCACTTGGAATATAAAGTTTTAAACTATGGGAAAATTAACAGGCAAAACAGCCGTAGTCACAGGTGGTTCAAGAGATATTGGTAAAGCCATAGCAATAAAGCTCGCTGAAGAAGGCGCAAATGTCGTTGTAAATTATTATAACACAGAGGCAGGTGCGCTAGATACAGTAAACAGAATTAAAGCACTTGGGCAAGATGCTATTGCTGTAAAAGCAGATGTGTCTAGTTTAACAGATATTGAAGCCCTTAAAGCTAAAACTATTGAACGCTTTGGAAATCAAGTAGATATCTTAGTCAATAACGCTGGAGGCTTATTCGCGAGAAAAACATTACAGGAATTTGACGAGTCTTTTTATGACTTAGTCATGAATGTGAATTTTAAGTCTACTGTTTTTGTCATGCAAGCATTTGAACCTTTGATGGGAAAAGGCACATCTATCATCAATCTTTCTTCCCTTGCA
>JAHQVX010000072.1 GCA_019634125.1 Saprospiraceae bacterium
ACCCCATCTTGGCCACCATTACAAGTCGCGTTATCTCCCCAAATATGGAATAGGCCGAGATAATGACCAATTTCGTGGGTTAACGTTCTGCCTTCATCATAAATTCCTCCGCAAGAATCTCCAGAATTAACTCCCGTACAGGTGACTGGAGGTCCTGTTTCAGACCCTCCGAAATTACACGCTTCAACAACCACACCGGTTCCCGAGAAATTACCTGGAATTCCATCCGAAATTCCTAAAACACCTGTTCCACTCTGAATAAATATATTCATATATCCCGCCCAATCTGAGTTGGCTGGAAGTGGATCCCCGCCGAAAATATCATTCGGCCAGTTAAAGCGCGTATCGCCAAATGTAATGGCCGGATCGCCTTCGTTCAGGCCCCAACCTGTTGGATGGTTTTGAGTGGCTAAACAAAATTCTATACACGTTTCGCCCGGTGAGGTGTCAAAACAGCTTGCATAACTGCTCCAGTTGGAGACATCTGCATTGGTGGAGGCAAAGTCCGCATTTAAGCTAGCGAGTTGTTGATTGACAATATCTTCCACACACGCTTCTGAACCTGCAGGGACTAAACCCACATCATAATGGACAGCAACAGGAATTACAATAACATTGGCACAGCTTCCATTTTGGTTAATGCCTGTGGTAGTGTTCATATATTGTACACGGTCAGCTAGAATACGTTCAATGTGATTTTTGTACTCCAAATCTTTAGACATGCGTTCTTCATGCCACTGAACGGTAGATGGGCATGAGCGGGGGGTGTTTTGCTCGAGGGTTAATTGAGCAAAGCTCCAATTTGCAATAAATACAAAAAGGAACACATTAAAATACTTCATAATAACAATTGGTTGTTAGGTTCCCCAAGTTAATCATTATGAAGGAGTTTCTTCCTATTTTCTACTGTAGTTAGGCGCTTCCTTGGTAATGAAAACATCGTGTGGATGGCTTTCTTGCATGCCCGCAGGGCTAATTCGTACGAACTTAGCTTGTTGTAAAGTAGACACATCTTTCGCGCCACAGTAGCCCATGCCTGCTCGCAAACCTCCGGTAATTTGGGCAATTACTTCTTCCAACCGTCCTTTAAAGGGCACTCGACCAACAATGCCTTCGGGGACGAGCTTTTTGATATCGTCTTCTACGTCTTGGAAATAGCGGTCTTTGGAGCCTTCGGTCATTGCATCTAATGAGCCCATTCCTCGATAGCTTTTAAATTTTCTTCCTTCGTAGATGATGGTTTTGCCTGGGCTTTCTTCCGTTCCTGCAAATAGAGATCCAGCCATAATGGTATCAGCACCCATGGCAATGGCTTTGACAATATCTCCAGTATAACGAATTCCACCATCGCCAATAATCGGCACTCCTGTGCCTTTGAGGGCTTGAGAGGCTTCATAAATGGCAGATAGTTGTGGTACGCCAACACCAGCTACTACTCGCGTAGTACAAATAGATCCTGGGCCTACACCCACTTTGACGGCATCAGCACCAGCATCTACGAGTGCTTTGGCGCCGTCGCCTGTACTAACGTTTCCGCCAATAACATCGAGGTTAGGGAATGCTTTTTTTGCGCGCGCAATCGCATCGAGTACGCCTTGTGAATGGCCATGGGCACTATCCACGACTACGACATCGACCCCTGAGTCGGTGAGCGCGCCGATACGTTGTTCCATGTCGTGGGTGACGCCAACGGCGGCGCCAACAACTAATCGGCCGTATTGATCCTTAGCTGCATGGGGATAGCTTTCCAGTTTTATAATGTCTTTATACGTTATGAGTCCTACCAGCTGGCCTTCTTCATCGGTGACAGGTAGTTTTTCAATTTTGAACTCTTTCAGGATTTGCTCGGCCTTTTTTAGATCGGTATCTGGAGACGTTGTAATCAATCGATCACTGGTCATCAACTCAGCAATGGGTCGATCATTGTCTGTCTCAAATCGAAGGTCTCTATTTGTAATAATCCCAACTAACTTACCTGCTTCATCTACGACCGGAATTCCACCGATTTTATGTTCGCGCATTAAGGCCAAAGCTTCACCAACCAAAGCTTCTCGATGCAACGTAATTGGGTCTAGGATAAGGCCACTATCACTACGTTTTACCTTTCGAACTTGGGCGGCTTGCTGTTCAATGGTCATGTTCTTATGCAATATTCCAATGCCTCCTTGACGCGCCATAGCAATAGCTAATCGAGCTTCCGTAACGGTATCCATCGCAGCAGAGACCACCGGAATGTTGAGTTGTATGTTCCGAGTAAGTTGTGTAGCTAACGACGTTTCTCTAGGAAGCACTTGAGAATGTGCAGGAACAAGTAATAAATCATCGAAGGTGAGGGCGGAACCAAGAAGTTTGGCATCTCCAGATAAGGCTTTGAGCTTTTCCATGCGCAAACATAGAAAGTAGATAGGAATTTGAGTAGGCTAAAATCAATTTTTTCGAAAACTATTCGGTATAGTACATTTATGTGGTGAAAAAACAGCTCCTTTTCTTATTTCTCTTCGCTACGTTGCATGGGTGTTCTTGGTTTTCCAAAAGTCCGAGGCAGCACTATGAGCATCAACTAAGAAAAGAAGATAAAACGCTGTATACGAAATGGCAAGCAGAGATAGAGAAAGCCTTTGAGGAAGCTGGAGTTGTTGAATTGCCCTATAGCTCTTCGGCTTTATTAGTAAAGGAACGCTTGCATATTTACAGCTATGATGTGGAGCTCGCTGTAGGGGAAGTGTTTTCTGCCGCGGTGAAAACTTCGATTCAGGGCGCATCTATTTTTTTAGAGTTGTTTGAACTAGACGATGGTGGGCAACGAACTAGGAAAGCGTATTCCAAAGAGGGCCAGTTGGAGTATGAGGTTACCCAAAGTGGGCATTATAAAGTATTGGTAGCCGGTGAAATGGGGACGATTTCGAATTACGCCTTCAACATGAACACCCATCCATTGTATGGCTTTCCATTGAAAGGAGGGAAGAACAGCGATATTCAAAGTTTTTGGGGCGCACCCCGCGATGGCGGGGCGCGCAAGCACGAGGGCATTGACATTTTCGCGCCCAAGGGAACAGACCTCGTCGCGGTGACCGATGGCACTATTGAGCGAAGAACAGGCGGGCTAGGTGGTAAACAGATATGGCTATACGATAAAGCACGTCGGATTCGGATTTACTATGCCCACCTCGATGCGCAAATTGCGGAAGACGGCGCCAAAGTGCAGAAAGGCGAAGTAGTAGGAACGGTAGGCAATACGGGCAATGCACGAACCACGCCTCCACACGTTCATTTTGGCACTTACTTGAGTAAACGCGGCGCTGTTGATCCACTAGGCTTCGTAGAGATTAAGCCTAAGATTAGCGGTAAGAAGCATGCGCCACTGAAGGGTAAAGGGTTGGCTGCCGCATTGAACAACTGTCGGTTATTGGCGAATCCAACTTCTAGCGCTGCCGTTTCCGGCCAGCTGGATGAGGGTACACCGTTTTATGTTTATGCTTCGAGTGGGGAGTATTACTATGTACGCACGCCCGCTGGGCGTGCGGGATTCCTGCCAACGAATGTCGTGCAATGGTGACTTTAAAACACGAAATCTTCCGGATCTGGGCCCACGCGTTGGCCGCAATCCAACCCATCTAATACCACCATGTCTTCTTCCGATAACTCAAAATCGAAAATGGTTGCATTTTCGATTATTCGAGCGGGTTGAGCAGACTTTGGAATCGTCACCACTCCATGCTGGAGGTCCCAACGAAGTACGATCTGAGCAGGTGTCTTGCCATACTTTTCAGCCACCTGTTGTATCGTAGGCACATTCATCGCCCGACCTTGCATCAGCGGGCTCCAAGCCTCTAGTTGGATGTTTTTCTGAGCACAAAATGCCTTCAACCGAGGTTGAATTAAATATGGGTGAAACTCTACTTGATTGACCATTGGAATCATCTCGCTGTTCTGTTGGAGAACCTCAAGGTGTTGAACGGTAAAGTTGCTCACGCCAATGGCTTTCGCCCTTCCTCGCTCATAGATCTCCTCTAAGGCTTTCCAAGCGGCGACAAACTTTCCAGGCACTGGCCAATGCACTAAGTATAAGTCGACATAATCGAGTTGCATTCGGTCTAGGCTTTCTTCGAAAGCATCGAGTGTTCGTGCTTGTCGTAAATCATCATTCCAAACCTTTGTAGTCACAAAGAGTTCCTCTCGCGCTAAGCCACACGTGTTCACTGCTTGGCCAACTCCAGCTTCATTTTGATAAAAACTGGCCGTATCAATACTTCGATAACCGGCATCAATAGCGTGATGAATAACATCTACAATAGGAGGCCCATCTGGAATCAAGTAAACTCCTAATCCTAACCAAGGCATATTTACACCATTACTCAAAGTAGCGTGGTCTTTTAGAGATCGCATATGGCTTAAAGTTAATTGAAATGGCAATATTTGTAAGGTCATGCAGTTCTAATACTATGAAACACTTTAATTGGCTCATCCTGTTGGTTGCACTAGCTTTTGTTGGATGTAACGACGACGACACCACTTCTGATCAACCAGTTGACGACCTAGGGCCGTTACAAGCCGCTGTAGACAACAATTTAAGCTGGACCTGGATGGGCAGTGATGAAATGCGCTCCAGAAATGGAACGAGTACCGGCTACTTAGTCAATTTAAACTCGAACTCCGACAAACTCGTCGTTTACCTTCAAGGTGGAGGCGCTTGTTTCAACCCGCTTACCTGTGCAGGAAATAGAGATGCTTATACCAATAACGAAGGCATTAACGGCGCCAACGTATTAAACGATGGCTTCTTCCCTTTGCTGAACCGAGCCAATACGTCACTTTTCATTTCTGATTGGAATTGGATTTTTGTGCCCTACTCTACAGGCGACTTGCACAGCGGAACGAATAGCGATGGTGATGTGCCCTTTAATGGACCTCAAGACCAGCGCATGGAAGGCAGTGCCAATATGAATAAAATTGTTGCTGACCTTCAGCAATACACCGATAGCTTTTCTGAAATCATTGTAACAGGGTCTAGTGCGGGCGGCTATGGCGTGTACTTGACCTTCCCAAAATTTGCAGAAGCGTATCCCAATGCAAGCATGACAGGCTTATCGGATGCTGGACCAATTTTCACCACCGATTCGGCGGCAGATAACTGTTTAGGTGAAAGTTGGGAAAGTCTTTTCCAATTTGATTACCCGTCTGATTACAATACCGTAGTTACCGGAAATTACGACTATGCGTATCAAGGAGCTTACGAGTACTTGTCGAAAAAGTACCCACAGCATGAATTTGGGTTGATGTCGGATTATAAAGATGAAGTCTTGCGGTTTTTCTATGGCTTTGATGCCAATAATTGCGATGAGAACACGGTGCAAGTCAGTGCTGAAGAGTTAGATCTCGCGACTCGTGAGATTCAAAACACGCTTCAAAATTTCGACAACTGGAAGGTGTTTTTTAAAGACAGCGACGCCCATACTTTCTTGGGCGATCGGTTTAGTGCTGAAAGCATAAACGGCAGAGTGGTCATCGACTGGATCGAAGACTTAACGCAAGGTAATGCGGTAGATCTTATGGAGTAAAACCGAACACTAGTGTTCGGTTTCGGACACTATTCCAACAATATACAATATTTAAATTCCTGTTTTTCATGCTTTTGCCCTCTGGCATAAGCGTTGCTTTTCGTTGTGCAAAGAGTTCTAATGGATCGCCCAATTGAAAATAGTACCCAACGCAACAGAAAGCTTCGACCATGGTTGTTCGGCCTCATAGGAATAGCCCTTTTGGTCGGAGCTTTATTTGGATTAAGAAAGTGGATTGCTCGCCCGGTGCAGCTAAGCGACATCGCTTTAGCAACCGTTCAAAAAGGAGATCTTGAAAACACAATTTCAGCGACAGGCCTGGTAAAGCCCTCTTCGGAGGTGCTTTTAACCAGCCCTATTTCTACCCGAATTAAAAAAGTAATTCTAGAAAATGGCTCAGAAGTGAAAGCGGGAGAAACCATCTTAGAATTAGATACAGAATTTGCTCGGTTAGAATACAGCAAGCTGCAAGACGAGCAGAAAATCGCAGAAAACAACGTCACTCGTTTGCGGTTAAACTTAGAGAAAGACTTACGTGATATTGAGTTAGACGATCAAATCCAAAACCTACAAGTACAAAGCCTGGAAGCGCAACTCCGCGATGCACAGCGCTTAGAGCAAATTGGAGGAGCCACAAAAGAAGAGGTGGAACAAGCCGAGCAAAATTTAAAGATCGCTCGACTTCAAAAACAGAAGTTAGAGAACGAATTAAATTTCCGCAAAGCCTCATTAAACGCAGATGTGCGCAATGAGCAGTTACAGTCTAGCATTCAACAAACCACTTTAAATGAATTAGGAAAACGCATTGCTTTAACCAAAGTAAAAGCACCATCTAGTGGAGTGATTACTTGGTTGAATAACGCCTTAGGCACGCAGGTGGAAGAAGGCGCGCCGTTGGCGCGCCTAGCCAACCTCAACTCCTTCTCCATCGACGCAACAGCGTCCGACATTCACGCCGATAAAATAAAAATAGGACAGTCCGTCAATGTTCGGATCAACCGCAACGACCTCAATGGTACCATTACCCAAATCCTCCCAGCCGTTGAAAACAATACCGTACAATTTCGTGTAGAACTTCAGGAAGACAGCTCGGAACTCCTCCGCCCTAATATGCAAGTAGATGTCTTTATCGTGAACGATAAAAAACTCAACACCATCTATGTGCGCAACGGGGCAGGGTTTAAAGGAGGACGACTCCAAAAAATGTTTGTCTTAGAAGGCGACCAACTCGTACAAAGAGAATTAGAAGTTGGTCTAGTGAATTCCGATTATGTAGAAATTCTTAGCGGGGCACAACCTGGCGAAAAAATCGTCATCAGCGACATGCGCGCTTATGAAAACCAATCCACTATCCAAGTAAAATAAGCCCATGAAAAAGATGACCAATTTCTGCCTGCCGTTACTAATCTTAGCATGCGCTTTGCTTCTTGCTGGAGCAGCTCAAGCACAAACCGACAGCCTAACCCTTGAAGCGGCCATCCGAATGGCCAAAGACCAGTCGATCGACCAAAAGCAAGCAGCACTCAACAGCCTGACAGCTCAAATTGATCAAGCGGTTTTCGAAAGTAGCTTAAAGCCGCAATTTAGCGCCAATGCCAATGTGCCGAATTACTTTAAAACCTCCACCGGTATCACTCAGCCCAATGGAAGCTTGGCTTTCCAAGACATTTCCCAAAACAATGGCTCGTTGGGCTTTGATTTAACCAAACGATTAGCCAAAACCAACACACAATTATTCGCGCAAACCAATGTATTGCGTTTCGATGATTTCTCTGATGATTTCACGAGCTACAATGGGGTGCCCGTGCGGGTTGGCTTGATTCAGCCGATTAACCAGTTTAACCCCAATAAGTGGAACCAAAAAATTCTGCCGCTAGCGGCAGAATTAGCAGCCCAACAAGCCAATAACGACTTAGAATTGGCGTCTCTAGCTGTTACCCAACAGTACTTTGGATTGCTCTTCGCACAGGTGAATCAGCAAATTGCCGAAACCAATATTGAAAGCACCGAGCGCATCTTCGAAATTGCTAAAGAACGCTATGCACTCGGAAAAATTTCGAAAAGTGATTTGCTTCAACTCGAACTCAGTGTGGTTAACGCTGAACAAGACTTGATTTCCGCTACTCGGAGTGTGTTAGACAACTCGACAAGCTTAAAGGCTTCGCTTAACTTGACGGATGTGGGAGAAAATCTAGCGGTGACGGCACCGTTGAACATTCCCGACATCGTGATTGATCCGCAGCAAGCTGCGGATCTAGCCTGGGCCAACAACCCCAACCAAAAGAACTTCGAACTGCAGTTACTGGCTGCCGACCGCGACCTCGAACAGGCCAAGCGTGACTTTGGCCTGCAAGCAAGCTTGCAGGCTTCCGTCGGACTGACGCGGTCGGCCGAAGAGTTCTCCGAAATCTACACCGACCCACAAAACGAAACATTAGTCAACTTAAATGTTAGCCTACCCATCTTCGACGGCGGCCAACGTAAAAAGTCTATTCAGCGGGCAGAAATTCAAAAAGATTTTGTGCAAGAAAACACAGACTTTACTCAAGTCACCTTTAAACAAAACGTAGAACAACTTGCACTTCAAATTAACCGACTAAAAGAAGAAGTAAAGTTGAGTGAACGTAGTTTCCGCCTAGCCGAACAGCGGTACGACATCAGTAACCAGCGCTATGCCCTGGGCAACATTAGTATTACCGACCTCACCATCGCGTTCGGAGAACGCGATCAGGCCTGGAGAAACTACATCAATGTACTGGGTGCTTATTGGATCAATTATCAAACACTCCAACAGCTCACACTGTACGACTTTACCACAAACCAAAAAATTGAAACCTTTAAATAATCAACCATGATCAAACTACAAGACGTTACTAAAGTGTATCGAACAGATACCGTTGAAACACTAGCCTTGAACAACATTAACCTCAGCGTTGAAGATGGAGAATTTGTATCCATTATGGGGCCTTCTGGATGCGGAAAAAGTACGCTCTTGAATATGATGGGCCTACTAGATCGCCCGTCGGATGGACAAGTTACTATCGACGAAAAAGAACTCAAAGGATACAAAGAAAAAGCACTGGCTAAATTCCGTAACGAACACCTAGGCTTTATCTTCCAAAGCTTCCATTTAATCGGTGATCTTCCCGTTGTCGACAATGTTGAATTACCCTTGTTATACAGAGGAACCTCTGCCAAAGAACGCAAACGGTTGGCCGAAGAAGCACTCGAAGCAGTAGGCTTAAAAAACCGAATGAAACATTACCCAAGCCAACTTTCAGGTGGGCAAAAACAACGTGTGGCTATCGCTAGAGCTATCGTGGGCAAGCCATCTATCATCCTAGCAGATGAGCCAACTGGAAACTTAGATAGTAACCTTGGAAATGAAGTTATGGATATCCTACTGTCTTTAAATCGAGACCGAAAGGCCACTATCGTCATGGTGACCCACGACGAAAACATGGCGCTAAAAACCAATCGAATTATCCGTCTGTACGACGGCAGTTTAGTCAACTAACCTAAAACAATAACTATGAAGCCCGTATGCCTAATCATTTGCCTTGCCTTCTATGTAGCCAGCTTTGCACAAGCTGATCCGAAGGTAGAATTTGAAAACACCGTGACCTCTATTACAGCGAGAGGCTTTGAAACCGTAGTATTTATTCAGTCTGAAGAAAATACAGCTAGCATCCAGTTAGGCTCGGCCACGTCAAAGGTGGTTAAAGAGATTTCTACTAATAACAAGTATAGCGCGAAAGTTGTGGCCAAACCCTCTTCCGAAAACTCCAACACTATCACTTTCGAAGGGGTAAAGTACGAAGGGCAATTTCCCGCTATTTTCATTAAAACAGACTTAGGAAGAATTGAAGAACTCGACCTCAAGAGAAGTAAGTTCATCAAGTTTCCTCCAGGCTTTGAATTTCAACAACTCGATATCAAAGCATCGGGCGTAATGATAGGCAGACACTAAAAACTATTGACATGTTAAAGAATTATTTAAAAGTCGCTTTTAAGGTACTGGGCCGAAACAAGTTCTATACCTTCATTAGCTTATTCGGCATCAGCTTTACACTCATGGTGTTAATGCTCACTATCGCCTTTATCCAAAACGAACTGGGCGCCAATAAGCCACTATCACAAAAAGAAAAGATCCTATTAGTTCCTGGCTTAAGAATGGAAGGATATGCTCGGGAAGAAATTGTGGAAATTGACAGCACTATGGTGGATGGAGCTTGGAAATATGACACTACAAAGACCGAAAACATTTTAGAAGATCAAATCAACAGCACATCCAACTCTTGGGTCGGGAATAAGTTCTACGAAAACCACATCAAAGACATTAAAACGGCAGCACTTACTTCTGTGTTCTCGCCCATGCAGTCCATTGATGTTTTTCCAAACGATCGGAAGCTCACACTGACCACAAATGCCACCGATGCGAACTATTGGCGCATTTTCGATTTCGAGTTTGTTGAAGGACAACCTTTTTCTGATGCAGCCATAGAAAACCAAGCTTTTCAGGCCATCATGTCGAAGTCAGCAGCGCAACAATATTTTGGAAAAAAAGCCTCTTATTTAGGCGAAGTTGTGACGTGGGGAAAGCTTCAATTTGAAATCACCGGGATTGTAAAAGACATCAACACGTCTATCCCCCATTTAAAGCATGATATATTCATTCCATATACGCACCTACCTCCATCTCTACTTGACTACGGCTGGGGCCAATTCGGAAACATGCAACTCGCCCTTCTCGGTTCTTCATCCAAACAACTCGAAACGATTCGAAGTGATTTTCGATTTATTGAAGAGAACTTTGAAGTCCAAGAAGAAGGTTATGACAAACTGACTATTAAGGAGCGAACAATTGAAGAATTATATGCCAATAATGTGCTTCAAAACCAAGAACGCGGGTCAGACAAAACACTACGTTGGATTGTTCTAGTAGCCTTACTCCTATTCATCTTAATCCCAACCATCAATTTAATCAACTTGAACAGTACTCGAATTATGGAGCGATCTGCTGAAATTGGAGTTCGCAAAGCATTTGGTGCACACACGGGCAATCTAATGTCTCAATTCTTACTCGAAAATGTCGTGTTAACTGGTCTTGGAGGCCTCATTGGACTTGGCCTCACCTTTTTCGCCATGAATTGGTTAAACAATTCGGTATGGATGGAGAATACACAGTTAGCCTTCAACCCAAACATTTTTATTTACAGCTTAATCGTTGTTTTACTCTTCGGCATTTGCTCTGGATTAATCCCAGCCTGGAGAATGAGTAAAATGGATGTAGCTAAAGCCATCAAAAGAAACCAGTTATGATCAAGCATATTTTAAAATTAATCTGGAAAAGAAAGGCGAAGAACGCCTTTCTCACCTCGGAGATCGCTTTGTCTTTCTTAGTATTATTTGCAGTGCTCTCTTTTGTTTTCTCCAACCTAAAAAGGTATTACCAGCCTCTAGGCTATGATACCGAAGATATTCAACTAGCCCGTATTGATTTCGATGCCTTAGGAGAAGATAGCATCAAGTGGGTGAATACGAAAAAGGCTTTAAAGCAAGAGCTCAACCAAGTTAATGGCATTGAACATGTAAGTTTTTCTACCAGCGTAGCGCCATTTGAAGACAGCCAATGGACAACCGGAAACGAGTCGGACGAGCCAGGCGCCATCAACTTTGAAAGCGCCAACCTCATTATCACCGACGAAGACTATGTAGATGTGTATCGACCAACCTTAGTGGCAGGGAGATGGTATAACGACGACGATATCAAAGGGAAGTACAAGCCAATCGTAGTGAATAAAATGTTTGAAGAACGCTACTTAAAAGATACTACTACTCTGGGTTTGGTTATTAAATTTTGGAACGATGAATTCATCATCACTGGTGTGGTGGAATACTTTAAATACTTAGGAGAGTTTGCCGAAGAGCAACCGATGTTGTTCCCATACCTATCAGAGCACAGTCAACAAACCTCTTTCGCCACTATACGTACAGCTAGTAATGTAGGGCCTGAAATCGACAAACAAATTAATGACGTAATTGAAGGCGTAATGAAAGATGTATCGTTTAATGTGTCGAAAGTTGATGAAAATCGCATCCGACAAAGTCGTCGGTCTTGGGTACCTATCGTTGGATTATTAAGCCTTTGTGGTTTTCTCATCATTAATGTTGCTATGGGCTTGTTTGGCGTTCTTCGCTATAACATCAGCAAACGCAAAGGGGAAATTGGTTTGCGAAAGGCCTTAGGTGCGGCTCCTGGAAATATTAATGCACAATTTGTTGGCGAAATGCTAATACTTACAACGCTAGCACTTATTATTGGGCTATTATTTGCTGTTCAGTTTCCGTTATTAAACTTTTTTCAGGTGGATCAAGATGTATATATCAAAGCCATAGTAACGGCTTTAGGAATTGTATATTTCTTGGTGTTCTTATGTAGTTTAATACCGAGTGCGCAAGCAGCGGCAATAGATCCAGCTACGGCATTACACGAAGAATAGAACAAAAACCCAGACCCAAAATGAAGAAGATCCTGCTCATAGATGACGACAGAACGGTTTGCCAGTCATTGAAACTATTGCTCGGCAAGGCAGGCTATGAAGTCCATTGCATTTTCAATCCTTTGAATGCCTTGGAAACGGTAGCTGCTTTCGGTCCCGACTTGGTTTTGCTTGACATGAACTTTACGGTGGATACGTCGGGCAAGCAGGGCTTAGAAATGCTTCAGAAGCTAATGGGTCGGTTCCCAAAATTGCCGGTGATCTTGATCACCGGCTGGGGCACCATGGAATTGGCTATAACCGGCATGAAAGCTGGAGCGCGGGATTTTATTGCCAAACCTTGGGATAATGACAACATCTTGTCTTCGGTAAAAACCATTCTTCAATTAGAAACCACAGAGGTTGCACCTACTTCAAAAACACCTGCTTTAGATGCCATCATCGGCAATTCTGACGAGATTCAGCGCATTAAGGCGATGATTGCACAAGTGGGCCCAACCGATGCTACTGTTTTAATCACTGGAGAAAGCGGAACCGGTAAAGAATTAGTGGCAGAAGCCATCCACGATTGCAGTCAAAGGAACGAGGAGAATTTCGTGAAGGTGAACTTGGGTGGAATCAGCAGCACATTATTCGAAAGTGAGTTGTTTGGACATAAAAAAGGCGCCTTTACAGGCGCCTTTTCCGACAGAGAAGGCCGTTTTCAACTCGCCAATAGAGGAACCATATTCCTCGATGAAATTGGCGACCTCGAAATGCCTTCCCAAGTGAAGCTGCTCCGAGTATTGCAAGAAAAAACCTTCGAATCGCTCGGGTCCAGTAAAGCCCAGAAAGTCAACGTGCGTGTCATTTCTGCCACGCATAAACCCCTAGAAGAAAACGTGGCGCAAGGCAGCTTCAGAGAAGACCTCTTCTACCGGATTAACCTCATTAATATTCACTTGCCACCGCTGCACCAACGCCCCAGCGACATCCCACTGCTGGTCAAGCACTTCATGGATTTACTTCAAGAGTCTTACGGCCAAAAAGATATCTTCATTGGGAAAGAAGCCATGGATTGGCTCAGCAAACAACACTATCCCGGCAACATTCGCCAGTTGAAAAATGTGGTAGAACGAGCTTGGTTGTTGGAACAAAGTAAAGAGTTAACCATTAAAAGCTTCCAGCCACATTTGGCAGGCCCTTCTACTCGATCCACCAGCGGAATTCCTAAGGTGGGGGCGATGACGCTTGAAGAAATGGAAAAAGCCATGATTACCAAAGCCATGAACTTCCACAATGGCAACATTAGTCAAGTGGCGCGGTCTTTGGGCATTACACGAAGTGCGCTGTACCGCAGGCTGGAGAAGTTCGGAATGAGTTGATTTCTTTACCTTAGTCCAGCACATGAAAACAAAGCACCAGTTTATTGGCTTGTTCGGCGTCTTACTACTCGGAATTGGCTTCTTATTGTTTAAGCTTTTCGAAGAAAAGCGGCTCTACTTCATCCTTTCAGAAGTGGCCTTGTTGGGCTTAATTATCTTATCGTCAAGAATCTATAAAAATATCTTCCAGCCCATCGATTTGATGCAACAAGGAAGAGACGCCATTGCCGATGAAGACTTTAACGTAAAGTACTTGAAAACAGGCGCAAAAGACATGGACGAATTGATTGCGGTGTACAATGAAATGATCGATAAAATTCGAGTAGAACGCACTTTCCAACAAGAACAACACTACTTTTTAGATCGCCTCATTCAAGCATTACCCGTAAGTATCCTTATTCTGGATTACGACGATAACATCAGCGAGTTCAACCCAAAAGCGGAACGTATTCTCGGGCTGACAGAAAAAGTCATCGGTAAGCCTTTAAAAAAGCTCGACCATCCATTAGTAAGTACGCTAACACAACTGCAAGAAAACGACCCCATCACCATCCGAACAGAAGGCATTAAATATTATCGTTGTTTTGCGAACAAGTTCATGCACAAAGGATTTCCGCGGAAATTTGTTGTCATTCAAGAGCTGTCCGGTGAAATTCTAGCTACGGAGAAAAAAGCTTACGGTAAGGTCAT
>JAHQVX010000073.1 GCA_019634125.1 Saprospiraceae bacterium
CTTTGTACCAATAATTGGCAGATGGTGGGATGGATGTTAAGTGCTTGTTGTAGTCGCTGAATCTTTTCTTTATCGGAATCGCAAACAACCCATCGGTTCTCCATCAATATGTATATTTATTAACTCAAAGTTAACAAGAAAATAGGAAGGAAACATGACCGATAATCCTCCACGATTTGATGAAATCGATCAACACATTATTCGGGGTGTGCAGCCAATGGATAGCTTATTCTACTAGTAGTCGCTTGCCTATTTTTAGGATCGTACTCTTTTCTATTCCGTTAAAAGAACATAAGTCTTTAATGGAGATGTTGTACTTTTTAGAGATTTTATACAGCGTATCTCCTTTAGCGATAACGTGATATTTCTTTTCAACCAATGGCAAGGTTTGCCCTGCACTTATGGATTGCCCACTATCTGATACGGCAATAGGAGGCGGAGTGGCGGCAGGAGGGAGTGGGTTATTGACCGCCATAAGTGGAGCCTGCCCAGTATTTAAAACGATATTACTTTTCTTGTAAGCCCGATGTTTGGCTGGGTCTGCCCAACGGTTGTCTACTAACAAATAAAGGTTGTTAAAATTCTTTTTCTTATCAAAGTCAAACAAATAGTCTGGGTGAATTGCTTGGTTTTTATATCGGGCTTCGAAATGGAGGTGACTTCCGCGAGATTTTCCGGTGTTTCCTCCCTTTCCAATGACTTGACCACTGATCACGTAGTCGTTCGGCTTGACTAGTATTTTAGACAAATGCGCATAAATTGTTTCTAAGCCATTATTGTGTCGAATAACTACAACCCGACCTAGTCCACCATAGTATTTGGCGAAACGCACCTTGCCATCCATGGCAGCGCGAACATTATCTCCTGTGACCAAATCAATATCGATGCCTCTATGCGCTCGGCCCCGGCGCCAGCCATATCTGGAAGTAATTAGCCCATCAATAGGCATTGTAAAGCGTTCGTTCCTAAAATCTATAGCAATAGGGTAGCTGATGATTTCATTCTTATATGGGTTGAATTCAGTAGTACTCCAATTGGCAGAGAAAACATCTCTAGCCACAACGGTTTTCGAAATGGGGTCTACTTTGGAAAAATTTCTATTGTACAGTTCATTCGTGATGTTGGAGCGGAGTAAGGTGTCGCCATCGAGAATAATGAGTTCATATTCACTAGTATGATTGAACGTATCTAGCTCAGGCAACGTGTCAACAATAGCAGACTTTTCGACTACAGTGGTAGGCTCGTCGAAAGGATCTTGCGCTTGTGTAACAAAGCTGGTTAAAAGAAGAAAAAAGCAAAAAATTACCGTACTGCCTGAATTCATGCGGAGCCAAATTTAATAACTAAAACTGTAAGCTTCATTTTTTAGTATACTCAAGAGACGTAAAAAAGTTATTTATCGTAACAATAAACGTGAATAAGCTTAGTTTTAGATAGCGAATATTGATAACTTTGCACGATTACTTCAAAAAACTGAACTCCAGCTCCAAGAATGGGACTATTTGACTTTTTTTCGCACGAAATTGCGATAGATCTAGGTACTGCGAATACACTTATTATACACGAAGGAAAAGTTGTTGTAGATGAACCATCTATAGTAGCTATGAATAAGCGCTCCGGCAAGGTCATTGCGGTAGGGCATAAGGCCATGCAGATGCATGGTAAAACCCACCCTGATATTGAGACGGTACGTCCACTAAAAGATGGTGTAATTGCTGACTTTGAGGCAGCAGAAAACATGATTACCGAGATGATCAAGATGATCAACAAGAGTAAGGGCATGTTTGGCGGCCGGAATATGGTCATGGTCATTTGTATTCCTTCGGGCATTACTGAAGTAGAGAAACGCGCTGTCTTCGACAGCGCTGATCAGGCTGGAGCTAAAGAACGTTACCTCATCTTCGAGCCCATGGCCGCAGCTATCGGTATCGGACTCGATGTAGAAGCACCTATCGGTAACATGATTATCGATATCGGAGGTGGAACCACCGAAATTGCCGTCATTTCCCTCTCGGGTATCGTAGGCAACCAATCCATCAATATCGCTGGAGATGAATTCACCCACGATATTGTAGACTATATGCGCCGTCAACATAACCTACTAATAGGTGAGCGTACCGCAGAAACGATCAAAATCAATGTTGGATCTGCCTTGCCAGAACTGGAAGATGCTCCAGAAGATTACCCAGTGAATGGACGTGATCTTATGACAGGTATTCCAAAACAAATCATGGTGAACTATTCAGAAGTCTCTCACGCCTTGGATAATTCTATCGCGAAGATTGAAGAAGCCATCATGAAAGCCCTAGAGGATACACCACCAGAGTTAGCGTCAGATATTTATAAACGAGGCCTGTACCTCACTGGAGGTGGTGCATTGTTGCGCGGACTGGCCAACCGAATCAGTACGCGAACAAAGCTGAATTGCCATGTTGCAGATGACCCGCTTCGTAATGTAGTTACTGGTACTGGAATTGCCTTGAAACAACGAGATCGATACAAAAACTCGATTCTAATGGATAAATAACAGCATGCGGCAGCTTTGGCTTTTCTTATCCACTAATATCTTTTTCCTTGTATTTCTAGCCTTGGAAGCCATTGCGCTTCTCCTCCTGTTTAACAATAGCGATTACCACAATAATAAATATGTGCATTCATACTCTGGTGTGGTTGGCTCCATCGTAGAACGACGAGAAGGTGTACAAGATTACTTCTCACTTCGCGGGGCGAATAAAGACCTCGTGGCAGAGAATGCCCAACTGAGAAAAAGCTTAATGTTACTGGAACAGAGCAGAGTAGATAGCTTGAGTAACGTAGACTCTCTTACTCAAGCTAAATATGAATTGATTATCGCGAAAGTCATTTCCAATGTTCAGCCGAACAAGCCCTACATTACCATTAATAAAGGCAGTAAGGATGGAGTGAAAATTGAGAGCGGTGTTATTGGTAATTTGGGTATCGTAGGTAAGGTCGTAGGGGTTAGTAAGAATTATTCACTAATTATGCCTGCTTTGCATCCCGAATCTCGAATTAATGTGCGTCATAATAAAACTGGATATAACGGAAACTTGGTTTGGGATGGACGGACTATCGATTTGGCCCAGGTCGAGAATATCCCACGTAATGCGCGTATTTCAGTAGGCGATACCATTACCACAAATAGTTACTCTAAAGCGTTTTCAGACAATAGCCTTGCCGGAATTGTTGAAGAAATAAACTACGATGTTACGGGCAACTTTTATTTGCTGAACGTAAAATTACTGGCCGACTTCCGAAGACTGAATTATGTGTATGTTACAGTACTCAACGATTTAGATGAGATTCTTGAATTAGAAAACAGCGCAGATGAGTGAGTTGACAAGGAACATAATGCGTTTTCTATCAGTATTCTTGATTCAGGTTTTCTTATTGAATCAAATCCAACTTTTTGGTGTGGCGTATCCATTTATATATATAATTTTTGTATTATTTCTTCCTATTCGAATCCCGAATTGGGCCACATTAATTATCGCTTTTGTGTGCGGATTTTTGATCGATATTTTCCATGATTCACTGGGCTTACACACTGCAGCCATCACTTTAGTTGCCTTTGTCCGCCCTTTTATCCTTCGAAGATTAACCCCACAGTACACCGAAGAGGACGATGCGTATATCGATATTTACAATCGAAGCATCCCCCAATTTATGATTTATGCTTTTTTAAGCGCACTGCTTTTTTGTGTGGTCTACTTCCTTTTAGAACGATTCAGCAGCAATGGGTTATTCACAGTTATCTTACAAATTATTGGCAGTACATTGCTTACTTTTGTTGTGATGGTTATTTACAGGTATTTGTTTATGCCTGCTTCTTTGAAAAATTGAGCCTAATTGTATTGGAGTAGATGAATTCTAACGAATCAAGAAAGTATGGAGTTTTAGGTTTTTTTGGATTGCTGTTCTTCGTATTAGCTGCGAAGCTTTTCCACCTTCAATTAATTGACCAACAGTATAAAACAGAGTCGAAGTCTGTAGCTGTGGTTGAGCAAGAAATTATTCCTGCCCGGGGCTTTATTTATGATCGCAACGATTCGTTAATCGTTTATAATGCGCCCGTTTACGATATCTACATTACGCGTTCGAAGTTGAAGAAAGCCGACACTTCGGCCTTGTGCAATTTTCTCCAGTTAGATCGCTCCATTTTCGATAAGAAGCTGGCCGATGCCCGTAAGAAGAACTTTTGGCATAAGCCTTACCCATTGCTTCGAAAGCTGTCTTCGGAAGACTATGCCGTCATTCAAGAGGATATGTATAAGTTTCCTTCTCTGAGTGTAGAGTTTAGTACCGAGCGTCGATATACCTTCCCATATGCGGCGCATTTGTTGGGTTATATGGGAGAAGTAGATGAAGCAGCCATAGAAGCCTCTGAAAAGTACTATAGTATAGGTGAATATGCTGGTCAGACAGGCATGGAGAAAACCTACGAGGAGGCCTTACGTGGTACAAAGGGAAAACGTTTTGTGCTTCGGGATAAGAGCAATGTGGTGTTAGGCAGCTTCGAAGACGGGGCGAAAGATCTAGCTTCGGAGGAAGGCTTGGATTTACATACTACGCTTGATATTGGCTTGCAAGGCTATGGGGAGCAATTGATGAAAGGCAAAATAGGAAGTATTGTTGCCATTCAACCTCAAACGGGCGATATTTTAGCGATGGTCAGTAGCCCGACGTATAACCCGAACTGGCTAACTGGTCGACAACGAAGTGCTTATTTCTCGGCATTGTTAACCGATTCCTTAAAGCCGATGTTCAACCGAGCCATTCAAGCGGAATATCCTCCAGGATCTACCTTCAAGCCAATTGCCTCTTTAATTGCGATGGAGAAGGGGGCTGTTACAGCAAATTTCCGTTTTCCATGTGGTGGAGGCTATAGCAAGAATCGAGGGAAGCCTGGTTGTCACGCACATCCTGCATTGTACGGTGTGGAAGATGCCATAAAGCAGTCTTGTAATGCTTATTATGCGGAGAGTTTTCGCCGGGCGTTGTCCCATTCTAGTTATTCCGGCGATGTACGGAAAGCCTTAGATGATTGGCGGAGTTACATGCATACCTTCGGTTATGATAAGCGGTTGAATATTGGAGTAGGTGGGGTGAAAACAGGCCATTTCCCGTCGTCGAATTTCTACGACAATATCTACAAAGGTTGGGATTGGAAGCCGATGACAATTATTTCGTTGAGTATTGGCCAAGGTGAAACCTTGGCCACAACCCTCCAGATGGCCAATACAATGGCTGCGATTGGGAACAAAGGCTATTACTTTACGCCGCATTTAGTGAAGAAGTTCTCTGATGGAACCTTGGTAGATGAAGCCGTTAAACGGATTGATATTCCGATCGAAAAAGCCCATTTTGATCCGGTTGTAAATGGTATGGAATATACCTTTATTAATGGAACAGCTGCCGCTTCTAAAATAGAAGGAATTGCAGCTTGCGGAAAAACAGGAACGGCGGAAAACTTTGCCATTATTGATGGAAAGCGCGTTCAACTCAAAGACCATAGTTTGTTTGTTGCTTTTGCCCCAAAAGAAAATCCACAAATTGCCATTGCAGTGATTATTGAAAATGGGGGCTATGGCTCTACCTATGCAGCTCCTATTGCTAGTCTCATGATGGAGAAGTACATCAAAGGCGAAATTCCTGAAAATCGAAAGTGGTGGGAAGACCGTATGTTCAATGCCAATCTCATTGGTCGGGAATATGAAAATTACCTAGAGTATATCCAGCAGAAAGATAGTTTGAAAATGGATTTAATTGCCGAAGTAAAGTAATGCGGGAACGACAAGGTATATTGAGTAATGCTGATGGAATTGCCCTCTTACTTTGGTTTTTGTTATCGATAGGGGGCGTTTTTGCCATCTATTCAGCCACTTTATTGGGCCAAGACATTGCCTTTTTCGATTTTGGTGCCAAGCATGGTCGGCAAATCATCTTTTGGTGTGCTTCGTTACTGGCCATTTTTGTGGTCTTGTCTATGGATTACAAGTTAATCACCAGTTCAGCCTTCCTGTTTTATGGCTTTACGCTCTTATTGTTGGCATTAACATTGGTAATTGGGGCTGAAATAAAAGGGTCGAAAAGTTGGTTGCGCTATGGCGGCTTTCAAATTCAACCTGCAGAATTGGCTAAGTTGGGAACAGCCTTGGCCTTAGCAAAGTACATCAGCTTGAATGAAAATGTATTCCGAATCCGGAAGAAAATCCTCATCGTATTGGCCTTTATTGGTGTGCCGATGGCTTTTATCTTACTTCAGGGCGACTTTGGTTCTATGATGATCTATACGATATTGATCTTCGTTCTGTTTCGAGAGGGCTTTACACCCGTACCTATTTATTTGGGCTTGTCGTTTATTGCTATCGCGCTATTATCGCTGTACTTTGGTTTTATTAAAGTGGCCGTAGGCATTGTGGTTTTAGCGTTGGCCATCTTTTTCATGACGAAGAAGAAGAGTCGCCGCAATGCTTGGAAACCCATTACTTTTTTGGGAGTTGGAGCGATTCTCGTGGCGTTTATGGTAAATATTTCGTTCACTAAAGTGCTCAAGACGTATCAGCAAGATCGCGTGTTGATATTGCTAGGAATGAAGGATGATCCCAAAGGTGCGGGCTATAACCTATGGCAAAGTAAGATGGCTATTGGTTCTGGTGGATTTTCGGGCAAAGGGTATAAGCAAGGCACTCAAACTCAGGGCGATTTCGTTCCTGAAGTGAGTACAGATTATATTTTCGCCAGTATTGGTGAAGAGTGGGGCTTTATTGGCAGTATGGTGGTTCTAGGCTTGTTTATTGGTTTGATTGTTCGCTTGATTGCGCTGGCGGAACGCCAGCGCTCGACCTTCTCCAGAATCTATATTTACTGTATTGCCTGCTTTTTCTTTATGCACGCCTTTGTGAATATTGCTATGGTTATTGGCTTGTTTCCAACTGTGGGTATTCCCTTGCCCTTCTTTAGTTATGGCGGCTCATCATTGCTTACGTTTTCATTAATGCTGGCCATTGTCTTGCGTTTAGACGCCGAGCGATTGTATATTCTTCGTTAGTCTTTCACCCAAATTCGTAGGGATTGCTGTGGCAGCTCAAACGAAGTTTGAGCTGCATCCAGGTACTCGCCCCACCCGTTAATATCTACTTTTTGATTGGTGACAATGAGTTTCCATTGGCCAGCTGGGAGTTGGATGGACTCAAAGCTGCCAGCTTCGCTGGCAGCGTTCAATAAGATGAAAACCTGATCATCTACCAAATACCCTAAAAGATGCTTTTTATCAGGAGTGAAAAAGGTGAAATAATCCTCCGAAACAGGCTCTGAAACTCGAAAAACACGCCCATATTCCGACATTCGGAATGTATTCATGCCTTTCCAAAACGCATGCATGTTTTTATAGTCATTTTGATTCTTTCCTGCTGGTTCTTGCCCCACTTGTTGCCAGATAAATTGATTCGCTGTACGGTGATTATACGTATCTCTCTTGCCATGCATGTATTGCTTGAAACCCCGCCGAGTCGTTTTCTCCACTTCCATTAAGGGTGCATGTGCCTTACTCCGCATGATTTCCGACCCACCGTGCGTGACAATCGGACCTAGACTGGTGTAGAGCAAAGTGGTGGCTATCTTATATAAATCTTGATCTACAGCATAACGGCCGTCAAAATCAGTAGTGGCGAATTGATCGGCCAAGGCAAAATTATCATGAATGTCTAAGTAGGAAATCCCACTTAGCGGTGTGTCATCGTCTGGGAATTTATTTGCTAGACCTTTCATTACATTTCCACGCTCATCGTATTTTCCACCTGGCCAACCTCGGTCTTTTAGCTTATCATTTAGCTCAAATACGGGCCCTTTATAGGCATTTCGAGAATCGTCTTGAAAAAATGTAATCGGTGCGTCAGCCTTATACCAATCCCAATCTGGATTCGCTTCAAAAGCGGGATCGTTTGACCCAATCCAAGCTTCTCCATAAACGATGATGTCTGGACCAAGCGCTTCTTTAAGCGCAATTAAGGATTGTTCATCAATTTGCCCAGCTAAATCGATTCGAAACCCATCAATACCAAACTCTTCAATCCAATGCTTGCATTGATCAATAAGCCATCTCCGCACCATTGGCCGGTTTTCTGTTTTTACCTCATTGCCATATTCGCCTATGTGGCTAAAATCCTTCGTTCGATAATAATATTGCTTATCGATGGCGTTGAAGTTGAAGTATTGCTCCTGTTCCACCATATTTTCGACCGTGTGGTTCGGCACGATGTCGATAATAACAGCAATGCCCTCATCATGAAAAGCTTGCACTAAGTCTCTGAACTCTTCCCGTTCAGTACCAGGTTCCTTGCCTTTTGTACGGTACTTAGATTCCACGGCAAAAGCATGTGAGGTTCGATACCCCCATTGGTAATTCTCTTCGCTAATGCCTTGCTCAATCATATAGGTATCATTCTGAAAGCTGGCTTTCCAATCATCATCCGGGAAGTGTAAGTACTCTTGCATCGGCATAAGATGAAGCACATTAATGCCTAAGTCGAGGAGATAATCAAAGCCAATTTTTTCGCCATTCGCATTTTTTAGCCCTCGAACGGTCATGGCTGGAATCGTTCCTTTTATAGATGGATCAACGGGAAGCTGATCGGTGAAATCTTGCACGTGCACTTCATAGGCGATCACATCTTCCAGTTTGGGAATGCCATTCTTTAAGGGGGTTGCCGGTTCTGTTTTCGGCCAAATTCGCGCTCTCCCCCAAGTATTATCACTTACACGAGCGTAGGGATCTGTGAAATGGATTGGTGTTGTGCTGTAGAAGTGATTTCCAGGGGCAGTTTTACCATGGATGGAGAAGTCGTAATACAATCCACTGAGGTCTTCGTCGAAGGTCGTTTCCCAGACCCCGTTTTCATCTTCTACTAAGGTGCGAACTTCACGACGTTGGCCTGTTCTGCTTTCAAATAAATAGACTTTAACGGATTCTGCTCTCGGAGCGAAGAGGCGGATTTCCGTTTTTCCGTTTACAATATTTGCACCGAGCGCTTTATCGGAGTAGAGTTGTTTAAACCAGCCATCATATGAGCAATGTTGTTTTATATCGAGTTTCTTATAGGTTATAAAATGAGGCTGTTTAATCGCTATTGGGCTTACTGTTTGTAAGATGAAAGTGGTCTCCGATTGTTGTTGGAGGGCTTTTAACGGAACAACCTCATCTTCCGTGTTATACAGCGTGAAATCTTCCATTTTAGGCGTTGTGGGCGACGAAAACGTTAGTTCTATGGTGGTCTCGTTTACCACTTCCGAATGCAGCGTAAGGGCTTGGACATGGGCTTCGAAGACCAGGTCTGAGCCCTTCAGATTGGGTGCATGGCTTGGCGGGTCGAGCCATGTTCCGTCGTCAATTCTAAATTTGAAGGTGTGTTGGGGCTGAATGAGTTGGTCGGAATTGTCTACAGTCAATGTCCATTGATTGCCATTGGGTTTAAGCTGCCATGCAGCGTTGTCCATATCTTGACTCCAGTCTCTAAACATGCCCGTGACAACTACTTTGCTGGGAGAAACAGCATAGAGGTCTGGAGAGAAGATGAAGGTGACGTTATCTTGATCAATGGTATATCCTTGTAATTCGGGTGCTACCTCTGTGGTAGGTGCTGCTGATTTACAAGCAAACAGACAGAAGATGAGCAGAAGGTGGATGCTTCTCATGGTTTTGTTTTGAATACGGAAATGAAACACCCCACCGCCAAAGGCGGTGGGGTGATAATGCTATGTTCAGACTACCAGCTTTGTGGAGCCCAAATAGTATACGACTTAGCTGGAACAGTTATCGTGGCCATTCCGCTGCCGTCGGTAGTAATTTCGCTTAAATCATTTTGAGCGTAGTCTACAATAACGGTATTATCCCAGTTCGTGTCTACCTCTATGGTCTTTTCGCCATCACTTAAATTCAAGTAAACCACCAAACCAGGCTCTCCGTTGGACTGATCTCCATTTCTTCGTGCAACATACTCATTGTTGTCTACATGAAGAATATCCGTAGTACCAAAAGCAATACTGTTATGGATGAGGACTAATCGACGCATCTCTTCTTTACTCATAGCTACTTCGTGTTCGTAGTCCAAGTAGAAAAGCGTAGGATAGCCTTCATGCGTTAACATGTACGCGTAGGCCAACCCTTTGTTCGAAATCACATTCCCAGGTTCAGGGTCTTTTTCCGTATCGTGATTACTTACGAAGGTAACGGAGTTAAAGGCATCTCTTTTCCAATACATATCTTCCGCTAACCGGTTTAAATCACCCCCGTCAAAGGCTTGCTCCATTTTGTAAAACATTGGAAAGTCGAAAGCTTTAGATCGACCATTGGTTGCATCCACCCAGTCAGCCACCACATCGGTGTTACCATCAAAGTTTTCTCCCACACTCCAAGCGCCATCTGTAGCATCTACAAATGCTTCTACCGCCCACGCAGGGAATCCTTTTACATAGTCAAATCGCCAGCCATCAAAACCAATCGTATTCTTATACCATTTGGCTACCGAGTCATCTCCCGCCCATAGGTTCAAGGAAACATTTGCCACAACATGGCTTAAATCGGTCTCAGCAAAGAATAGTGCACCTTCATCAAATTCTTGAAGATTATTCGGGTGAAAGTCTTCCCATGTCCTGAAAAAACGCCCCGAAGCCGGAGTGAATTTGGTATAATTAGACTCTCCAGTAATAGGATGTACTTCTTGCTCATCTCCACCGCTGTTGTGGTTGAGTACGATATCTGCAATGACATCAATTCCTACACTATGAGCTTTAGCAATCATAGCTTCTAGCTCAGCACGCGAACCGAATCGGGTTTCCACGGCACCTTTTTGGTCGTACTCGCCCAAATCAAAGTAGTCATAAGGGTCATAACCCATAGAGAATTGGCCTCCTGCTCCTTTCCCAGGGGCAGGTACCCAAATTCGATCCACACCAATATCAGACCAGTCATCCAGTTTAGCACTTACTAAATCCCACCAACTCCCAACTGGCTCACAATCCCAATAAAACGCTTGCATCATTACACGGCTATCGTCATTGAGTTCGTTTAACAAATTCATAGCCGCAGGGGGAACTTCGTCAGATGTTGGATCGGTTGTAGGAACCACACTTTCACCTGGATCCACTATTGGATCATTAATATCTAGTTGTTCTACATCATCGTCGTTGCATTGAAAAGAAATCAATGCAGCAATGAGTAAGAAAAGAATTTTTAATTGTTTCATACTTCCCATCTTATAAGCCAGTTACAGTTGCATTTCCTTGTGGATCAAACGATACAACGATAGAATAACTTCCCGCAGTCACACCAAAGTTTCCATCTCCTTGGTCGGATGCGTGCGGCGCAGCATCTGTACCAATATTGTACGACCAATCGGCACCACCACCATTGTGATTTCCAGTGGCATTTCCAATAGATCGTGAACGGAATTTCAGTTCCCCGTCTACGAGGTCTTGTGTGATTTCCCATTGATTTTGATCGGCATTGTAAGTCATGTCTGTCTCTCCATTCCAACCGTCTGGCGTGGAAGATCCGATAATTCCCCATTGCTGCTTCACAAATTGGTAAGTAGAAAGATCTGCAGGGATAAATACATACCAGAAACCACCTTCGTCAAGTGTAATGGCGCCACTAGAACCATCAGCCACGATATCGCCGGTAAGTGCATTTGTGTCTCCACCTGGCGAGCCAAAGTTTACGTTTTCAGCATTTACCTCATCCCAAGAGCCTTGTAGACCAACAAACTTCATGTTTTGGCCAGCATTGGCTTTAATATAACCTTCCCAACCTGGTGTGGCTAAACCTTCATTGTAAAACATTGGAATGGCATTCGTTGGATCCCACTGTCCAGTTCCATAATGTTCCTGAATGGCACCTACCATATAGAGTTGCTCTACGCCAACTTCTTCTTCCTCATCACCTGGTTCTGGGCAATCTCCAAATTCAAACACATTAGAGATCGCATACCTGAGGCAACAGCTACTCAAGTCAACGGTAATAGTGTATTCACCTGCTTCGGCTTCGAAGTTTAAGTCGCCACCACCTTGTTGGAGGATACCTGTTTCTGCAGCTTGACCCCATTGGATGCCCCAATCGTCGTTTGCACGAAACTTATAGCCACCTGGTTGAAGTTGCATCGTACCTTCCCAAATCCCCGTTGCTGCATCGAAGGTTAAGTCGGTATCTGCTCCCCATCCGCCTGGTGTTGCAGCACCAATGATGCCTAAGTTGATTTCAGTGAAGCTGTAAACGCGCGTATTTGTATTTACCGTGAGTTGATAGTAACCAGAAGAGCTTGGAACAATGCCATCGCCACCTTCTTCAAATACGCCGTCTAAATCTCCAGCTCCGAAGTAGGTAAATTCACCTCTGTTTGGTACCAGGTAGTGGCTATCATCTGAAGAAACCCCTAGGTAACCTGAGTAATTTCCGTTGTCGGCCACATCACAGATGCTTGGTGCAGCTCTCCAGTCCCAAGTATAATCAGGGAATTGGGTAGCAATGAAAATCGTTGCATCCGTATTCGGAAATGGATCGAAGCCAGTTGCATTGATTTGAATAGGATTCGAATTTCCTGGAAGGTTGGCATTGTCACCAGCTGAAGAAACTACTCTTAACTCTACTGGGGCTTCAATTCCTGGGAAAACGCCCCAGTCGTAAAGAATTTGATTGATTTCAGATCCGGTTAAACTGTATTGTAGTTCACTCGTGGTCGTTACATCAACCGGACTGGCAAAGTTGTTTCCTACCAAATCCATTTGGACCGTATAATCAATCGGAATAAGTATGCCATAGTTGGCAGCTGTCCACGATAAAGGAACAGCTTGCTGACTTTGGTTATTTTCTGTTACAGTAACATCTACATTGTTGAGTAGGGATAGAACCGGTTCCTGAAGCAACTCTAGAGTTGCTTCAGTAGCTTGGTCATCATCAGAGCATGAAAACAGGAAAAAACCTGTTAATGAGAGTAAGAAAATTTTAAATATATGCTTCATGGTTTATGATTTCTATAGTTTTTTAATAGCCTGGATTTTGGATTAAATTCGGGTTTGCACTAAGGTCTGCACTCGGAATGGGGTAGATTGCTCTAAAGTCTGGAATTGAAGTTCCAGAAGCGCTACCGCCTTTCCAAGGCCAGTTGTAAGTGCTTCCTGTGTAGTTTCCGAAACGGATTAAATCCTGTCTGCGGTGCGCTTCCCAATACAGTTCACGTGCCCGCTCATCGATTAAAAAGTCAAGGTCGATTTCACTCTGACCAACGTTTCCATCGGGATTGCCTACACCAAAGGCTCGATCTCTTAAGTCGTTGATGTATTGGGTGGCAGTAGCCATGTCGCCACCTGCTCCTCCCCGAACCACACATTCTGCATACATTAAATATGCATCCGCGAGTCTGAAAACTGGGAAGTCAACATCAGAGAACACAATGTTCGAACCTGGATTGCCCATCTTATCCCTGTTCTTGTATTTCAATACGGCAAAGCCTTCTCCATAATTTCGAGGTGTTTCAATGTCCTTGGTAAACCCATCAAAACCGAAGATGGCGCGTTCATCGCCAGCTCCAGTAAAATCATCGAATTTGTCAATTAAACTACTTCGAGTTCTATGGCCAAACCAGCGTTGATTGGTCCCGAAGTCACTTTCAGCAGTTGCACCACTAATCGGATCACCTAATGAGGCAGCAATGATAAATGTAGTGCCACCGAAATTTTGCATCAACTCCCCATCACTTACAATCGGGTAAATAATTTCTGGAGAAGTATGATTGTCGGCTAAGAAATTATAGCTGTAATCATCTGCTAAGGCGTATCCACCATCCTGAATGACTTTATTCAGTTGTGCTAGACTCTCTGTATATCGTGGTGTGCCTGTGTATACTTCTGCGTTAAGGTATAACTTGGCTAACAACATCCAAAGGGCGCCTTGGTCAGCTCTACCGTAACTTGCTCTTGGCGCCAATAATTCGCCCTCAATGGCAAGTAATTCACTTTCAACGTAATCGAAGAGCTCACTTCTGGTCATGCGTTCAGGGGTAAAGAAGCCTTCAGGGTCAGTTTCAAATACTGGAGCTACATTTCCGAATAAATCTAAAGCATGATAATAAGCCATTGCTCGTAAAAAGCGCGCTTCAGCACTATAGCGTTCTACAAGCTCTCGTTCACTGGCGGTTAAGCCACGTGCATCTAGTTTTTCCGGGGTAGCCTGTCTTAAGAAGTCGTTGGCAATACTCACGGTGAAGAAAATTCGCGAGTAGATCATAGATACCAAGCTGTTTGTTGTACCCCAAGTATTCTCATTGATTTGGGGAATGCCTGGATCCGTCCAAGCACAAATGCCTTCATCGGTTGACCATTCTTGCAATTTGAAGTATTGGCGGATATAAGATGTGAATCCTTCATCAGGGAAAGACACATCGGCATTTCCGGCAGGACCTTGTTGACCAGTTAAGATAAATGAGGCGTAAACTTTCGCAATAATCTCTTGGTAGGCTGCAAGAGGATCTTCTTGAAAAGCAGTTTCATCTGTTTCCCGGCCATCCGTAGGCTCTTGATTTAGCTCATCTGTACAGCTAAAAAAGCAGGTAAACAGCAATAAAATATATACGATTGATTTTTTCATTTTAATACGTTGCATTTACTCCAAATAAGAAAATTCGCGGGCGTAGATAAGTAACGTTATCTATGCCGATTTCCGGATCAATTCCATCATAGTCTGTAAGGACTAATACATTTTGTACACTTCCGTTGATGGAAAGGTTGAGTTTGTCATTATTGAATAAATCACTGAGGTTGTATCCTGCAGTAATGTTATCCAGCTTTACGAAGGAAGCATCTTGGACATAATAATCAGACCTTAGAATCTCATTGTTAGTTTCAGTAAAATCTGTGACTAAAACATTGTCAACAATGTTTTTAGGTTCGTCTTGTTGCCCAAAGAGAGCGTTATAATTTCCGAACGTCGCATTAATGTTATTCATGGCGAAGTTGCCGTAACTGGCTCTCCAAACAGTGTTTAGTGAGAAGTTTTTCCAGATCAACTCATTATTGAAGTTGAATAGGATGTCGGCAAATGGCGATTCGTTAATAAAGCGATCTTCGTCATTTATGATCCCATCGTTATTTAAGTCAACGAATAAGTTTTCGATCGGATTTCCATTGCTATCATACACTTGTCTGAATGTGTAATAGCTGAATGGCGTGTAGCCAACACTTAACCCTTGTCCGTTCTGACCAAAACCAATATTTCCATAGTTATCGTCTACGAAGTCTTGGTTAGGAACAGCATTCAACTGGGTAACTTCAATATCTTGAACTGTTGTGTTGATGCCTAATCGAAGTGATAAGTCTTCTCTGTCGATGGCGTAACCAGATAGATTCAATTCAACGCCTTTGGTTTCCATGTTGGCAATATTCGCATCGAATCTGTTTGTAGTAATCGTTCCTGCTGGGAAGTTGGTTTGGTTCAATAGGTCGGTAATATCTCTTTGGTAAAGCTCGAATGATCCTGTAATTCGATCACTTAATAAACCAAAGTCTAAACCTAGGTTGATCGTTTCGGTTTCTTCCCATTTTAAGTTGTTGTTGTATGGGTCGGCCCGAAGAATTCCAAATGTGCCATCATCAAAAATATAATTGGCTTGATCGTTAGATGTTTGGTAAAGGGCAAATGAAGGATAAGCGCCTCCAACTTCTTGATTTCCGGTAATTCCCCAACTTGCTCTCAGCTTTAAGTCGGAGAATACTTGACTGTCTTCCAAGAAATTTTCATTGATCAATTTCCACGCTCCAGCAACAGAAGGGAAATTGCCCCATCTATTTTCTTCGATGAATCGGCTGGTTCCATCTCTGCGTATAGTACCTGTTAGAAGGAATTTATCGAAGAGTTCGATGTTTGCTCTACCGAAGAATGCTTGGAGGTTGATCGTGCTACTATTTGGAATGCTTTGGATGATGGTTCCAGAATTCACGTCGATATTTTGGGACCCTCCACCAAATTCAAAGTTTTGATAGGAGTATCCTCCTTGGATATCGAAGTTCGTTACTGGGCTTTCTCCGAGTTCAGGTCTATAGAGCATATAATACTCCATCGTTTGATTTGTTTTTTCGGAGAATCCACCTCCGCCCCCTTCAATATTGTCTATTGAAAGGAATGGGGAAGAATAGTTAAAGTTTTCACCATCTGCCGTTTCTAAGGCGAGGTTGAGGTTGGCAGAAAGGCCTTTAACCCAAGGTAATTCGTAATTGGTTTGAATATTCCCGACGAATTGATTGACATTCCCTGTATTATCCACTAAGTTCAGTGAGGCAACCGGGTTACCTATGAAAAGCGGTTCAGAAGATCCAGGTGAAGTTGGGTGGTAATATCCTCCATAGGCTTCATAAATAGGATCTTCTGAAAAAACAGATTGCGTAGGGTCAGCCGTTAGTGCTTCCCCAATGGCAGATCCGTTTGCGAATTGGTTGTTTTCTCTGGCGAATCGCGCATTGGCATTCACTTTTAACGCGCCACCAAGGAATGAAGGTCGAACATTTAAGCTACCAGTTAGGCGTTCGAAATTCCCAGTTTGAAGGATGCCATCTAGGTTGCTGTACCCGACAGAAGCTCTAAATGGCATATCGATGTCTTTTAGCAACTTTCCAGAAACACTTAGGTTGTGTTCTGTGCCGATTGCATTTTGCCAGATTTGATCTTGCCAATTTGTGTTGCTGTTGCCAAGAAATGCGACCTGATCAGCGGTGCCTTCTTGGGTAACAAGGTTTCTAAAGTCATCTGCCCCAAGTACGTTAATGTTCTCAATAGGACGCTGCTGTTGCACATTAGCACTATATTCTACTGTAAGTCGATCGCTTCCACCTTTAGTAGTAATGATGATCACTCCTGCCGATGCTCTAGATCCGTAGATGGCGGTAGCACTGGCATCTTTTAGAATATTAATGGATTCAATGTCTTGCGGGTTAATAAAGTTGAGTGGGTTTCTAGAACCGGCTGGACCATTTTGTCGGTCGAGGGGAACGCCATCAACAATATAGAGGGGATCTGATGTATTGGAGATAGAAGACAAGCCTCGAACTCTAACAATGGAGCCTGAGCCGGGTTGTCCGGATGGGGCTGCAACACTTACCCCAGCAGATTTCCCTTGGATGAGGCTAGTGGCCGACACAATCGGGCCTTTGTTAAAGTCTTTCGAAGTGATGGATTCTACCGCACCGGTAGCATCACTTTTCTCCACTGTACCGTATCCGATCACAACGACATCTTCGAGATTTGTTGCCAGGACACCTAAGGTTAATTGAATATTGTTGTCTCCCGCGTTTACTGTGTAAGAAACATCTTCATATCCAATAAAGCTGATGGTAAGTACATCGTTAACGTTTACACCTTCAAGAACAAATGCGCCATTCGTATCCGTAATAGCCGCTTGATTCGGACCTCTCACGGTAGCACCGATAAGTGGGTCGGAATTTTCATCATACACTGTTCCTTGAAGAGAAAATGTTTGTGCCAGTGCTGAGTGTGGTAAAAGTGTAGAACCCAACACTAGTAAAGTAAAAATAATTCTCATTCGAATTTGTTATTCTTTGAAATTATGAAAGAAAAGCCGTTTAAGGCCGGCCGAAGATAAGCTTATAAGGTGTGAGCTACACACTATCATTCGTGTTCAAAATACAATAAGATTTAGATCGAATTGATAAATGGAAAGATGAAATGTTTTGATTTTAGGCTCGTCATGATTGCGGTGTCTTCGATTAGTGTGGAGGTGCCATCTAGGAAACGGAAGACTTTGTGCGCCGGGGCCTTGGTAAACAAATCGGTGAACATTTCGTGGCCTTGGTATTGGTTGTTGTTGAGGACACGGAGTAAGGTTTTATCGTAGAGTTGGTGTTTTTTACTGATGGTGGGTTTTTGAAAAACCGGCTGGCCGGTTTTTCTATACGCCTGTAATATGGCCGAAACCGTGCGTTGAATATTGGAAAAGGTATATCCTGAAGATCCGCGCGTATCGCCACCAGCACTGCCAATATTGACTACTCGGCCATCGAAGCGTTGGAATGGAAAATCGGTCATCGGAATTTCTCCGTACTCTTCTTCCAATACTTCATAATCTGACACCATTAAATGTTCCTGAATAAATGCTTTTATCGCGGTTTTATATGCCGTTCGATCGAGCACTTGTTTGGTAAACAGCGTATATTCTACAAGCACTTGATTGTTGTGGAGCGGCAGCACATAGAAGAAGGCTGTGCCGTGTTCTTGGGAGGTCCGAAAATCCATGAGGTGGATGGCCTCTGGGTCGATGTGGTTATTGGCTGGCAGTTGAATGATCTCGCCCAGGAAGTGTTGAATAAAGTAGTTCTGATCGGATTGTAGATGGGGTTTTTTGAAGATGGAGTTGAAGATAGTATCGGCGGAATAGCCCACGCCTTCGGCGTGGGCAACGGCCTTACCTACTTTGTTCGCGTTGATTTCATCTACCGAAGCCTGTAAAAACGTAATGTTAGTTTGCTGCTTCAAATAATTTAAGGTGTGTTCATAGAAGTCGATACTGCGAATCATCTTATACTCGAAACTGCCTGGCTGAAGTACGATTTCTCGGCCGTTATTTCCGTAGACTTTCATATGTGCCCAGCGCTTGAAGAGAATATCTTCGAAAGGTCCAGCTTGTTCTTCCCAGAAGCACCAGGTTTTATCGTTAGATGTTTTGGCGCTGGGCTCGATGATGAGTAGTTGTTTGTTGGCAAATATGCCCGACTGCATGCCGCGGTAGGCCAGTGATAAGGCGGCGGCACCGCCGCCGGTGAAAATAATATCGTAGTGCGTTGACACACCTAAAGGTAGCACCAAAATCCATTAAAAGCCCATCGCTACATCATCGCCTCTTGGATCTGCAGCGCCTTCTAATCGTCCATCTGGTAAAACAAGTATGGCATCAACTTTCCCAATATATGTTCTTTCTTCGAACGTATGTCCCATCGCTTCGAGTGCCGCCTTAGTTTGCTTTGAAAAAGCATTTGGTTCGTGTAAAATCCGGTCTGGAAGCCATTGGTGGTGCACTTTCTTGGCATTTACAGCCTCTTGCATCGTCATGCCATGGTCCACGACATTGAGGATGGTTTGAAATACAGACGTGATAATGGTTGAGCCACCGGGTGTGCCCACTACCATGAATAATTCACCTTCTTTTTCTAAGATGGTTGGCGTCATGGAGCTCAACATCCGTTTCTCGGCTTCGATTTTATTCGCTTCAGCACCCACTAGGCCGAACATATTAGGAACGCCAGGTTTCACTGAGAAGTCGTCCATTTCATTGTTCAAAAAGAAGCCGGCCCCTTTTACCATGACTTTACTTCCATAGTTTCCATTTAGCGTTGTTGTGAGCGCAATGGCATTTCCTTTAGCATCTACAATAGAGAAATGCGTCGTTTCTATACTTTCTACTACATTGACTTCGCCAGCCTTAATGCTATTGGAAGGCGTAGCAGATTCTAGATCGAAATCGGCCAGGTTTTCGGCAATGTATTCAGGATCCAACAGACTGTCAATAGGAACTGGGTAGAAATCAGCATCTCCCAGATAGGTCGCTCGATCTGCAAAGGCACGTCGTTCCAATTCTGAAAGCATATGAATGTATGCAGGTGAATTGTGTTCTGCTTGGACAATGCCAGCAGCTTCTATGCCTTGTAATAGCTGAAGGAGGCAAATGCCACCGCTGGATGGAGGCGGCATGCTAATGACGGTGTAATCTTTATACTTTCCGGTCAGTGGCTCGCGCCATTTGGCTTCGTATTTTTTGAGGTCTTCTAGGGTGATAATGCCTTCATTTCGTTGCATTTCCTCCACGATGTATTGAGCTGTTTGTCCTTCATAGAAGTCGGTAACACCTTGTTCTTGAATGCGTTTCAAAGTTGCTGCCAGTTCCTGATATACGATGGTGTCGCCAGCTTGCCAACCGTTGTCTTTCAAGGTGACGATGGCGTGATCGTTCGCGGAATAGAATGCTTCTTGAAAGTCGTTGAGTTTCTTCGCTTCAGCTTCAGTAAGCACGACGCCATTTTTGGCTAAATAGTAAGCTGGTTCTATGAGTGCTGGCCAGGGGATAGAGCCATATTTTTGATGCAGATCCCACATGCCTCGAACTGTACCAGGAACGCTCACTGCATAATGCCCTAGGGTGCTTAATTTTTCAATAGGCTTGCCGAGTTCATCTAAATACATGGTTTCAGATGCGGCTAGTGGGGCTTTTTCGCGGAAGTCTAAGGTGGTTGATTGGCCATCCGCTGTACGAATCACGGCAAAACCACCACCTCCAATATTACCAGCGCGTGGGTAAGCTACGGCCAGGGCAAATTGCACGGCAATGGCGGCATCGTAGGCATTTCCGCCCATTCTGAGGATGTCGTGGCCAATGGCAGAGGCGTCTGGATGAGCAGTAACGACCATGGCTTGATCTGCAATTACACCTTGAGTTGGTGATTTACAAGCGAACAGCAATGAAGCTATAAGAAGTACTGCGAAGAGTTTGAATGGCTGCATAGATGGAACTAATATAAAAAAGAAAACCCTCCCGCCAACGGCGGGAGGGAGATCGATATCTAGAACAAAATAGCGCCTAGCTATATTTTAAATCGAAGCGATCAGCGTTCATCACTTTTGTCCATGCTTTTACAAAGTCATGAACAAAACGTTCCTGACTGTCGTCTTGTGCATAGACTTCTGCATACGCACGAAGTACAGCATTCGATCCAAATACTAAGTCGGCTCGTGTAGCTGTCCATTTTACATCAAATGTTTTACGGTCACGAACTTGGTATTCATTAGCACCTGTAGGCTTCCATTCGTAGGCCATATCGGTTAAGTTCACGAAGAAGTCGTTGGTTAAAGCACCAGGACGATCTGTAAACACGCCATGTTTGCTCCCTCCATGATTGGTGTCCATTACGCGCATTCCACCGATAAGCGCAGTCATTTCCGCAGCAGTTAACCCTAATAATTGGGCGCGGTCTAATAACATTTCCTCTGGGCTTACGATGTAATCTTCTTTCAACCAATTTCTAAAGCCATCGGCTAAAGGTTCTAGTGGCTCAAAAGATTCGGCATCAGTTTGTTCGGTAGAAGCATCGCCTCTTCCCGCAGCAAATGGGACTTCAATAGAAACTCCAGCTGCTTGAGCAGCATGCTCTACGCCTAGGTTTCCAGCTAGAACGATGGTGTCTGCTAAGCTGATTCCAAATTCATCGGCAATGGGTTGAAGTGTAGAAAGCACTTTCGAAAGCCGGGCTGGTTCGTTTCCAGCCCAGTCTTTTTGTGGGGCTAATCGGATTCTTGCTCCGTTTGCCCCTCCCCTAAGGTCGGAACCTCTAAACGTTCGTGCACTATCCCAAGCTGTAGCAACCATTTCAGAAACAGCAAGGCCAGAATTCGCAATTTTTGCTTTCACTGCAGCTACATCGTAATCTTTCTTTCCTTGTGGAACAGGGTCTTGCCAAATGAGTTCTTCTGTAGGTACTTCTGGTCCGAAGTAACGTGCTTTTGGCCCCATATCTCTATGGGTTAGCTTAAACCAAGCTCGTGCAAAGGTGTCGGAGAAGTAGTCGTGGTCTTCCCAGAACTTCATGCAAATGGCTTTATAAGCTGGATCCATTTTCATGGCCATATCTGCATCTGTCATAATTGGATTTTGGCGGATAGAAGGGTCTTCCACATCTACTGGTTTCATTTCTTCAGCGATCGCTACAGGCTCCCATTGTTGTGCACCTGCTGGGCTTTTTCTCAACTCCCAATCATGATTGAAAAGCATTTCGAAGTACCCATTATCCCATTTGGTTGGATGTTGTGTCCAAGCACCTTCAATACCTGAAGTAACGGCATGTCTACCAACACCGCCGTTGTTAGGGTTGTGCCATCCAAAACCTTGTTGTTCGATAGGTGCTGCTTCTGGCTCTGGCCCGAGGGCTCCGGCATCGCCATTACCGTGGGCTTTGCCCACGGTATGACCACCACAGGTTAAAGCTGCCGTTTCTTCATCGTTCATGGCCATTCGTTTGAATGTCTCTCGGATATGTGCAGCAGTTCGAAGCGGATCGGGGTTGCCGTTTACGCCTTCTGGATTTACATAAATTAAACCCATTTGTACGGCTGCGAGCGGATTTTCCATGGTAGAGGCATCGCCTAAATCACCATATCGACTATCACTCGGCGCCAGCCATTCCTTCTCAGCACCCCAATAAGTATCTTTTTCTGGGTGCCAAATATCTTCACGACCAAAAGAGAAACCGAATGTTTTTAAGCCCATGCTTTCGTAAGCCACATTTCCTGCAAGTATCATCAAGTCGGCCCAGCTTACTTTGTTGCCATACTTCTTTTTAATAGGCCAGAGTAGACGTTTTGCTTTGTCTAAACTGGTATTGTCTGGCCACGAATTTAATGGGGCAAAGCGAAGATTTCCATTTCCTGCACCACCTCTTCCATCAGAAATTCGGTACGATCCAGCTGCGTGCCACGCCATACGGATCATGAGTCCGCCGTAGTGCCCCCAATCAGCTGGCCACCAGTCTTGGCTATCTGTCATTAAATCGTTTAAGTCTTGCTTTAGCGCTGCTACATCGAGCTTTTTGAGTTCTTCACGGTAATCGAAGTCGGGACCAAGGGGATTGGTCTTGCTGTCGTGTTGGTGAAGGATGTCTAGATTGAGTGAATTGGGCCACCACTCGGTTACGGTTTTTTCCGTGAGGGTGTTGCCTCCGTGCATGACGGGACATTTCCCGTTCGTCATTCCTTTCATGTGTTTTGTTTATTTAAAATTTCCTGTTATATGTAATTTAAAATCTTTGATCTCGAAATTCTTTATCCCTTTCTTTTTAAGGTGAGAAGCGATGAGTTGATCTAATTCTTCATCTTCATAATCTTCGATTTGATCGCTTTCTACGCAATATAAATGGTGATGTTTATCGAGAAGCGGATCGAAGCGCATGACATCACCGTCGGTTTTTACGCGTTGAAGGATGTCGTGTTCAACGTAGGTGTCCAATACTTTGTAAACGGTACCAACCGAAATGCTGGGATGGTTTTCTTTCACATATTCGATGATATGTTCTGCAGATGGGTGGTTGTCTAGGGCGTAGATCGCCTCAATAATTGCTAGCCGTTGAGAGGTTACCCGTAAGCCTTTATCTGCTAATTTTTTTGAAAAGTCTATGGTTTTCATAAAGGAGAATCATTCTTATCTAAGAATAATTCAAAGGTAAAGAATTGGAAACAATTCTGTCATGGTAGCCAACATTTTTAATGAAAAATTAATCTGAGATGATTACAACGCGTTCTGTAATGGTTTGATAGGGTGTTTGAAGTCGGAGAAAGTAGATTCCTGGTTGCAGAGCGAGGTTGTGCGACCAAGTGGTTTGGTTGGTGATTTGCGGGCTTTGCCAAACGACTTCACCACTTGGAGCGATGGCGGATAACCGAAAGGCGGAGCCTTTCGGGTTTTGAATGAGCACTTCAACATGATTCTTTGAAGGATTAGGAAAGATTATTTCAACCCGTTTAAATTTAGTCCATTCAAGGGCTACAACATCTGAAAAAGTGAATTGACCATTCATGTCAATCTGTTTCAAGCGATAATAATTCAGTCCTTCTTTGGGCTGTGTGTCTAAGAAGGAGTAATTATTTATGGAAGTATTGCCTTTGGCTTGTTCGATATGAATAGTCTGCCATTCTATCCCATCTGCAGATCGTTCAAGTTCAAACCCGTGATTGTTTTCTTCTTGAGCAGTTTTCCAAATCAGTTCTATTCCTTCAGATATCGATTTTCCTTGGAAACTTATAAAGTCAACGGGAAGTATCAAGGCAAATTCATAAACTCTAACATGTCCAGCATCTTGACCATTTCCATCATTAAAAGGAGCCCCAATAGCAACGGTAAACCCGTTGCCAGACAGGGCAACATATTGGCCGGAAACATCTGATGCTGCTTCTCCATCTATATCTGAACCCTTTTGAGTCCACGTGCCTGCTATATTTTCATAAACTCGAACATGTCCAGAAGAAGTTGCTGTTCCATCATTTGTCCTCGCCCCAATGGCAACTATTGAGCCATCTGAAGAGATATCTATGGCATAACCCGAATCGTCAGCCGCAGCTTCTCCATCAATGTCGGTACCAATTTGAGTCCATACTCCAGCAATATTCTCGAATATTCGAACATGTCCTGCGTTGCCCCCATTCGCATCATTTCCCCTTGCACCAGCAGCAACTATTGAGCCATCACTAGATAGGGCAACAGAATAGCCAAAGCTATCTCCAGCGGCCTCTCCATCAATGTCTTGCCCGACTTGTGTCCATGTTCCTGCTATATTTTCATAAATGCGAACATGTCCAGAACCTGGTCCATTACCATCATTGAAAGGGGCTCCAATTGCCACAATAGTTCCATCATCTGATAAATCTACTGCGTGTCCTAACTGATCAGCAGCGGCTTCTCCATTAATGTCCAATCCAATTTGTGTCCATGTCCCCCCCAGATTTTCAAAGATTCGGACATGTCCAGAACTAGAACCGGCTCCATCATTTAAGCGTGCTCCTACAGCAAGAATACTACCATCTGCAGAGAGAGATATGGCACTTCCAGCTACATCAGAAGGAGCTTCTCCATCGATGTCTTGTCCAATTTGTGTCCAAGTGCCCGATATATTTTCATATACTCTCACATGGCCAGAACTGTTCCCATTTCCAGCATTAATACCCGCGCCAATAGCCACTATGTCACCAGTGTCAGACAAAGCAACAGCTAAACCTGAACGGTCTCCTGAATCTTCTCCGTCAATGTCTTGTCCAATTTGTATCCAGCTACCTGCTTGGTTTTCATAGACTCGAACATGCCCAGAATTACTTCCATTTCCGTCATTTCCAGTTGCTCCAATCGCCACGATAGATCCGTCTTGAGACAGGTCAACAATACCACTATTATCTCCTGGACCTAGAGTCCCGCCCCCATTGATGGTACTACCCAGTTGCGTCCAAGTCCCGCTTATATCTTCAAATGCTCTAACATGGCCAATATTATAACCGGCGTCGTTATTCCCAGAAGCGCCCATAGCTACAATACTACCATTGTCAGAGAGCGCTACAGATGATCCATTCAAATCTCCATTTTCTAGACCTAGAATATCTTGATCAATGAGGAACCAAGTGCCTGATATGAATTCATAGATACGAACCTGTCCGGAATTTTCTCCATTATCATCATTAAATATGGCTCCGATGGCTACCTTTGATCCGTCTGAGGAAATACTCACAGCATCTCCACTTAAATCTCCTAGATTATATCCATCAATATCTTGTCCGATTTGTGTCCACGTGCCAGAGATATTTTCATAAATACGAACATGTCCAGCCTGCGTAGCAGCATCGCTGTTCCTTGAAGCACCAATGGCTACGATAGTTCCATCCGAAGATATATCTACAGAGCTTCCACTTAGATCCTCAGCAGCTTCTCCATCTATATCTACTCCTATCTGAGTCCATGTGCCTGCTATGTTTTCATATACTCTTACATGACCTGAACCATTGCCATTTCCATCATTAAAATTGGCACCAATGGCCACAATATCTCCAGCATCAGATAATGAAACGGACCAACCCAATTGATCACCGGCGGCTTCTCCATCGATGTCTGATCCAATTTGTGTCCATGTGCCAGCAATATTTTCGAAAATGCGAACATGTCCCGCATTGGATCCAGTTCCATCGTTCCGATGGGCTCCAATGGCAACAATACTCCCATCTGCAGAAAGATCTACAGATTGTCCACTTTGATCGAAGGTGTTTTCTCCATCGATATCTTGTCCTATTTGTATCCAGGTCCCACTGATGTTTTCATAGACTCGAACATGACCAGAGGAGGTGCCATTTCCATCATTCTGATCAGCCCCAACAGCTAATATGGTTCCATCGGAAGAAAGGGCAACTGCACCGCCAAAATTATCTCCAACAGCCTCGGCATTGATATCACCTCCAATTAGAGTCCATACTCCAGCAAGACTTTCGTATACACGTACATGACCAGCATTCGTGCCTACATCGTGATTATTGGGCGCGCCTATTGCCATAATGGAGCCATCTGCAGATAGTGCAATGGCTGCTCCAAAACTTTCGCTATTTATTTCCCCCCCATCAATATCATCACCAATTTGGGTTTGAGAAAAAGTAGTAATAAATGAAAAAAGTAGTATGGTAGAAATTCCCCTTCTCATACTTGAAGTGTTTTATGGTCATCTTAAAGATAGTAAAACCGTTGCTAATGCACAATAAGCTTGTCAGAGAAGACTTTGTTGCCTTGTGCCCAAGATAAAAAGTATATTCCGGTACCCAGTTCAATAGTCTTCGACCATGAGTTGGAGGTTTTGATTCTAGGGCTTTGCCAAATCACTTGCCCAGTGGGAGTAAAAATGTTGAGTTGAAAGTCTTGCATTTTTGAGTTGATCAATTGAAATTGTACCTGCCTAGATGATGGGTTTTTGTAGAATAAACGAGCTGTTTTTGGAGAAAGAAACTCCGCAAGAACAATATCGTAATACACATGTTGTCCATTCATGTCAATCTGTTTCAAGCGATAATAATTCAGCCCTTCTTTGGGCTGTGTGTCTAAGAAGGAATAGTTATTAACGGAAGTATTGCCTTTGGCTTGTTCGAAATGAATAGTCTGCCATTCTGTACCGTTATCAGATCGTTCAAGTTCAAATCCGTGATTGTTTTCTTCTTGAGCAGTTTTCCAAATGATTTCTATCCCTTGATTCTTAAGTTGTGCTTGAAATGATAGTAACTCGATGGGCAGAATAAGAAAATCTTCATAGACTCGAACATGGCCAGAATTAAATCCTCCGGGATTATCGTTAAGTGGTGCACCAATGGCAATTCGGAGTCCGTCTCCCGATATTGAAATGGAGGTGCCTGACTCATCTTCCGAAGTTTCTCCATCGATATCTATTCCTGCTTGCACCCAATCTCCAGCATCTTCTTGAAAAACACGAACATGTCCTGCGTTATTCCCTGTTCCGTCGTTGAACGGGGCACCTACTGCGATACGAAGCCCATCGTTAGAAATAGCTACAGCAGTTCCGAAATTGTCTCCACCAGTTTCTGCTTCTATGTCTGTTCCCACTTGGGTCCATATTCCTCCAGCTTCTTCAAATACACGTGCATGGCCGGCAGAGGCCGCAGTTCCATCATTTAAAGGGGCGCCAGCTATTAGTCTTGATCCATCTTGGGAAAGGGCTACAGAAGCTCCAAATCGATCGTTAACGGCCTCACCAGTTATTGAGCTACCTACTTGTGACCAAGTACCGCCACTTTCTTCAAATACTCGGACTTGGCCGTTTTCGTTGACACCACCTCCTGCTCCACTCCCAATAGCCCCAATGGCAAGTCGGCTACCATCTCCGGATAAAGCTACCGCTCTTGCAGACTGCTCAGACTCAACAATTCCGTTGATATCTCCACCAAGTTGTGTCCAAGTTCCGCCACTTTCTTGAAATACACGGACTTCACCAGCTAGCGAAAACGAATCACCGTTTAATGGTGCACCAATAGCTACCCGCGTTCCGTCGGCGGACAATGATATGGAAAAGCCGCTGCGTTCATTCACGCTTGCTCCTAGGATATCACCTCCAACTTGCGTCCATGTACCGCTGCTTTCTTCAAATACTCGTACCCTACCAGAGTTCGCCACTCCAATATCGGCAAATGGTGAACCTGTAGCAATCCGGCTGCCGTTAGCAGAAATCGAAACAGAGAAACCTTCTTGGACTTGTCCGCTCCCTGATGCTCCGTTAATATCTGATCCAATTTGTGACCAAGTGCCACCACTTTCTTCGAACACTCTTACATGTCCATTGTTGTTACCATTTCCATCGTTAAAGGGAGCGCCAATTACAATGCGAGTGCCATCTGATGACAGGGCCACTGAAGTGCCAGTTTCATCATCAGTAGACTCACCATCAATATCTGATCCGATTTGGATTTGGCTATAACTTAGAGAAAAGATTAGGGCTAAAAGAAGCGTAAGTTGGGTTTTCATAAATTCAACAACTTTGGAAAGATACTCAACCTTTATTTAACAACCAATTTTCCGTTCTCTTAAGTATTTTGTCTGGTTCGTATAAAAATTGAAAAAATGCATTGTAAACTGGAAATTACTTTCGGTAGTCTTTACAATTGGGTATTATCTCCCTATTTTTGCGCCTTCTTAGAAGAATAAGGCATGTATAGAACACACACTTGCGGCGAATTGCGCAGCGAACATATTGGACAGGCGATTACATTAGCTGGTTGGGTACAAAAAACCCGAGATTTGGGCGGAATGACTTTTGTGGACTTACGGGATCGTTATGGAATTACTCAAGTAGTGTTCAATATGGATGAGGATAGTGCGCTTTGCGAGCAAGCTCGCAAAGCTGGACGCGAATTCGTACTCCAAGTCACTGGTGAAGTGATTGAGCGTTCTTCTAAAAATCCAAACATGCCTACCGGCGATATTGAGATCAAAGCCACAGACTTGGTCGTGCTTAACGCATCTAAAACACCGCCTTTTACTATTGAAAACGATACTGATGGTGGGGAAGACCTGCGAATGACTTACCGTTACTTAGATCTTCGTAGGCAAGAAGTGCGTGATAATATCATGCTGCGCCATCGAGTAGGCGCAGCCACTCGGACTTACTTAAACAGCCAAGGCTTTTTAGATATTGAAACGCCCTTTTTAATTAAGAGCACGCCAGAAGGCGCGCGCGATTTCGTTGTGCCAAGTCGAATGAACGAAGGGCAGTTCTATGCGCTCCCGCAAAGCCCGCAGACGTTTAAGCAGCTGCTTATGGTGAGCGGATTCGATAAGTATTATCAAATTACGCGTTGCTTTCGAGACGAGGATTTACGTGCCGATCGTCAGCCAGAGTTTACTCAGATTGACTGCGAAATGGCCTTTGTAGAACAAGAAGATATTTTAAACACCTTCGAAGGCTTGATTCGGCATTTATTCCAAGTAGAGAAAGGCATCGACTTACCTAAATTTGAGCGTATGCAATTTGATGATGCTATGCGTTTGTATGGGTCGGATAAGCCGGATATTCGTTTCGGAATGCCGTTTTCAGAGTTGACTGATTTAGTGCAAGGCAAAGGTTTTGTGGTCTTTGATAGTGTGGAGGCGATTATCGGCATTAATGCCAAAGGTTGTGCGGACTATACACGGAAGCAACTGGATGGTTTAACCGATTGGGTGAAGCGTCCGCAGATTGGAATGAAAGGCTTGGTCTATGTGAAATGTAATGCGGATGGGAGCTTTAAGTCTTCTGTCGATAAGTTCTATAGTCAGGACGATTTAAAGGCTTGGGCCGAGCGCTTTGGTGCACAGCCGGGTGATTTAATTCTAGTGTTAGCTGGTGATTTACATAAGACACGAAAAGCATTAGGAGAGTTGCGCTTAGAAATGGGCGAACGACTAGGCTTGCGCGATAAGGGCACGTACAAATGCTTATGGGTCATGGATTTCCCATTATTAGAGTGGGATGAAGACACCGAGCGGTACCATGCTATGCATCACCCATTTACGAGTCCGAAACCAGAAGATTTAGATAAAATTGACACGGCTCCTGGCGAAGTCAAAGCCAATGCCTACGATATGGTCATTAATGGGGTAGAAGTAGGTGGGGGTTCCATCCGAATTCACGATCGGGGATTACAAAGTAGGATGTTCGATTTGTTAGGCTTTTCGAAGGAGGAAGCCCAGGCCCAGTTCGGCTTTTTAATGGGTGCTTTTGAGTATGGTGCGCCACCGCACGGCGGGATTGCCTTTGGATTCGACCGACTTTGCTCGTTGTTTGGCGGTGCGGATAGTATTCGCGACTTCATTGCTTTCCCGAAGAATAATAGCGGAAGAGATGTGATGTTAGATGCTCCTGCTCCTGTAGATGAAGCGCAGTTAAAAGAGTTGGCGATTCAACTTAGATAAATTATTGTTGAAACAAGAAGCCCATCCCAGCTTGCTGGGATGGGCTCAATATGCATTATTTTAATTAGGCACAGAAATAATGCTGAACGTTTTGGGTTAAGTAGGTGCCCCTTTACAACATTAAATATACTTGAACAGTATTAACTACTTGTGAAATAAAGGGAGTGTCTCAAAAAATACCCATTTTTGGGGATGGGATCTGAAGATGTCCAATTCTATTCATTTGCCGATCCAAACCCGGCGTTAAAAGCCAAGGCTACGCCAATAGCCGCAAGGAACTCCATGCCTAAATAAAATGAGAACGTCTTCAATTCAAAATTATTCATGGTTAAGCCTATGAGCACACTTGGATTCATGATGGCACTTGAAATAGGCCCGAGTAGTACAATCATTAACCACACCATTCCCGCAATCGCCACACCGTAATAACGATTACCAGCAGTTTGTTTTAGAGTGGCAACCGCAAGAATAACTGCAACTAAGCAGCAAGTGGCGACCAACTCTGCAAATCCTACTTGAATACTTAGCGATTGAACGTCGTACCATTCTTTTGTTTGCGCTTTCGGCCCTATTATTCGATAGATGCCCATGGCCGAAATTGTGCCCAGTAGTTCACTTGCCCAATAGCCCAATAATTGCTGGGATGAAATATCTTTTCTCAAAAAAAAGGCAAGGCTGACTGCTGGATTGTAATGTGCTTTGGAGTAGGGAGCTCCTATGTAGATGAGCACCATTAGAACCCCAGCTATAAGTGTAGGAACCACCAATCCAACTTGGTAGTCGATGGCAATAAGCACCACCAATACTAGAAAGAGCGTACCAAGAAATTCAGTGATGTATTTTCTCATTGGTTGCTAAGATAAATACCGCAAGGCCCAGCTGGCGGTTACATCGCCTACATAGATGGCGTCTTTCTCATTGTTGAGCATATGGTCTGCGCCAGCTAAGGAAATGAAGCTTTTTGGGTGTCGGGCGTTTTTATAGATTTCGGTAGCGTTTTCGATTTCTACGATTTCATCTTGTGGGCTATGGAAGATGAGGATTGGTTTTTGGCTTTCATTGAGGATTCGGGCAATGTTTTGTTCTTTAATATCGTCGAGGAATTGTTGTTTCACGGTAAAGTTTCTTCCCCCGATGGTTACGAGGGCTTTGCCTTCTTTTTCGAGGGCTTCGGTGTGGTGTTCGAAGAAGTGGCCTACATGCCCCGGCGAAGCCGGGGCAGCGATGGTGACATATGCCTTGATGAAGTCGAGCTGATTCGCAGCACACATCGTAGCGGCACCTCCCAGTGAGTGCCCAAGCATGATGGATGGCGGACCAAATTCTTCAGCTAAGTATTCCGCAGCACAAAGCAAATCCAAGACATTACTCGTAAAATTGGTGTCTTCAAAATCGCCTTCACTTTCACCCAATCCAGTAAAATCGAATCGAAGTACACCAAAGCCATTCGCGATAAGCGATTTACTAATGGTACGAACGGCTTTGAAATTTTTCGAACAAGTGAAACAATGCGCAAAAATCGCATAGTGTTCAGGAGTTTCGTAAGGTGTATCGAGTCGTGCACTCAATTCATAACCGTTGGAGTTGGTAAAACGTAGTTTTTTAGATGGCATGATCAATTCTTGAATTAAAAGTAGCAAATGTTTGCTTACAAC